>CAJJAO010000025.1 GCA_905182265.1 gamma proteobacterium HTCC2207 | reverse complement strand
GCGGTTGATGAAGCGTTGGTTGACTATATGGCCCGTCGTAAAGGCTCTTTTGCAGACCGCGACTATTAAGTAAGCAAGATTTTTGAGGAATAAACCCTATGTCTGAAGAAGACGATATTGTACTAGCCGAGTTATCCGATGAAGATCTGGTTTTGCAGATGCATGATGACCTCTACGATGGCCTAAAAGAAGAGATTCAAGAAGGCACCACCATTTTGCTGGACCGTGGTTGGAGCCCAGAAAAAGTGCTGTCTACAGCACTGGTAGATGGTATGACCGTGGTTGGTGTTGACTTTCGGGACGGCATTTTGTTTGTGCCTGAGGTGCTACTTGCAGCCAATGCCATGAAGGGCGGTATGACTATTCTTAAGCCACTCTTGGCCGAGACGGGTGCCAAGCCCGTGGGCACCATGGTAATTGGTACGGTTAAAGGCGATATCCATGATATCGGTAAAAACCTGGTTGCCATGATGATGGAAGGTGCTGGCTTCGAAGTTCACGATATGGGTATTAATAACTCAGTGGAAGAATACTTGGCCGCTCTAGAGCGTCACAAACCTGATATTTTGGGAATGTCTGCACTACTAACCACCACCATGCCCTATATGAAAGTCGTGATCGACGCCCTAAAAGATCAGGGACTGCGCGACAAATATATCGTCATGGTGGGCGGCGCGCCACTCAATGAAGAGTTTGGTACAGCGGTTGGTGCAGATGCCTACTGTCGCGATGCGGCGGATGCAGCGACTACAGCTATTCGTCTGGTGCAAGAACGCAGAGCATTAGAGGCCGCCTAATGACCGGCCATAGCGCCTCGGCAAAGTTATTGGTTATTGCCTGTGGCGCATTGGCTCGTGAAATTGTCTGGCTGCAAAAGCTCAATGGCTGGAACCAGATTGATCTGCAATGTCTGGATGCTGAGTTACACAACAGACCCAAGTTGATTCCTCAGAAATTACGAGAAAAGATTAAACAAAACCGTGCTAAGTATGAGCATATTTTTGTCGCCTATGCCGACTGTGGTACTGGCGGTGAAATTAATCGGGTTTTAGCCGAGGCCGGCGAAACCGTAGAGCGATTGCCCGGTGCCCACTGTTATTCCTTCTATGCCGGTGAGCAGCGTTTTACTGAGATTGCAGAACAGGAATTGGGTACTTTTTACCTGACAGATTTTTTGGTTGAGCACTTTGATCGCTTGGTGATTAAAGGTTTAAAACTGGATAAATATCCGGAACTAAGAGACCAGTACTTCGCCCATTACAGATTGGTGGTGTATCTGTCTCAGCGGCAAGATGCAGGCCTAGTTGCCAGAGCAAAACATGCAGCAGCGTTTTTAGGTTTGGAATTTCGCCATGAGGCTGTTGGTTATGGCGATCTACAAAATGGTCTTCAAGAACAAATTCTGAAGATTGAATAAAGTGTAAAGAGAGCGACCTGATGCAAAAAATTGAAGTGTTTTGGCGTGATATCCCAGCTCAAATTCTGGTCAAAAGTGGCCGAGTACGCGGCAAGGCAATGCTGAGCCATCGTTTTCAGGCCGCTATCGATCGCGCCGCTATGCGTGCCGGTAAGGGTGGTAGTGATGAGTACCTAGAGGACTGGCGTCGTGTGACTAGTTCAATTGAGGGGCAGGGTAGTCCTCAGGAGCTTGCTCAGCAATTTGCCGATGCTATTGAAGCTGCCTATTCCAATGCAGATATTGCAGCCCTAGTGGCGAGCAAAGGGCTTAGAGTAGAGTCAGCATGAAAGCCGTTCGTTATTGGTCGGCTAACAATGCCCGGTGGTTGCGTCGGGTCTATCAAAGCCTAGAAACTGTTTTAGTGGCTCTGCACCCACTCCTTAAACGTCTCGGTTACCAGCGTCTCGATCGAAGTTTTGCCGCCATTGAAAAAGTGGTTAAAGGCTTTTTGTTCGATTCCCAATCCTGTGGCCAGTGCACACTCGGCGAAACGGGAATGGCCTGCCCCATGAATTGCCCAAAAACATTGCGCAATGGTCCCTGTGGTGGCGTGCGCAGTAATGGTCACTGTGAGGTTGATCCCGATATGGTTTGCGTCTGGGTGACCTCCTGGGAAGGCAGTAAACTTGTGGGTGACCTAGAGTCCACTATTCAGGTTATACAGGCCCCCGTTGATGTGCGACTTAAAGGCACCAGTGCCTGGTTGCGGGCCGTGCGTAAAAGACTGGGATTGGTATCGGGAGATGGTTTGTGATCTTTGACGATGAACCCTTAGCGGGAGAGAATCTACCAATACTGCCAGGCCATGATTCCCCCGGTCGTTTGGAGCGCGTTTTGCGCGCCGGCCAATTTGCGGTAACTGCTGAAATAGCACCGCCAGATTCTGCCGACCCCCAAGAAGTGTTTGATCGTGCCGCGCTGTTTGATGGCTATGTCGATGCCATTAATGCCACCGATGGCTCCGGCGCAAATTGTCATATGTCGAGTGTCGGTATGTGCGCACTGCTAACGCGTCGAGGTTACTCGATGATTATGCAGATCTCCTGTCGCGATAAAAACCGCATTGCTATGCAGGGGGATGTGCTGGGTGCCTCGGCCATGGGTGTGTCTAATATTCTCTGTTTGACTGGGGATGGTGTGCAGTCGGGCGACCACCCTCAAGCTAAGCCCGTATTTGATATGGACTGCATGACCAGCCTACAAATGGTGCGTGGTATGCGTGATGATGGCCAGTTTTTAAGCGGTCGCAAAATCACTTCGCCACCTCAGGTTTTTTTAGGCGCAGCCGCAAACCCCTTTGCGCCGCCCTTTGATTATCGACCTCTGCGACTCGCCAAAAAAGTCGCTGCTGGTGCTCAGTTTGTCCAGACCCAGTACTGCTTTGATATTGATATGCTCAAAGAGTACATGGCCAAGGTAGGTGATCTGGGTTTGCATGAAAAGGTATTTATTTTGCCGGGGGTTGGGCCACTGGCGTCGGCTAAGTCTGCTGAGTGGATTCGAAATAATGTAGCGGGCGTGCATATTCCAGATTCCATTATTAAGCGACTTGCTGGCGCACAGGATCAAAAACAAGAAGGCGTGAATATCTGTATTGACATGATCAATGAGATTCGCGAAATAAAGGGCGCGAGCGGGGTGCATATTATGGCCTACCGACAAGAAGAGCGGGTCGCTGAAATTGTAGAAAAAACTAAGGTGCTGGGAACTAGAACTCTCTGGCGCCCACAACCATAATTTTTGGAGAACGGCATGACCATCACGACTATTAGTTCCGCCACTAGAGAAGTCAAAATCGGCTTTGACCAGCCTTTTGTGATTATCGGTGAGCGTATTAATCCTACCGGCCGCAAAATCTTGGCCGAAGAAATGAAAGTAGGTGACTATAGTCGTGTGCAAGCCGATGCGCTGGCACAGGTACTTGCAGGTGCTCAGATGCTGGATATTAACGCCGGCATTCCACTGGCGGACGAGCCCCGTATTTTGGCTGAAGCCATTCAACTGGTGCAGTCGATTACCGACGTACCTTTAAGTATCGATTCCTCTATTATTGAAGCGTTGGAAGCTGGCCTTGCCGTTTATCAGGGAAAAGCCCTAGTGAATTCAGTGACAGGGGAAGATGAAGTATTAGAGCGAGTATTGCCTTTAGTGGCGAAATACGGCGCCTCTGTGGTCGCTATTTCAAACGATGAAACTGGTATCTCTGAAGATCCCAATGAGCGGTTTAAAGTCGCCAAGAAAATTGTCGAGCGCGCCGCTGATTATGGTATCCATTACAGCGATGTGATTGTTGACCCGCTGGTAATGCCCATAGGCGCAATTAATACTGCGGGCTTGCAAGTGATGCATGTAGTGCGTCGCCTCCGGGAAGAATTGAAAGTGAACACCACCTGCGGCGCATCCAATGTGAGCTTTGGCCTGCCAAACCGCAATGGTATTAACAGTGCCTTTCTAACCATGGCAATGGGTGCAGGTA
Organism: gamma proteobacterium HTCC2207; assembly: GCA_905182265.1. Taxonomy (GTDB): domain Bacteria; phylum Pseudomonadota; class Gammaproteobacteria; order Pseudomonadales; family Porticoccaceae; genus HTCC2207. The sequence continues at coordinate 68,393 of CAJJAO010000025.1, read as the reverse complement.
TGACCTCAGCCATTACTAGTCCACTACACCCAGAAGTTATGGCGGCAGTACGCGGCGGCGATGTAATGATGGGTAATGACCCCAACTGCGCTAACTGGATTAAAGCCTATCGCGACCCAGTTCCCGAAGGGGAAGGGCGTGTTCGCGGCGGCCGCAGAAAAAGAGGCTAGATAAGTTTTGGCTAATGGAAAAAGCATGGATAGTTCAAATGGCAGGGATAGTACGGATAGCACGGCTAGCACAGACAGCATGGTGAAAGTTGTTTTTACGCCCTCAGGGCGGCGCGGCAGCTTTCCGGTTAATACGCCATTACTTCATGCTGCGCGGGTATTGGGTGTCGATATTGACTCGGTTTGCGGCGGTCGTGGCCTCTGTGGTCGCTGCCAAATTATATGTGCCGAGGGCTCATTTCCCAAACATCAAATTGATTGCTCTAGTAGTCACCTCTCACCAGTCTGCGCTACCGAAATTAAATATGGCGAGCGCAAAGCACCGCTGGCTAATGGTCGTCGCCTAAGCTGCCATACGTTGCTATTAGATGATGTTGTGATCGACGTGCCACCCGAGAGTCAGGTGCACCGGCAAATTGTGCGTAAAGATGCAGAATATCGAGATATCACTCTCGACCCCGCCACGCGACTTTATTATGTTCAAGTAGACGACGCTGACATGCATGTGCCCAAGGGCGATTTGCAGCGAGTGATCGAAGCACTTGAACAGCAGTGGCAACTGCCCAGCCTTATCTGCGATAGCGCTCTATTAAAAACATTGCAGCCAGTCTTGGCGAAAGGTAAGCGCGCTATCACCGTGGCGGTCTATAACAATCAACATATTATTGCCCTGTGGCCCGGCTTTAGAGATAAGGCTTATGGCGTTGCTGTGGACGTGGGTTCAACAACCATTGCCGCTCATCTCTGTGATCTTTCCAGTGGTGAAGTATTGGCTAGTGCAAGTCTCATGAACCCGCAGATTCGTTTTGGCGAAGACCTTATGAGTCGAGTGTCCTACGTGATGATGCACCCGGAAGGGGCCGACGAAATGACCCTGGTTATTCGCGAGGCCTTAAATAGTCTGTTTACGGAAGTCTCTATAGAGATAGGTGTCACGGTTGAGGATATTCTTGAAGTCTCTCTAGTCGCTAACCCCATTATGCATCACATATTATTGGGCATTAGCCCGGTGGAATTAGGGGGCGCACCCTTTGCTCTGACCACTGATGCCGCCGTCGAAGTGCCTGCCACAGAGTTGGATCTAAAAATTAATGGTGGTGGGCGTATTTATATATTGCCCTGTATCGCCGGGCATGTGGGAGCAGATACAGCAGGGATGATTCTCTCGGAAGAACCCCAAGAACAGGACCAGATGACATTGCTGGTGGATGTGGGTACCAACGCAGAAATCGTACTGGGCAATCGCCAGCGGCTGCTTGCCTGCTCCAGTCCCACAGGCCCCGCTTTTGAAGGTGCACAGATTAGTTGCGGGCAGCGGGCGGCTACTGGTGCCATAGAGCGGGTGCGTATAGACCCACAAACCCTAGAGCCGCGCTTTAAAGTGATTGGTTCTGACCTCTGGTCCGATGAAGCTGGTTTTACGCAAGCTATTGAGGCCCATGGCGTCACTGGTATCTGTGGTTCGGGCATTATTGAAGTGGTTGCTGAAATGTATCTGGCCTGCATAGTGACGGTAGATGGAATTGTCGACGGTGACCTTGCGAGCCGCAGCCCGAGAATTATTCAAAACGACCGTACCTGGTCCTACCTGCTTCATAGTCCGGCCAATGACGGGCCGCAGATGCTCATAACACAGAATGATATCCGCCAAATTCAGCTAGCTAAAGCTGCCCTTTATGCAGGGGTGAAATTATTGATGGACCATATAGGCACCGACAAAATCGAGCGAATCCGTTTGGCCGGAGCTTTTGGCAGCCATATTAATGTGCAACACGCCATGGTGCTGGGGTTGATTCCTGACTGTGTTTTAGAGGATGTTTCATCGGCGGGCAATGCGGCGGGTACTGGAGCGCGAATTGCGCTGTTAAATCGCCAATCTCGTGTGGTGATTGAAACCTTAGTCAAAAATATCGAAAAAATTGAAACCGCTCTGGAGCCAAAATTTCAGGACTATTTTGTCGATGCCATGGCGTTTCCCAATAAAACTGATCCCTTTCCCAATTTATTCTCCGTGGTCACCAGACCAGAGGCCAAGCCGCTGGCGGAAAGTACCTCCGGTGGTCGCAAACGTCGCCGTCGCTAAAAGGCCCTAGCCGCTAAAGGTCTCTTGCGACTAACAGTCTCTTGTGACTAAAAAACCCTCACCACTAAAAAGCCCTCGCCACTAAAAGGCCCTCGCCACTAAAAGTCCCTCGAAAACCAATGGGGCTAGCGCGAAAAAAAACTGCAGTTAGTGTAAAAAAACCTTCTTTAAAATCAGATTGTTAGCCTATAATCGAAAATAGACATAGGTGCCAAATTGGGTGCTTTTCAGGCCTTTAACAATAACAACAAAAGACAAAACATGAGAAGGGATTGTGGATATGGTACATACCGTAGATGCAGTTGAAGTCGAGGGCCTAGAGCCCAATGTGGCACTACACATCGGCTTTTTAATGATGCCCGAGTACACCTTAAGTACTTTTTCAAATGCCGTTTCTGTTTTGCGGATGGCCAATCGTCTCAGTGGTCGAGAACTCTATCGCTATTCAGTATTTAGCATAGACGGTGAGCCTGTCGTCTCAAGTGCTGGCCTTGAACTTAAAATGGACGGTAGCTTTCACACCACAGTTGATATGAATGTATTGATTGTTTGCGGCGGTTACAACGTCAAAAATTACTGCGATAAACCGGTAATAGATGCGCTGCGGTCTATGGATAAAAAGGGTATTCCCTTGGGTGCCATGTGCACTGGAAGTTATGTACTAGCAGCTGCCGGACTATTGGATGGCTACCGCAGTACTATACATTGGGAAAATATCGCCAGCATGCGCGAGCAGTTTCCCAAGTTAAATATATCCTCTAGTCTGTTTGTGATTGATCGAGATCGCTACACCTGCTCAGGTGGTATTAGCTCCATTGATCTGATGCTCAACCTAGTGGCCAGTATTCATGGCCACCAACTAGTACAGCAAATTTCTGAGCAGTTTACCTGCGATCGAGTGCGCACAGAAAAAGACCCCCAGCGGGCACCGTTGCAATATTTAATTGGTGCCAGTCAGCCCCGTTTAGTGGACGCGGTGGTACTTATGGAAGCTAACATTGAAGAGCCCTTAAGTCTGGATGAGATTGCTGAGTATGTGGGTATATCAAGACGCCAGTTAGAGAGGTTATTTAATCGCTATCTACACTGTGCACCATCACGTTATTACTTAGAATTGCGTCTGTCCCGAGCTCGTCTGCTGCTATTGCAGACCTCTATTCCTGTGATTGATGTGGCGATTAGCTGTGGTTTCTCTACGGCACCGCACTTTAGTAAGTGCTACAGCGACCTATATGGAAAACCGCCTAGTAATGAACGCCGAGCGCTGAGTTAAAAACTTTAGCGGGCTTAAATTAAGAGCTACTTAGCTGCTTTAAATAAAAAGGCCCCTAGCCGCTTTAAATGAAGAGCTCCTTAGCGGGCTTAAATAAAGAAGCCCTTAGCCGCTTTAAATAAAGAGCATATTAGCTGCTTTAGAAAAAAACCATCAGTAAGTTATCCCGATAATTTTTTTAAGCCTGACGATACTCACTGGGTCTTTTTTCGAACGCACTGCGAAAGGCTCGGGAGAAATGGGCGGTATCGGCAAAGCCGCACTCCTGGGCAATATCTGTAATCGAGCGCTCGGTATTTTGTAACAGCCATAGGGCGTAACTCAGCCTAATTTTTCTATAAAACCTCTGCAAACTTTCCCCGGTGTCCGCCAAAAATAATCGTTCTAGCTGGCGTTTGGAAATATTAATGCGCTTAGCAATATCATCGGTGGCCAATGGTCTGCTCAGGTTTTGTTCCATGAGCAGCAGGGCTTTCACCACCCACTTATTGTTCACTTGGTATTCTGAGGTAGGTTGTGGCTGCGGAGTATTAGGAGGTCTAGGGCTATCCATCACCAAAATGCGCAGACTTTTGCGCGCCCAGCTCTGGCCCAAATGGCGTTCAATAATATAGGCAGCCAAGTCTGCTGCTACAGCACCGCCAGCACAGGTAATACGGTCGCCATCATCGACAAATAGCTGGTCGGCGACCGGGGTTACGTTGGTGTAGCGGTCGGTAAGATCTTTGTAATGAAACCAGCTAACGCAGCAGCGACGGTCGTCCATAAGCCCAGCGCGAATCATGGCGAACGAGCCAGTACATAAACCAATAATAGGCGTGTGTGCCTGGTCGGCTCGCTGTAAATAGTTAATCACATGTTGGCTGCCGTTTAAGGTTTCTGGTAACAGCCCTCCAACCACGACTATGTAGTCAAACTCAGCCGGGTCGCGATAGGTCTCCCAGGGCTGCACGCTGACCCCAGAGCTAGAGGTAATTTTATCTGTGTTTGGCCCCATTAATGTCCAGCGGCAGTTAACTTGCTCACTGTGATCGCTCTCATCGGCGGCCAGTCGCAGAGCATCAATAAAGGCTGAAAAAGGAAGAAGAGTAAAGTTGGGCATAAGCACAAAACCCACCGATAAATTTGGCGAGGCTTTTGAACCGCTAAGGGCTTTTGATTGGCTAAGGGCTTTTTGCTGGCTAAGGGCTTTTTTCTCGCTAAGGGCTTTTGATTGGCTAAGGGCTTTATGTTGGCTAAGGGCTTTTTTCTCGCTAAAGGCTTTTGGTTGGCTAGAGGCCTTTTGTGGTTTAGAAGCCTTTTGTGATTTGATTGCTTTAGTTGCCATGTTTTGACGATCGCTGCGGAGCTTGGATTTAACCTCATTGTGCAATTTGCGGCGTTTATATTCAATAATTCGACTCTTTAAATTGTACTAAAACGGCATTTCGCCTAGTTTTTGATCGTATTTTGGCTTGTTTGTCGCTTTTAAGCCTCTATTTGTCAGTTTTATTCTATCGAAGGCCCCTCGTATATTGCTCCAATAGCACCCATAAACAGCAATTCTTAAGAGTTTTGATCATGAAGAAATACTCTGGCTTTAGCCTGCTTAAAAATGCCCTGAGCTACCATGAAAACTGGCAAAAAATCTGGCGCAGCCCCAAGCCCAAAGCTGACTACGATGTGATTATAGTGGGTGGTGGTGGCCATGGTTTGGCGACGGCCTATTATCTTGCCAAGGTTCATGGCATTACCAATGTTGCGGTGATTGAGAAAGGTTATTTGGGGGGCGGTAATACGGCTCGTAACACCACTATCATTCGCTCCAATTATCTATGGGACGAGGCAGCGCAGCTCTATGATTTATCCCTTAAATTATGGGAGGGGCTGAGCCAAGAGCTTAACTACAATGTAATGTTTAGTCAGCGTGGTGTTTTAAACCTCGGCCATAACTTACAGGACATGCGCGATATCGAACGCCGGGTAAATGCCAATCGACTCAATGGTATCGATGGCGAAGTGGTTACCCCAGAGCGCATCAAAGAAATCGCACCTCTTATTAATATCTCAAGAGACTGTCGCTACCCCATTCTGGGCGCCTCATGGCAGCCTCGCGGCGGCACGGCCCGTCATGATGCTGTCGCTTGGGGCTATGCTCGCGGAGCAGACGCGCTGGGCGTAGACCTTATTCAGGAAACTGAAGTCACCGGCATCCGTCGCAAAAATGGCGTGGTTGTCGGTGTTGAAACTACTAAAGGCTTTATTGGTGCGCGCAAAGTGGCCTGTGTAACAGCGGGTAATTCCGGCGTGGTGGCTGCTATGGCGGGTTTGCGACTGCCCGTTGAGTCGCGGCCATTGCAGGCTTTGGTTTCGGAACCGGTTAAGCCCTGTCTGGATACCGTGGTCATGTCCAATGCAGTCCATGGCTATATCAGCCAGTCTGACAAAGGAGATCTGGTGGTTGGCGCTGGTGTAGATGGTTACAACGGCTATGGCCAGCGGGGTTCAATGCATGTCATTGAGCATACCCTTCAAGCGATCTGCGAGTTATTCCCAGCCTTTAGTCGAGTGCGCATGAACCGCCAATGGGGTGGTGTTGTAGATACCACACCAGATGCCTGCCCGATTATTAGCAAGACCTCGGTGCAAGGGCTCTATTTTAACTGTGGCTGGGGTACGGGTGGTTTTAAAGCCACGCCGGGCTCAGGTTATGTATTTGCCGATACGGTAGCCAATGATCATCCCCACCCATTAGCGGAAGCGTTTGATCTTGAACGATTTAATACCGGCGCGTTGATTGATGAACACGGAGCTGCTGGCGTTGCTCATTAAGGCTGCCTATGTTGGCAATTTTGCTCTTAATTTTGCTCTCAATTAACGCTCAATTAATTCTCAAATTTATGGCCAAGTTTATTGGCTAGATTAAGATAGAAGACCAGATTATGTTATTGATTCACTGCCCCCACTGTAGAGAAGACCGCGAAGAAGAAGAGTTTAGCTACAGTGGCGAAGCCCATATTGTGCGGCCTGTTGAACCAGAAGCACTCAGCGATAAAGAATGGGGCGATTACCTGTTCTTTCGCAAGAATCCAAGGGGTATCCACCATGAGATGTGGTATCACGGCATAGGCTGTCGCCGGTATTTTTATGCCACACGCAATACGCTGAGTTACGAAATTTTAGAGACCTATATGGTGGGTGAAAAACCTCAGGTGATAGCCGCTATAGATGTCGCTATAGATGCGCACAGAGATACCCCCAGAGGTACCCTATGAACCAGGTTAATCGTTTAAGCGCAGTGGAAGGTACCCGGACTCGAATCGATGGCACTGTGCCCATCAACTTTACCTTTAATGGTAAGCAACTACAGGGCGTCGCTGGGGATACTCTGGCCTCTGCATTACTAGCCAATGGCGTAAAAGTAGTGGGTCGCAGCTTTAAATACTCCCGCCCAAGGGGCATTGTGGGTCACGGCGCAGAAGAACCTAATGCCATTATGCAAATTGGCTCTGGCGCGGCCACTGTGCCTAATTTAAAAGCCACACAGGTTGAGCTCTACGAGGGCCTCGAAGCAGCCTCTGTGAATGGTTGGCCCAGTGTTAATTTTGACTTAATGAGTATTAGCGGCTGGTTTGGTCGTCTGATGCCCCCAGGGTTTTATTACAAAACCTTTATGTACCCCGCCAAATTATGGATGACCTACGAACACTTTATTCGTAAGGCCGCTGGTTTAGGCAGCACCCCGGTGCAGAGTGACCCCGACAGCTACGACAAACTTAACCAGCACTGCGACGTACTAGTTGTGGGTGCGGGCCCGGCTGGGTTAGTCGCGGCACGGGAGGCAGCTCGGGCTGGTGCCCGAGTGATTGTTGCCGATGAACAGAACGAATTTGGTGGTAGCTTATTGGCGTCAACACAGACTATAGATGGTCAGTTGGCAGTAGATTGGGTCGCTGACCTAGTTGCAGAATTAAACGGCTTTGACAATGTGCAGACATTGCCGCGCAGCACAGTGTTTGGTTATTACGACCATAACTTTCTAGGCATCTTAGAGCGCCGTACCGACCATCTGGGTATCAGTGCAGCAGCCGGCTCACGCCAGCGAATGCATCGGGTGCGAGCTAAGCAGGTGATACTGGCCGCCGGTGCTTTTGAGCGTCCACTGGTGTTTGCCCACAATGATATTCCCGGTGTTATGCAGGCCTCTTCGGTGTCTACCTATGTCAATCGTTACGGGGTGGCGCCGGGCAGTCGACTGGTCCTATTTACAACTAATGATAATGCCTACCAAACCGCAATCGACTGGCATCGAGCTGGTCGCCAAGTGGTTGCGATTGTAGATTCTAGGTCGCAGCCTAAGGGCGATATAGTTGCAGCCGTAAAGGGTTTAGGTATTGAGGTTATGGCAGGCCATGGGGTGATTGAAGCCCAGGGTGGCAAACGAGTTAAGCGGGCCCTAGTAGCTCGGCTCAATGCTCAGGGAGCAGACATTGTAGGGCCGGTTGAGACCCTAGCCTGCGACCTGATTGCCTGTTCTGGGGGCTGGAGCCCAGCGATCCATCTGAGCTCACATACCGGCGCTAAGCCAGTCTGGGATGACAGTATTGTGGGCTTTAGACCAGGTAAATCAAAGCAGCAGGAGCGGTCAGTAGGAGCCTGTGCCGGCACCTATGCGCTGTCAGGTTGTCTAGACGACGGAGCCAGAGCAGGCGCAGAGGCGGCGAAGTTGGCCGGCCATGGGGACGGCAAGCTGTACTTTCCTAGCGCTGCGGTTGAAGAGTATAAAGAGCAGCCTCAGCAGGCATTGTTTTTAGTGCCCCACAGCAAAAAGACTAGTCGTGCTCCCAGCCAGTTTGTCGATATGCAGTTGGATGTCAGTGCTAGCGGTATTGAACTGGCGGTGCGCGAAGGCTTCGAATCTGTAGAACATATCAAGCGTTATACCGCTATGGGTTTTGGCACAGATCAAGGCAAGCTGGGCAATATTAATGGCATGGCTATTTTGGCTAATGCCCTGGGTCAAAGTATCCCTGAGACAGGTACAACGATTTTTCGCCCGTCCTATACGCCGACCACCTTTGGCGCTATTGCCGGTCGTGATATAGGCGAGCTATTTGACCCAGAGCGCTACACCGCGATGCATCGTTGGCATGCAGAGCAGGGCGCAGAGTTTGAAGATGTCGGCCAGTGGAAGCGACCTTGGTACTTCCCCCATGTTGGCGAGTCCATGCATCAGGCGGTCAACCGTGAATGTCTAGCGGTGCGTAAATCGGTAGGCATTTTGGATGCCAGCACTCTGGGTAAAATTGATATTCAGGGCCCAGACGCAGCGGAATTTATTACCCGCATGTACACCAACTCCTACCTTAAGTTGGCTCTGGGAAAATGTCGCTACGGCGTCATGTTAAAAGAAGACGGCATGATTTTTGACGATGGTGTCTGCGCCTGTTTGGGCGACAACCATTATCTGATGTTTACCACCACCGGTGGTGCAGCCGGTGTATTGGCCTGGCTTGAACTGTGGCAGCAAACAGAGTGGCCTCACCTAAATGTGTATTTCACCTCAGTCACCGATCACTGGACAACAGCGACCATCACCGGCCCTAATGCCCGCAAGGTACTGGCCAAGGTCTGTGGTGATATTGAGCTAGCCAATGACGAATTTAAGTTTATGGATTGGCGAGACGGCACCGTAGCAGGAGTTGCCGCACGGATATTCCGTATCAGCTTTACCGGCGAACTAACCTATGAAATTAATGTGCCGGCCCATTATGGCCGACATATTTGGGAGGCGTTAATCGCGGCGGGGGAGGAGTTTGGTATAACGCCTTACGGCACAGAAACCATGCACGTACTGCGCGCAGAAAAAGGTTTCATTATTGTGGGGCAGGACACCGATGGCTCCATGACGCCGGCGGATATGAATATGGATTGGGTGGTTGGTAAAAACAAAACCTTTAGCTTTATTGGCAAGCGATCTTTGCAGCGCAGCGATTCGGTGCGCGAAAATCGCAAGCAGTTAGTGGGTCTTAAAACTATTGATGCAAATACCGTACTGCCCGAGGGCGCCCAAGTTGTCTTCGACGCCAAACAGGCGATTCCCATGTCCATGCAGGGCCATGTTACCTCCAGCTATTACAGCGCTAACCTCGGCCATTCAATTGCCCTTGCGGTAGTAAAAGGCGGCCATAGTCGAGAGGGCCAGATAGTTCATTGCCCACTGGCAGATGGGCGCACCATTGCTGCCGAGATTGTCAGCTCAGTGTTTTATGACCCCAAAGGGGAGCGCCAAAATGTCGAATAAACTCAGCAGCATAAAAGTGGAATCGCCACTGCAGTACTTTCATCGCCGCACGAGTCACCAGAGTCAGGTTGCTGCCGTGAATGGTACCGAGCTATTCAATGGTGATGCCGAGTTTGCTCTGGTGGTTAAAGAAGCACCAATTTGCACACATCTTAACCTGCGGGGCGATGGTCGGGATGATGGTTTTAGTGCTGGTGTCAGCGAAGTACTCGGTATTCCGTTACCCACAGAGCCCGGCCACTACCACTGCAACCATGAGCACAGTCTTTATTGGCTGGGCCCAGATGAGTGGATGCTGGTGTCTCAGGCAGGTGCGCTAACCCTTGAGGCCGCTCTTAGACAAAGGTTGACTGGGCACATCTCGATTGTGGATCTGAGCGGTGGCCAGACGTTAATCAATATGCGGGGTAGTAATACTGCCGTGCAGACAATGCTTAAAAAATCCTCTGTCTATGACTTTGCCGGTTGGCCCAGTGCCCAGACCGATAAGGGTTGCTGTGTGCAGACCACTTTTGCCAAAGCGACAGCGGTAGTTAGCAATAAATCTGATGGTTCTTTTGATTTGATTATTAGGCGAAGCTTTGCCGACTATATTGCTCGGTGGCTATTGGATGCGGGCCAAGAATTTGGCTGCCGAATTGAAGGGTAGGTTGTGACTGTAAAAAATGACCCCAAGACTGCCGCGTTGTGCCAAGGCGGTGGCTCTGCGTTCGGGGTCCAAAGTACTTCAAGGTTACTACAGGTTCTTTAATCTCTTTTTAGAGGGAGTCTTGCTAGTCATCTCTCTGGCTAATACAGCTTATGGCCGGCGCTTCACAGACATTGCACTCGACAGACCGCAGCTTACAGGTTCTAACGCATCGATGAAACTCGCTAAGGCAATGGCGTATGGCAGGCTTTTGGGTGCCGCAGGACTTGGGTGTGACTTTGGCGTAAATCGTGCGCCTTTTAACTAGATCACAGTAGCTCGCCAGCAATAGTTGTGGCCGCTGTTCGTTGGCTTCAATAGTCGGGTCGAGTTGGGTATTGATCAATTCTCGCTGGGTGTAAGTGGCACTGCGCGCGAGGCTGTAAAGGTCTACCGAGTAATCTGGTTTCTCTGGTTGCATCGTACAAGCATTTACAAAAAGCATAATAAAAAGACTGAGAAGATTTAGTGGGACTTGATGATTCACCTGTGTGCTCCTTGGTGGTCGGACTAAAAACGCCATGCTAGGCGTGTAGATTGAAAAGTGAATATGCCACCCTTGGCGGGAAGTTTCAATAGGAATTTAGAATAAAACGTTATGCAACGCCCAAATACAGACTCCATTTATTACGATGAATTCTTAGAGCTTCAGAAAAAGCTGCACAGTAAAATTCGTGAGCTGCGTAAAAGCCGGGGCATGGTTCAGGAAGACATGGCAAATTATGAGCTGTCGGTACGCCAGTATCAGCGCATGGAAGAGGACCCAACTGCCATTGTGTCTCTGTGGCAGATATTCAAACTCGCCAAGGCCCATGATCTGGATGTCCACGAGCTGCTCGATCTTTAGTCTGACTAGTTTAGGCGCTTAGGAAACCAAGAAAATCTGTCTCAGGCTATTGCCAACAGCCCCCAATTTGTCTCGCCAGAATCCGCTTTAATTTACTCATAAAAAAACCTCTACGCGCTAATGATCGGTTGCTTAGCTCCTCAGCCAAGCTAGACGTGTCGGTTGAAATTTGAATATGCAAACCTTGGTCGCAAATTTCAATAGGGAGATTGAATAGACCATTATGCAACGTCCAAACCCAGACTCAATTTACTACGATGAATTTATAGAACTGCAACAAAACCTCTGCACCAAGATCAAGGGATTGCGCAAGAGCCGCGAACTGGTTCAAGAAGATATGGCCGACTACGAACTGTCGGTTCGCCAGTATCAGCGCATGGAACAGGATCCCACTAAGATAGTGTCGCTGTGGCAGGTGTTTAAACTGGCTAAGGCTCACAACCTGAATATCCACGAGCTACTAGACCTTTAAGGCTGAGGCCGACACAAAAAATCCTAGGTTTATTTATAAGAACCATTCTTCTTTCTAAGGTTGTGGCTTACCCCTGCTTCGGGCTATTGTGATGGGTATAAAAATAACAATGACTGAACGTGTGTCGCCCTAGGAACCCCCATGAATAAATTTCTGATCACCCCATTGGCTGTTAGCTTATTTGCTTTACAGGGTTGCGATACAAACAATTCTATTTCCGATGCTGCTACTGAAAATTCTAGCCCCCTCACACATATGGACAATAGTTGGTACGTAGAGTCTGCGGCAAAGGTCGAGGATATTCATACGGCCATGACACAGCTGAGTAAAAATAGAGGGGCTGCCAAAAATATTATTTTGTTTATTGGTGATGGCATGAGTATTGGTACCGTCACAGCAGCACGTATTTTAGATGGTCAGCAGAAGGGTATGTCTGGTGAGGAGAACAGTCTTAGCTTTGGCCATTTTCCCTTTACTGGTTTATCAAAAACCTACAATGTTGATGCTCAGACTCCAGACTCGGCTGGCACCATGACCGCCATTATTAGTGGGGTTAAGACCGATGTCGGCGTCATTGGTTTGAATGAGAATGTTGTTATGGGTGACTGCAGTTCGGGGCAGGGTAACGAACTAATGACAGCTCTTGAGTTGGCAGAAATCGCCGGACTATCGACTGGGGTTCTCACTACTACGAGTATTACCCATGCTACACCAGCTGCAACCTATGCCAAAGCTGCCGACCGCGAATGGGACGACGACTCAAGAATGCCTGCCGAGGCTATAGCAAGTGGTTGCCAAGATATTGCGTCACAGCTGATAAACTTTGAAAGCAACCTACAAGCCAAGTTTGAAGGCCTAAATACCGATGGTATTGATGGTATTGAGGTTGTAATGGGTGGCGGGCGCAAGCACTTTTTACCGGCCGATGCCGCAGCTAACAGCGCAGATGCGAGGAGTGAGATAGAAGGTGATCGCAGTGATGGTCGCAACCTAGTCGAAGAATGGCAGGCTATTTATCCAGATGGTACTTATATTGATCAGCAGTCTGGTTTTGATGCCCTAGACCGCAATGCTCAGGGCCCGGTGTTTGGTTTATTTAACGAGTCTCATATGCTGTATGAAGCAGATCGCGGCAATGATATTGCAGGTGAGCCCTCGTTGACGGAGATGACTAGGCTAGCCATTGATGTTCTCGATAATAATCCCAAAGGGTATTTTCTAATGGTTGAGTCAGGCCGCATCGACCATGGTCACCATGCCAGCAGCGCTTATAACGCACTGACTGATACCATCGAGTTTTCTCAGGCCATTCAAGCGGCCGTCGACAGTACTAATCCGGATGAAACGCTGATTATTGTCACAGCAGACCATAGTCATGTGTTTACTATTGCCGGTTACCCTAGGCGCGGCAACCCGATACTAGGCAAGGTAATTGATGTTGGCACCACCGAGCTCGCTAAAGGCTTAGATGATTTACCTTACACCACATTGGGTTATGCCAATGGTCTTGGGTTTCAAGATTTAGGCGACGAGACTAATGCTGACAGACGCTATTACAGCGAGCCGTTTGAAGGTCGTGCGGATCTTACTGATATAGATACACAGGCTAGCGGCTATCACCAAGAGGCATTGATGCCAATGAGCCTAGAAACCCATTCTGGAGAAGATGTGGCTGTGTATGCTACCGGCCCCGGCGCTCATTTGGTGTCTGGTACTCAAGAGCAGACAGCTATCTTTCATGTGATGAATTTTGCCGGTGATCTGGTAACCAAAGCTGAGGCTGCTCTGGCCCAGTAAACGGATCTTTCCTGTCTTTTCTGTCTTGCCTGTCTATGGTGTTTTGGGCTGCCTAGACCCTGCGGCCTAAAAATCGCACGAGCAAAATGTAAAATAATGGCCCTAGAATGATCCATGGTAGCTGCCCTTGCAGACTTACTGACCGACCTTGGTATTCAAATAGTATGGGATTCCACCAAGAGCCAAAAGGAGACAATATAGCCCAGGATAGCGGTTTTCCAATGGCGAGTTGGTCCTGATACAAAAACATTTCCACCAGTATATTCTGGCCGATAAAAAAGGCGGTTAGGCACAGCAGTACAGAATTACGATAGTGAGAGAATAAATTTTGGGCTCGGCCAAACAGTAGCCAGACCAACAATAATCCACCGCAGAAAACAGCACCTGCATCAGCCAATGAATTGAGTACCCAGTTAAGGTGAATAGGGATTCGTTGGGATAGCCCTAGGGCCCGTCGCATATCCACTGTGTCACCACCGACAATGCCGTAGGTAAACCAAATTTCCCAGCCTAGTGCAGAAATAATAAAAACAGCGATATAGGCCGGTAGTACCCAGCTAGGGATTAGTCGGCGAATATGCAGATAAGGAATTGCCAAGAGCGGTACTATCGCGCTGCTGTAGACGATAAAGACCAACCGCGCTTGCTCAGGAGTCAAAGTTTCCATGGTTTACTCTCAGTTCACAGCATACTTATAGTTATAGTTAGCGATTAGATATTGCGGCATAGGGTGCCTAGCCAGTCGCTATTTTTTTGTTTTTAATGCTGACACCACAAATATGCTTATATCTTGGGTTATTGTCAATGGTTGCTTAGGGGAGGGAAAGGTGGGATGCTGCCAGCCATTAATTATCAGAAGATATTCCTATGAAAACTTTTGCCCCGCTGACAATTCTGGCTGTACTGATGTCGTCCCTGTGCGCATTTTTTGTCCAGGCTGAATCTGAAAACATAATGAAGTCCACCGTGTCCGCCGATGCGCGAATTTGGATTGAGTCTCCATTGGATGGACAAAAAGTGAGCTCGCCATTTAAGGTTACGTTTGGGAGTACCAATGTAGGTATTTCTCCTGCAGGTAAGCCAGTGCCTAATAGTGGGCATCATCACTTACTTATAAATCTCGATGATCTTCCCAGAATGGATATGCCGCTGCCTGCCAGCGCCCAGGTTATTCATTTTGGCAAAGGGCAGACCGAAAACCAGCTTGAACTTGAGCCCGGTACCCATAGTTTGCAACTGTTACTGGGTAATTACATGCATGTACCCCACGCTAGACCGCTGCTCTCGCAGAAAATAACTATTATTGTTGACTAAGGTGTTCTCGATTAACTTATTGCGGGTGGCCCAGATCGCTGGCGTATGTTTCATATAGCGCTTCACTTTATGGTGCCAGCACTAGTTGTAGGGCTTTTTTTTCGCCGTAACTGGACTGTCGCCTACCTGATACTGGTCGGCACCATGCTGGTGGACTTAGATCATCTATTGGCCAGCCCGATCTATAGCCCGAGCCGTTGCAGTATCGGTTTTCATCCGTTGCATCAGCTGGGTTTTATTGGGGTTTATTTATTACTCTGTATGCTGCCCAAGACTAGAATCCTGGGTATTGGGCTAGTGATTCATATGGCCTTGGATGCCATAGATTGTCAGGTGACTAATGGGTTGTGGGTAAACTAGATACTGCTGCTTTACTACTTACTTGTTAAGGGGAGCACTGAAAATTACTCTACAGGCTAGAGCAAAGCCAATTAGGCCCAGCACATTAATTAGCGCGCCAAAGACTCTAAAATAATTCGACGGCCAAAGCTCTGCGGCCCCTGTAAAGGCTGTATAAATCGCCGATAGACAGCCCAGCGCCAGAATTCCAGAGGCACTAGCATAGAGCCAGCGCACTCGGTTGGCGCTCAATGCAATAAGCACTGCGACTGCGAGCATTACCGCAACAACCGTCATTGAGGCTGAAGCGCCTAAGGGTTGCTGGCCAACGTCTATTAACCCAACACCAATCAGATTCCACATCACAGACATGCCGATGTAGGAGAGCTGGATCGTCAGTGCGACGATAAGTAGTCTTGGTTTATTTTGGTCGGTCATGTTTTTTGCTCTTTATTAGGGGCCGCTGAGGGCTCTTTATTAGAAGCTGCTGAGGGCTCTTTATTAGGAGCCGCTGAGGGCTCTTTATTAGGAGCCGCTGAGGGCTATTTATCAGCTTATGGCTATTTAACAACCTCAACAGCAAGCAGTTCGCTTGCATCACCTAGGCCGCCAGCATTGGTAACATTGGTGTAGCCGAGGCTTTCCATTATTATTTTGGCTTGGCCAGACCGATTGCCACTGCGGCAATAGACATAAACTTCTTGGTCTTTATCAGCTACTAAATTGCCTACCGACTCTGCTACGAGCTCTAGTTGCAGGTGCTGTGCTGTGGCGAGATGCCCGGCATTCCATTCTTCTATAGTTCTAACATCAATGATCACGCTATCGTCTCCCATTGCCCAGGCACTGCATGCCAGGCTGGTTATCATTAGTATTGCTGAGAATAGTTTTTGCATGGCTTTTCTCCTGTTATTTTACTTGTGGATTTTACGGATTAAACCGATCAATAAAGGCCTTAAACGCGCCTATAAACATGGGCCGTGGTGTCTCCATAAAGGCAGCATGGTCACCACCGGAAATCACTACCCAGCTCTTGTCAGCGGTCTTAAGCCTGGTAAATAACTTGGCCTGCAGGTCTGTGGGGGCAATGGGGTCCAACTCACCCTGAACAAGCAAAACTGGCAGGGTAATACGGCTTGGATCAATGCTTAAAAATTCCGATTCCCGGCGCCAGTCAACCCGCACAGGGTCTGCGGCTAGGGAAACGGCGACATAGGTGTCGATAGCCCGCTGGCTAATACTGCCCGGCACAATGAAATCACTGGCGGCAGCGGTGGCTGTATTTACCCGTCTTTCTAATGTTCCATTATCTGGGGTGTCGGTGTCAGCCTCTGCATCCAAATCCAACCAGAAGCCAAATAGCGTCAAACTGGCTATATTGTCGGGGTTCTTCTGGCTGGCTAGCAGAGAGATCACAGAACCATAGGACCAGCCAAACACATGAACCTGTGTGTTGTTATGGCGCTCAGATATCCACTGCAGCACATTAATAACATCGTTGGCGGCTTTGGAGGGTGACAGCCATTGGGACGCATCTCTTGGAGTAGCGCCATAGCCCCTTAGATCAACCGCATAAGAGCTATAACCTTGCTCAAGCATGCCATCCATCAGCGAAAGGTCTTCGCCCTCTACCTGTAGATCAAAGTCGGGCAGGCCGCTCCATGTTCTTCCATGGACAAACAGAATAATCCCCTTGGTATCATCCCGGGACTTCTCCCACAGGGCCATCGGATGGCCATCGGATAAAACGGTATGTCTAACGGGGGTTGAATTGTCAGCGATGGCAGCGTCGGACCAAGCTAAAAAGCCGATTAGCGTAGCCAGCAGAATAAGGGTGCTTTTGACTAAATACTGCATGGTGTTAGATCCAATTTCTAAGTAATAACATCACACATTCGATCATGTGTTTGCCCAGGATAACCTTATAGTCAAAGGGAACCTTAAACAAGAGAGACTGCAATTCGACCAATGAGTTATCTATAGCAATGTATATGGAAGCATTTACTACTGACTGATAAATATCGCGCAGGCTCCAAACTGTGTATTTGTCTTAGTTTGGCCATTTGGGCAGCTATAGGAGCACTGGTTAAATTCTTTCACGTCGTTTGGCAGAACCCCACCAGATTGTTTAGCACTGTCAGTTAGGCTGCAGCTATTTAATGGTCGCTCTACAGGCGCTAATGCGTTGCAGGCAGAAAGTGTAATTACTAATGTAATAAGAAATAAATTGCGCATTTTTGCTCCTTTCTTTTTAATAAGATAAAAGCTACAGGCTAGAAACGGCAGGAGAAGCCAGAGTAGAGGAAATACTATTTAGTCAAAACCTTAGCTTGCTGAATGTGCAGGTTTGGTAAAATGGTGGGCCCAGTAGGACTTGAACCTACGACCAATCGATTATGAGTCGACTGCTCTAACCAGCTGAGCTATGGGCCCTTTAACTTGTCTTTTTGTCGTTACGCGTCGTCG
Source organism: gamma proteobacterium HTCC2207 (assembly GCA_905182265.1). Lineage (GTDB taxonomy): Bacteria > Pseudomonadota > Gammaproteobacteria > Pseudomonadales > Porticoccaceae > HTCC2207. The sequence continues at coordinate 50,661 of CAJJAO010000025.1, read as the reverse complement.
CGTGCTCGCTAATCTCGGTCACATACTTAATGTATGCTCCCTCAAACCGCTGTGCGGCTCCTAGCCTAACAACAAAAATTCTGCGTTAATTTGTCTTTTTGTCGTTACGCGTCGCCGCTAATCTCGGTCACATAATTAATTTATGTGATCTCAAACCGCTACGCGGCTCCTAGTCTGATAACAAAAAACCTGTGCTCTAATTACTCGTCGATAAAGCTACGCAGATGATCCGAACGGGTCGGGTGACGTAGCTTGCGCAGTGCTTTCGCTTCGATCTGACGAATGCGCTCACGGGTTACATCAAACTGCTTACCTACTTCTTCTAACGTGTGATCTGTGTTCATGTCGATACCAAAACGCATGCGCAGTACCTTGGCTTCGCGAGCGGTTAGGCTGCTCAGAACGCCACGAGTTGACTCGGTGAGGTTGTGCTTTGTGGCTTCATCGACCGGTAGGGCGATGGTGGTATCTTCAATAAGATCGCCAATGCTGGCATCCTCGTCTTCACCAATGGGCGTCTCCATAGAGATTGGCTCTTTAGCGATCTTGAGTACTTTACGGATCTTATCTTCAGGCATTTCCATACGCTCGGCCAACTCTTCTGGAGTGGGTTCGCGACCCATTTCCTGGAGCATTTGACGAGAAATACGGTTGAGCTTGTTGATCGTTTCAATCATGTGCACCGGAATACGAATGGTGCGGGCCTGATCGGCAATGGAGCGAGTAATCGCCTGACGAATCCACCAGGTGGCGTAGGTCGAGAACTTGTAGCCGCGACGATATTCAAACTTGTCGACTGCCTTCATCAAACCAATGTTGCCTTCCTGGATTAGATCTAGGAACTGCAGGCCGCGATTGGTATATTTCTTGGCGATAGAGATAACCAGACGCAGGTTAGCTTCAACCATTTCTTTCTTGGCTCTGCGGGCCATCGCTTCACCAATGGTGAGGCGGCGATTGATATCTTTAATAGTTAGGATAGTCAGGCCGCTGCTTTTCTCTACCTGTGCTAGCTTGCGCTGGGCTCTTAAAATATCGATCTCGTGCTTTTCGATACCGGCGGACCAAGGGTCATTTGCTTTGATGAGCTTGCCAGTCCACTTCAAATCGGTCTCATTGCCTGGGAAGGCTTTGATGAAATCTTTGCGGGGCATTTTCGAGTAGCGAATGCACAGTTTCATGAGATTGCGTTCTTCGGCGCGGATTTTTTCTACGGCCTTGCGAACCAAGCTAACCAACGGGTCAAATTGACGTGGCGTTAGCTTCAGATATTTAAAGACATCAGCCAAACCTTCGATATTCTTGACTGACGCATTACCGTCTCGGCCATAGCGAGTGATGGAGGAGTCGGTCTTTTTGAGCTGGGTACGGATCTCTTCGAAGCGCTGGTGGGCGATTTCAGGGTCCAGACCACCTTCGTGCTCTTCTTCCTCTTCTTCGTCCTCGTCGGGTAACTCACCGTTGGCGATCTTCTCTGCTTCAGCGGCTTCGGCTGCTTGCTGTTGGGCAAGGGCGGAGGGAACGTGTTCCATTGGGTTGAGGTAACCGCTGATGATATCAGTCAGTTTTTTGTCACCGGCGACAACTTTGTCCCATTCACCGATAACCGTTGCAACGGTGGTAGGCCAGTCCGAGACAGCAGACATAAGCTCTCTGGTGCCTTCTTCGATGCGCTTGGCGATCTCGATTTCGCCTTCCCGGGTCAGCAGCTCAACAGAACCCATCTCACGCATGTACATGCGCACTGGGTCGGTCGTTCTGTGCTGTTCAGATTCGACGGAGGCGAGAGCGGCAGCAGCTTCAGCAGCGGCCGTCTCATCTGGCGTGTTATCGCCAGCCATCATCAACAACTGTTCTGCATCAGGCGCCGTTTCAAAAACGGTGATGCCCATGTCGTTGATCATCTGAATAATATCTTCGACCTGTTCTGGGTCTGCAATATCTTCGGGGAGGTGATCGTTCACCTCTGCGTAGGTGAGATATCCCTGTTCTCGACCTTTGGCGATTAAATCTTTAATGCCTGATTGTTGCTTCTGGGTGTTTTCGCTCATAGGTACTTTTTCTGTGTTGGGACGCGGAAAAATAGCGCGCAATTATATCGAATTAATAGCCTGATGTCCCAGATAATTTAAGGATTATTGGACATACTTTGTTTTTCTAATATTAGACTACAAGCCGTTGTTTTATCTTGTTTTTTAACTCAATTGACTGAGGGTCATCACCTAGCTGCATACGTATTTTGTGGAGCTGCTTTATTTCCCGCTCGTTTAGAGTTTCTTGAACCAGCAGGTGAACGGCTTTATCGGCCGCTGGCAGGGCCTTAAAGGCGCTTTGAATGACGTGTTTTAAGGTGTCACAAAACTCTTGGTCATCGTCGCGACCAGTGCCTTTGGGCGGGTGGTAGAGCTCGCTTGCAGCCAGTGACTGCAACACTTTGGTCTCTTCCTGGTTGCCATGGGTGCCGAGCCAGTAGGCAAAGATATGCGAGGGCTTGTAATGGGGGTTGTCGCGAACCACTTTTAGAACTCGCAAAAATAGCTCTGTGTCTGGTTCTCCTGTGTCATCTAAGAGCGCTGTGTCGTCGACGTGCTCTGAGAGGCTTGGGTGGTTTAGCAGCAGTGCGGTTAAAAATTTGATCGGTGCCAGACGAATCCTGCTAGTTTTTGCCGCGGCAAGGTCGGGGAAGGGCTCGTAGTCAAAGTCGCCACGGCTCTCCATGGGCTCGTCATAGTTGCCCGGATCAGAGCTGCTTTGGCTAAAGTGGCCGGAATTCGAGTTGCTGCGGTTCGAATTTCCTGCATAGTTGGAGCCTGAAGCTGCTGGGGCATTCGTTTTAGCAGCCGCAGCGCGCTGTTCCGGAGCCTTGTGGCTGGCGACATAGTCGCGAAGGTTTTCGGCGCTAATACCGGTGCGACGAGATAGTTCTTCGAGCATTAGCTGGCGAAAAACTCCTTGGGGAATACGGTTGATCTGTGGCGCGCAGACTTTACTTAGCCGCGCTTTGCCATCGGCAGTGCTGGTGTCTATGCCATCGCTTAGCTGGTCAAACAGAAATTCTGATAGGGGCGTGGCCTTGTCTACCTGTTTGTTGAAGTCCTCGGTGCCGAGCTTGCGCACCATACTATCTGGGTCTTCACCGTCGGGTAAAAAGAGAAACTTGGCAGACACGCCATCACGCATTTCTGGCAGGGCAATTTCTAGGGATCGCCCAGCCGCTCGCACGCCCGCTTTGTCTCCGTCAAAGCAAAATACTAGCTCTGAGGTGTAGCGAAAGAGTTTTTGAAGGTGGCTCTCTGTTAGGGCTGTGCCCAATGTTGCCACTGCGTTATGTATGCCGTATTGGGCGAGAGCAATCACGTCCATATAGCCCTCTACCATGATTAGGTAGGGTATTTCTTTGAGTGCCTGGCGGGCTTCATAAAGGCCGTAGAGCTCCCGGCCCTTGTGAAATACAGGGGTTTCTGGGGAGTTGAGATATTTGGGCGTGCTGTCGTCTAGTACTCGGCCACCAAAACCAATGGTGCGGCCACGTTGATCGCGGATAGGGAACATAATGCGATGACGAAAACGGTCGTATTGCTTTTTCTCTTCGGGTTTAACTATGAGCATGCCCGACTCTTCGAGCAGTTTAGCTTTTTCGGGTTCGGTGCCTGCTGCTTTGAGCAGGTTGTCCCAGCCTGGCGGCGCATAGCCCACGCCAAACTTTGCCGCTATCTGGCCGCTAAGGCCTCGCCCTTTTAGATAATCTACTGCGGTGGCCGCTGCTGAATGGGAGCGAAGCTGCTGGCGAAAGAATTTATCGGATTCGGTGAGCATTGAGTAGAGGCTGTCTTTTTGTTTGGCTACTGCGCGATCGGGTGCGGCTTCTCGAGGAATTTCTAGGCCGGCATTTTTGGCCAGCATCTCTACCGCAGGCAAAAAATCAATGCGGTCAAACTCCATGACAAAGCCCAGTGCGTTGCCGCCGGTGCCACAGCCAAAGCAGTAGTAGAATTGCTTGTCTTGGGCAACGGTAAATGAGGGGCTTTTTTCTTCGTGGAACGGGCAGCAGGCTTTGTAGTTTTTGCCGGCTTTTTTGAGCTGCACACGGCTACTCACCACATCGACTATATCAACGCGATCGAGCAGGTCATCGATAAAATTTTGTGGAATTAATCCAGCCATGGGCGCTACAAGTTCATCAAGTTGGTGGGGCAGTGTAACGTCTTGGGTCTTGGCTTTCTATTACGCTCAAGGCTTTCTATTACGCTCAGGGCTGTCTATTGGCTCAGGGCTGTTTATCCGCTCAAGGCTGTCTAAAGCGCTCAGGGCTTTCTATTACGCTCAGGGCTGTCTATTACGCTCAGGGCTATCTATTACGCTCAGGGCTGTCTATGCGCTCAGGGCTGGTTTAGGAATTCAAAGCTGCCTTTATCAGGCCGCTAACAGCGCCGGCATCGGCACGGCCTTGAATCTGCGGCTTGATGATACCCATTACCTTACCCATGTCGGCCATAGAAGCAGCGCCGGTCTGGGCGATTGCCGCTTGAACCATGTCGGCTATTTCAGCGTCAGTAAGGGGTGTGGGTAAAAAGTCCTGAATCACATTGATTTCGGAAATTTCTATATCGGCAAGCTCTTGGCGGCCTGCGGCTTCGTACTGGGTGATCGAGTCACGACGTTGCTTGACCATTTTGTCGAGGATAGCCAGTACTCGGGCGTCGTCAATTTCAATGCGCTCATCGACTTCGATACGTTTGATATCAGCTTGGATTAGGCGAATGGCTCCGAGGCGGGGCTTGTCTTTGGCGCGCATTGCAGCTTTCATCGCGTCATGGATTGTTTGTTTCATCGACATGCTCATTCTCCGTTTGGCTAAAATGCTGTTCTAAAATATTGCTTAGTAACTAAGGTAGTTAACAAAAAGGCGTTTTACAAAAAAAGGCCTGTAAATGTTAGGTACTTTTGCTGCGTGCTTTTGCTACGTACTTTTATAGGCTACTTTGTATATTCCAGATGCACAAAAAGCGCCGGTGGGCGCTCTTTGCTATAACTCTTTAATCAACAACTCTGGTGTCAGAGTTATCTCTAGTAGAGTCGAGTAAACTTGCGTGATTCGCGAGATACTTTTTTCTGATTGCGCTTAACAGCGGCTGCAGCTTTACGCTTGCGTTCCCAAGTGGGCTTCTCGTAGAACTCACAGCTACGTACTTTGGCGAGAATACCTGCCTTCTCGCAAGAACGTTTAAAACGACGTAATGCAACGTCAAAGGGCTCGTTTTCTTTAATTCGAACGCTTGGCATAAATGCTTAATCCTGTAGTGAAAATTAATCTCGGTACAGCCAACCTGTACTCGACTCTTCAAGGGCGCGTAGTCTATACACTTCGGGCTATTGATGCAAAGTTTTTTGTAGGGGTTTTTAGGTGATCTGGAGTGCCCTTAAAGTACAGGTTCACACTGAGCTGCAGAGGGTTTAAAGTGGCGCCCACAAATAGCTTTTGGAAGCGATGGTAAATGCTGGTATTGGGTATCGAAACATCATGCGATGAAACTGGGTTGGCTGTCTATGACAGCGAGCGGGGTTTGCTTGCCCACACCCTTTATTCTCAGGTCAAACTCCATGCGGAATACGGTGGTGTCGTACCTGAGCTAGCGTCCCGTGACCATGTGCGTAAAATTATTCCCCTGGTAACCCTGGTGCTAAAAGAGGCCAATGTCACCAAACAAGATATTGACGGCATTGCCTACACCTCGGGCCCGGGCCTTATGGGGGCGCTAATGGTGGGTGGAGCTATGGCCACGGGCCTTGGCTTTGCTTTGGGTATCCCCGTACTTGGCGTTCATCATATGGAGGGGCATCTGCTGGCTCCAATGCTAGAAGATAAGCCTCCAGAATTTCCTTTTGTCGCGCTTCTGGTCTCTGGCGGTCACACACAGCTAGTGTCGGTTAAAGGGATTGGTCAATACGAGATACTTGGCGAGTCTCTAGACGATGCGGCGGGCGAAGCTTTTGATAAGACCGCCAAGATGCTCGATTTAGATTACCCTGGTGGGCCTGTGCTGGCAGGTATGGCAGATCGTGGGCAGATCGATCGGTTTGAGTTTCCTCGGCCCATGACCGACCGACCGGGATTGGACTTTAGTTTTTCTGGGCTAAAGACGTTCACCAGAAATTTGATACAAAAGCACTGTGGCGACGATGTGCTCCCAGATGACCAAACGATTCTAGATATCTGTGCGGGCTTTCAAGAGGCTGTGGTGGACACGTTAGTGATTAAATGTCGCCGCGCCCTTAGCCAGACTCAGATGAAAACCTTAGTGATCGCCGGAGGTGTATCTGCCAACACAAGGTTGCGTCACAAACTCGAAGTCGCGCTGGCGAAAGAGGGCGCCGAGGTTTTCTATGCACGTCATGAGTTTTGCACGGATAATGGAGCCATGATTGCTTATGCTGGCTGTCAGAGGCTGTTGGCGGGTCAGGTCAATGGGTTAGAAATATCGGCCACACCTCGCTGGCCACTGGATCAATTACCAGCGTTACAATCACGCTCATAAAGGAAAGTAGATGGACATTGTTTATATTAGAGACCTGCGCATAGAAACTATTATTGGTATCTATGACTGGGAGCGTGAAGTAAAGCAGACCATTAGTTTGGACCTAGAGATGGCTCATGATATTCGTCAGGCTGCCGAGACCGACGATATTGCCTATGCTCTAAATTATAAATCCATCGCCAAGCGCTTGATTGCTTTTATCGAAGCCAGCGAGTTTTTACTGGTGGAGCGCATGGCAGAAGAGATTGCTCGCATTGTGCGAGAGGAATTTTCGGTACCCTGGTTAAAACTGCGCGTCAGCAAGCCTGGTGCACTAAGATACAGCCAAGATGTCGGCATTATTATTGAACGAGGTGAGCGAACTTAATGGCCCTAATTTATCTCAGTCTAGGCAGTAATATCGAGCGTCGCCTTAATATAGGCGCGGCGTTGGACGCATTGGCTGAGAATTTTGGTGAGCTGGTCATTTCCTCGGTGTACGAGAGTGAGGCGGTCGGCTTTGAGGGCGACAGTTTTTACAACCTAGTGGTGGGGATTAATTCTGACGTGGCTGTTGGGGATATATCCAAAACCCTCAAACAGATAGAAGATACCAACGGCCGCGATCGCAGCGGGCCAAAATTTGGGCCACGAAATTTGGATATCGATATTCTCACCGTGGATGGTGTGGCTGGGCAAATAGATGGTATTGCTCTGCCCAGAGATGAGGTTTTAAAGAATGCCTTTGTGCTACTGCCTCTCGCCGAAGTGGCGCCAGACGCCTTGCATCCTGTGACCCAAAAAAGTTACAGCGATCATTGGCAGGAATACGACAAAAACAAACAGAATTTGTGGCCAGTATCTTTTGTTTGGCGCGGTATAGACGTTACCAAAACAACTTAAAGGCTGTTTGAGCTGCCACCATCAACTGCAATGGTCTGACCGGTCATATAGGTCGCGTTAACAGCCAAAAAGAACGCCGTATCAGCAATATCCGATTCAGTTCCCAGACGCCCCATGGGCACCTTGCTCAACACAGAGTCCTGCTTGTCTGTGTCGTCTTCTTCGTGTTCCGGCCATAGTATGGCTCCCGGAGCCACGCTATTTACCCGTACATCTGGGCCCAAATCTAAAGCCATCGATTTAGTCATGGCAATATTGCCGGCTTTGGCGATGGTATAAATAGGGTGGTTTCTAAGTGCTTGGCGGGCATGCATATCTGAAATATTAACAATAGCGCCCTGATTTTTTATCAGTAGCGGGGCCATTTTCTGTGACAAAAAGAATGGGCCTTTTAGGTTGCTGTTAATCAGGTCGTCCCACTGCTGTTGATCACAGTTTTCGAGGGGCGTTGGGTAAAAGCTTGAGGCGTTGTTGATCAATACATCGAGGCGACCAACGCTGCTGACCAAATCGGCAATCTTATCTAAGCCAGTCATATCATTGAGGTCACATTGCACTAGCAGACAGCTGTCCGCCCGCTGGTGGTTGAGCTCTTCGCAGAGTTTGTCGGCAGCCGCTGCGCTATTATTGTAATGAATAATGACACCGTAGCCGGCAGCATGAAATAGCCGGGCTGTGACGGCGCCAATGCGGCGCGCAGCGCCTGTAATAAGGACGACTTTGCTATCTGAATTCATGGGGCTACCTAGATTATGTTTGGGTAATTTGCTTTAAATTCTGTCAGCCCAGCGGTTTGGCGCAGGCTGAGTTGGGTGCCAATCTCGGCGCCGGTAATGCCGGCCTCCACTAGATCGGAGATGTCGGTTTGCAGGGCCACTTTACGTGCTTCACGCAAGTAATCTGAGGAAGGGTACTCGCGATTCTCAAATCCAGTACGGCCTCTTGCATCGGCTTCGCAGCAGAGTAAAAACTCGTCCAGACGCTCTGCCGATTTAAGTGCGCCCAAGCCTTTAAGGAGTTTTAAAATGGTTTCGGGGCGCAGTTCAAAGGCTTTGTGGCACAGCAGGTGAAATTCTGTAACGGCCATGGCTAGCTGGCGATGGTCATTGGGGATTTTAAATCGGTCGCAGACATCTTTAACCAGCGGTAAGCCACGAGCTTCATGGCCTTTGTGGCTGGGCAACACATCGTCCGGGGTAATGCCTTTGCCCAGATCATGAACCAATACCGAGAAGCGAACTCTGGCACTGTCCGAAAGTCTGGCCGCCTGCTGCAACGACATCAATGTATGAATGCCGGTATCTATCTCTGGGTGATAATCTGCTCTTTGGGGCACGCCAAACAGCTTCTCTACTTCTGGTAATAAAACCCCTAATGCACCGCAGTCACGCAATACCTGAATATAGATATCTGGAGACTTTTCGCACAGGGCACGCTCGGTTTCTTTCCAAACTCGCTCTGCGACCAGATGCTGTATCTCACCGCTGGCAACAATATTGCTCATTAATGTCAGAGTTTCTGGTGCTACGGTAAAACCAAGATGGTGATAGCGGGCGGCAAAACGCGCCACTCTAAGCACTCTTAAGGGGTCTTCGGTAAAGGCATCCGAGACATGGCGTAGCAGTTTGTCCTGTAGGTCTTGCTGGCCGCCATAGGGGTCGATAATCTGCCCGTTTTCATCTTCTGCCATGGCATTGATGGTGAGGTCGCGGCGAATCAGGTCGTCTTCTAGGCTTATATCTGGTGCGGTATGGAAGGTAAAACCTTGATAACCATGCCCAGATTTTCGCTCGGTACGGGCGAGGGCATATTCCTCACCGGTCTGGGGTTTGATAAATACTGGGAAATCCTGACCTACCGGATGATAGCCTAACTCGACCATCTGTTCGGGCGAGCTACCAACCACTACCCAGTCATTCTCATCACTTGGGTAATTGAGCAGCTTGTCGCGCACGGCACCGCCGACTAGGTAGATTTTCATACTGGATTCCAATGGTTTTCGCCATTGTAGGTTGATGGGGCTGGCAGCTCAATCGAAAGTCCTAAAAAGGGCTTTTGACTGGTCGCTAAGGGCTCTATACACCGCTAAGGGCTTTTTATAAGTCGCTAATAGCTTTTTATGAGTCGCTAATGGCTTTCTATACCGCTAATGGCTTTTGATACGTTGCCTAAGTGATTTTAGGCTTGTGGGCTAGGGAAGAAAGGCCGGGGAGGTTGGTGATCTCTATTTCTTTTTTGTCACACAAAATGAGATCAAAGCTCTGAAAGCGGCTAAATACTCGGCTCACTGTTTCGACAGTCAGGCCTAAATAATTGCCAATATCGGCGCGGGACATTGGTAGGCGAAATCGAGTGGCACTAAGATGCTGGCGTTTAAGGCGGTTAGAGAGGCTGATTAGTAGGCTGGCCACTCGCTCTTCGGCAGAGCTTTTTGCCAGTAATGTAATGAGTTCTTGGTCTGAGGTGATCTCTTTAGCCATTAGACGCATAAAGTGCTGCTGCAGTATTGGCATGGTGCGGCTAACTTCTTCGAAACGGTTAAAGGGTATTTCACAGAGTGCCGTGGTCTCTAGCGCCACGGCTGTGTTTTTGTGGTTGTTATTGTCTATGCCGTCCCAGCCAAAAATCTCGCCGGGTAAGTAAAAGCCGGTCACCTGCTCGCTGCCGTCTTCACTAGTGCAATAGGACTTTATAGCCCCGCTACGAATGGCATAGACCGACTGAAATGGGTCTCCAGCATGAAAGATGAACTGCTGTTTATGCACTGGTCTACCCCGTTCAATGACGGTCTCCAGCCGATCCAAAGAACCGACATCAAGAGTGAGAGGGAGGCACAAAGTGCTCATTCGGCAGTTGTGGCAGTTATTTGCTTGGATATTTAGTGTCGGTGAGCGCATCTTATTCCCTGCTGATCAAATCGAGTCCATATAGATATAAGTATAGACACAGAATTGATCTATATCATGGAAGCTGGGTAAATCCGCAAACCCTTGGCCCCAGACGCTTTTCACTTACTAGAATCAAATTGAGATACAGGAAGATTGATTAAATTCTAAAAAGCATGGTGGAGGTGGGTAATGGATAATATTTTGGTCGTTTTAGACGGATCCGATAACGACAATCTGGCGATGCAACAGGCGGTCAAATTAATCGCCCAGAGTCAGGGAAAGCTACATATTTTGATGACGGTGTATGACCAGATTGAAGAAATGCATAAATACATCGGGTTTGATAATTTTAAAGACATTAAGCAAGCGCTTCTTGATGATGCAGAAACCCAGTTGAGGCTCTTAGCTGATCGCCACAGTATGCATTTTTCTTCCAGTATGGCCTGGGGTAAACGGTGGAATAGATCGGCGGTCGATACCGCGAATAAAATGAAGGCAGATCTTATTATCAAAGTCGCAGGCGACAAGCATTCTCGTATCGCCCAGATGTTTCAAACACCAGAAGACTGGAATCTATTGCGCGATGCGAGCTGTCCCGTATGGCTGATCAATGCTGATGGTCAGCGCATAAACAAGGTGATTGCTGCCATCAGCACCCTAGACGAAAGTGCTGAGCATTGGGCCTTGGGTAAAAGAGTTATTTTGCGGGCCCAGGGGCTCTCTGCAGCCTTGGCAGTGCCTATGCAGCTGGTATCAGTGATTCCAGATTTTAGAGCCATGGCGTTGGCGACTGCCTATGTGCCACCTATGCCTGGTCAGGCGATTCTGTGGCATGACAATGCAGATCAAGCGCGGGTCGATGCCCAGAAGAAACTTGATCTGGCCCTCGACGAGCTAAAGGTCGAGGCAGATACTTATGTATTTGTTGGCAGTGTCGAAAAAGAACTGTCTGACAGGGTTGAGTCCGGCGCTTTGCTGGTGATAGGCAGTGCGGCAAATCGCGGTTTAAAGGGCAAGTTTATTGGTAATACAGCAGAGAAAGTACTGCATTACCTGACCGCAGATATGGTGGTCGTGCACTGACTACTTTTTGCCCCATAAGCTCTCTAACCGTTTGTCGCGGCCACAGCTCCAGCGGTAATAGTTATATCTGCTGGGGTTTTTCTTGTAATAATCTTGGTGATAGCCTTCGGCGACATAGAATTTGCTGGCTGCACTGAGTTTAGTTTGCAGTTTGCCAGTAAACTGTTTCTGAGCGCTTATGGCCTCGACAGATGCCTGAGCCGCGAGCTTCTGGCTGTCATTGCGATAAAACAGCTCGCTGCGATACTGTTGTCCTCGGTCACAGAACTGGCCGCCGCCATCTAATGGATCAATGTTAATCCAAAAATGCTCCAGGAGCTGTTCAAAGGTGACTGTCTCGTTATCAAACTCGATCTGCACGGCTTCTGTATGGCCTGTGTTGCCCCCGGAGACCTGCTTGTAGGTCGGGTTGGCCACATGGCCGCCGATATAGCCTGAAACCACAGACTTTACGCCATCTATTTTTTCAAAGTCGCTTTCCATACACCAAAAACAACCACCGGCAAAAATAGCCAGATCGTCTTCGGCGAGGCTTTGACTCGACAATGCACTGAGAAGGCTAAAGCACAAGCTAAAGAGCAAGGCAGATGAGATTTTAGAACGGCTTTTAACTAACAAGGTTATTCTCCCTAAATGGGTTTATGGCTCGTGAATAAAGGTTGTTACGTTTCTGGAGTCCCTGTGGTTTGACTCTGGCATATTGAATAGTTTCCACGATGAATTTATTCCCTTGACGGGGCGCTGTTTTAGACTTACTTTTGCCCTAAGGGGCAGCTGTGTATTTTTGGTTATGCTGATTCGCAGATAGTCTCAAAGATTTAATGCGAGGTTAATGTATGAACGATGATCTTGAAGATATCGGAGATGCAGAAGGCTTAGACGATTCTGAGGCCAGTTCGGCTAATGAAAAACCGCTCAGTACTCTATCAGAGAAGCAGCAAGCTCAAGCTGATCTAGAGACTCGCCGCCGCTTAGAGCTTAGGCTCGAAGAGGTGCGGATACAAAAACAAATGCAGGAATATGATTTCGACGATGACTTTGCTTAGGTATCGTCAGAGGCTGCATTAGACGCTAATATTAAAAGCTAATCTTGCCTAGATTAAAGCCAACATCTTATGCCTATTCTTTGGCATAATGTCCCCCGCAAAAACAACCAGATCGCGGAAAAATCGTTGCCCACAGAATCTCTCCTAACAGTTGATGAGCTCGCCTACGAGCGCGACGACTGCAATGTCTTTAATCCAATCAACCTTGTGGTTGAGGCGGGGGATATCCTGCAGATTGAAGGCGCTAATGGCGCGGGCAAAACCACCTTGATGCGTTTGCTTACCAGTGCCTTGCAACAGACTTCTGGGTCCATAGCCTATCAGGGGCAATCGATCGCTCAGTGCCGCTATGAATATCTGGCAGATATTCTTTATATAGGTCATCAGTCTGGCACCAAAATGGGGCTTTCCCCCGCAGAGAATCTACGTTGGATGAGCCCGGCTTCGACAAGTAAGGCTGACATTACCCATGCTCTAGAAAATCTGGGCTTGGCTGGTTATACCGATGTGCCCTGTTACAGTCTCTCTGCAGGTCAGCATCGTCGGGTTGCATTGGCGCGTCTAGCGACCAGTCAGGCCAAAATTTGGTACCTCGACGAACCTTTCACTGCCATTGATAAACAGGGTGTTAAGGCTATTGAAAAGCAGCTGCAAAATCATGCTGAGCAGGGTGGCGCTGTTGTGCTGTCTACTCATCAGGATCTAGCTCTGGATACGGTGCGTAAATACAGCATTGAGGCCCATGCCGATCGGGGAGCATTGCAATGATGGGTGCCAGCGGAGGCTTTAGCGCCTATGTGCGACGCGACTTATTGCTTGCTTATCGTCGGCGTGGTGAAGCGGCCAGCCCAATCATCTTTTTTCTGCTGGTCTCGACGCTGATCCCCTTGGGAGTCAGCCCAGATTCGGCGCGGTTAGCGGAGTTGGCCCCTGGTATTATTTGGGTGATGGCACTGCTGGCAACACTGCTCTCTACTGAGAGTCTATTTGCTAGTGACTATCAGGATGGGTCGCTGGAACAGATGTTAATTACTCCGCAGCTATTGGTGCTGCCGGTACTAGGCAAGGTGACGGCCCACTGGTTGGTCACGGGCCTGCCTCTAACCCTAGTGTCACCGGTTATTGGCGTTATGCTTTCGCTACCCACCGCAGGCACTGTACCTATGATGGCTAGCCTGGCACTGGGTACTGCTTGCCTCAGCCTGATTGGCGCTGTAGGTGCTGCATTAACAGTGTCGCTACGTAAAGGTGGCTTGCTACTGTCAGTGTTGGTTATTCCGCTGTATATGCCGGTGATTATTTTTGGAAGTGCGTCGGTGCAGTCGGCTATCGACGGTTTGAATTGGTTTGGCCCTCTGGCTGTCTTGGGGGCAATGTTAAGTGCGGCGATCGTTCTTTGCCCACTGGCTATCGCAGGGGCGTTGCGCCTTGTGAGTAATAATTAATAAAGATGAAAGGTCTTGAGTAATATGGCTTCAGGTAGAAGTTGGAATTGGTTTCACCGTATGGGATCACCTCGTTGGTTTTACGAAACCACGGGTCGCTGGTTGCCATGGCTGTGGGTGCTAACCTTGGCTCTGATGATCACTGGTCTGGTCTGGGGTTTGGCTTTTGCTCCCCAGGACGCCAAGCAGGGCAATAGTTTTCGCATTATTTACCTGCATGTGCCGGCCTCATTTTTAGCGCTTGCGGGCTACTATATTATGGCTATTGCTGGTGCGGTTGGTTTGATTTGGAAGATGAAACTCAGCTACATGGTCATGAAATCGGCGGCGCCTATTGGGGCGGCACTGACTTTTCTAGCGCTGTTTACCGGTGCGGTTTGGGGCAAACCTACCTGGGGAACCTACTGGGTCTGGGATGCACGTATCACGTCTATGCTTATTTTGCTGTTCCTTTATCTGGGGGTGTTGGCATTGCAGTACGCGTTTCATTCCCGGGAAGCGGGTAACAAAGCCAGTGCCATTTTGGCGTTGGTGGGTACGGTTAATATCCCTATTATTTATAAGTCGGTGGACTGGTGGTACACATTGCACCAGCCAGCGACGATTAAACTGACCTCTGCACCCAGCATGCACCCGGATATGTTTCAGCCTCTGTTAGTGATGATTCTAGCGCTCTATAGTTTTTATGCTCTGGCTCTAATCTTATTTACCCGCGCAGAGATATTGCAGCGGGAGAGCAAGACCGGTTGGGTGCGTGAATTGGCCCAGCAAGCTCATCCAGCCCAATCAGCTGGAGTGACCAAATGACCTTTCAGTTTAATAGCCTTCAAGAGATGTGGGCCATGGCCGGTCATGGCCCCTACGTTTGGACAGCGGTATTGGTGTCGGTCGCAGTGCTGTGTTGGTTACTGGCCAAGCCAATAATGCAACATCGTCAGGCATTAAAATCCATCGCTAGGAATTTGCAACGCGATGGAGGGCAGCTCGATAAAGAGCAGCCTAAGAAGAAAAACCAATCGACCCCAGTCTCAGAGGACAATAAATAATGCACCCCATACGCCGACAGCGTTTACAGTTTGTCATTCTGATTGTGGTTGCGGCCTCAGTTATTGTGGGCCTTATGGCCTATATGCTCGGGCAAAATGCCAATTACTTTTACACACCATCGCAGATTGCTGGGGGTGAAGCGCCCCAGGCTGTGCATATTCGCGCGGGGGGCATGGTAGTGGACGGTTCGGTTAAGCGCTCGCCAGACAGTCTTGATGTGCAGTTTGAAGTCAGCGACGGCATGGCAACTCTGGTGATTCAGTACGGCGGTATTCTGCCGGATCTTTTCGGTGAGGGTGAAGCTGCGATTGCGGCCGGCAAACTAGATGAAAATTTGGTGTTACAGGCCACAGAAGTTCTCGCCAAGCACGACGAAAAGTACACGCCGCCTGAAGTGGCAGATGCCATGAATCAGGCCTACAAACTTAAGCAACAGCAGGAAGCCAATCAATGACACCAGAGTTAGGTCATGCGGCATTAATTATTGCGGTTTGGTTTGCTGTCGCTCAGGCCGTTGTGCCTATGGCAGGTTCGTTTACGGGCCATAGGAGCTGGATGCGCCTCGGGCATAGTCTGGCGGTAGGGCAGTTGGCGTTTATGGCGCTGTCGTTTGCCTGTCTGGCCAATGCTTTTTTGCTGGACGACTTTTCTGTGGCCTATGTGGCCAACAACTCAAACACATTGCTGCCAGATCGTTTTAAATTTAGTGCTGTCTGGGGTGCTCACGAAGGGTCATTGCTGCTCTGGGCTCTGATCCTGGCAGGGTGGTCTGCCGCCGTTGCTCTGCTCAGCAAGCAGCTGCCGTTACAACTTTCTGCTCGGGTACTGTCAGTACTGGGCGCTATCGCCGTGGGTTTTGGGTTATTCCTGTTATATACCTCCAATCCGTTTGAGCGGATATTGCCTGTTTCTCCAATCGAGGGAGGTGACCTTAATCCGCTGCTACAAGATTTTGGCCTAATTGTTCACCCGCCGATGCTGTATATGGGTTATGTGGGTTTTTCTGTGCCCTTTGCTTTTGCGATTGCCGCTTTAATTGGTGGTCAGTTCGACAGCGCTTGGGCACGCTGGGCAAGACCTTGGATCAATGTGGCTTGGGTGTTTTTGACCGTAGGCATCGCCTTGGGAAGCTGGTGGGCCTATTACGAATTGGGTTGGGGTGGTTGGTGGTTCTGGGATCCAGTCGAGAATGCGTCCTTTATGCCTTGGTTGGTGGGCACCGCGCTGGTACACAGTATTGCCGCCACAGAAAAACGCGGGGTGTTTAGAAGCTGGACTTTGCTGCTGGCGATCTTTGCTTTTTCCTTAAGTTTGCTAGGTACCTTCTTGGTGCGCTCTGGCGTTCTGACTTCTGTACATGCCTTTGCGAGTGACCCCGAGCGGGGGGTATTTATTTTGGCATTCTTGGCGATAGTGGTCGGTGGTTCTCTGTTGCTATTTGCCCTGCGTGGCCCGGCCATGCAAAAAGTGGTGGGCTACGGAGCCTGGTCCCGAGAAATGATGCTGTTGCTGAACAATATTTTATTGGTCAGTTCTATGGCGATGATTTTAGTGGGTACATTGTATCCACTGCTGGCCGACGTATTGGATTTGGGTAAAATCTCGGTAGGCCCTCCTTACTTTAATTTCTTCTTCGTGCCATTGACCTGCGGTTTGGCGATTTGTGTGGGCTTTGCGGCCTTTACCCGCTGGAAGAAAACCGAGGTCAGTCTACTGCTCAAAAAAGGTGTCGTGCCGGCCCTTGTCAGTACATTTTTGGCGTTGATATTACCTCTGTTTTTGGCACCAGAGCTATCTTGGGCCAGCTACTCTTTTGGGGCTGCATTTACATTGCTGCTAGCACTGTGGGTGATCACCATGAGCCTCGAGGACTTATGGGATAAGCTCGGCGGCAATCTGGCAAGAGTCACCAAACTGTCTGGTAGTTACTGGGGCATGTTGACGGCCCATATTGGATTGGCAGTTTGTATTATTGGTGTTGGTTTAAGCAGCGCCTATGACATGCAGCGAGATGTGCGCATGGAGCCGGGGGACAAGGCCGAGGTGTCTGGTTATGAGTTTGAATTTGTTAGGCTGACTCAAGTTCAGGGCCCCAATTATGTCGCCTATCGGGGCGAGATTAAGGTTGAGTATGGGGGCCGTCAGGTGGCCACTATGCTGCCAGAAAAACGCAATTACCGGGCCGGTGGTCAGGTTATGACTGAGGCTGCTATCGATGCGGCGCTTGCTCGTGACCTGTATGTCAGCCTGGGGGAACCTCTAAGGGGCGATGCCTGGGCTATACGTCTTTACGTAAAACCCTTTATTCGCTGTATTTGGCTGGGGGCACTGATGATTGGATTGGGTGGCCTCTTAGCCGCTGGAGATAAGCGTTATCGTCGTAAGACTAAAGTCGGCACTGCTGCTGTAGATAGCACCAAGGCTGTCGATAGCACCAAGGCTGTCAAAAGCACCAAGGCTGAAGCTCAATGAACAGACTGGCATTGTTTTTACCTCTAGCATTGTTTGTCGGGTTATCGCTGGTGCTGTTATTTGGTTTGGATAAAGACCCAACCGACTTACCTTCAGCGCTAGTCGGTGAGGCCTTTCCTGAGTTTATGCTGCCCACACTCCAAGATGAAACTAAGCTGGTCAGCCAGCAAGATTTGCAGGGGCAGGTGCTACTCGTCAACGTCTGGGCGACCTGGTGTTTTGCCTGTCGTATCGAGCATCCCAATCTCAATGAATTAGCAGAGCAGGGGGTGGTGATCGTAGGCCTTAACTATAAGGACCAGCGCAACGCGGCCAAGTTATGGCTGCTAGAGCGAGGCAATCCCTACAGCTTTAATATTTTTGATGATCAGGGTAGCCTGGGTATTGATTTAGGCGTTTACGGTGCGCCAGAAACCTATTTGGTAGATGCCGATGGTGTTATCCGGCACCGCCGGGTGGGTGTGGTCGACAAGCGGGTATGGGACTCAGAGTTCAGTGCTCTTTACCAAGAATTGACCGGTAAGACTCCAATCATTGGTGGCGTGCGATGAAGGTTCTACTGCTACTAATGTTTTTAGTGCAGTCCAATCTAGTGTTGGCCAATGCCGAGGTGGTGGAATTTTCTGACGAGTCTCTGCGGCCCCGTTATCAGCAGCTAGTGGAAGAACTGCGCTGCCCAAAGTGCCAAAATCAAAACCTTGCCGACTCCAATTCGCCGATCTCAAAGGATCTCCGTGTGCAGGTTCAGCAGCTCCTCGAAGAGGGCTTAACGGACCAGCAAATTAAAGATTATCTCAAGGCCCGCTATTCAGAGTTTATTCTCTATCGCCCAGAAGTAAATCAGGCTACCTGGTTACTGTGGGCAGCACCGGTGCTGTTTCTAATAATGGGTCTGCTGATTATTTATCGGCTGTACTTTCGATTTAAGGCTGACTCTAGTTCTGGCTCTAGTTCTGGCTCTAGCGATTCTTCTGACTCTAGCACTATAGAAGCAGCCAGTGCCCTAAATAAAGATGAGCAGACGCGGTTAGATAAGCTTCTGGCTGATAGGAAGTAACAGTAATGGCCTTTTCGAGTATTCTTGTATTGTTGTTTTTAGTGGCCATTCTATTTGTGGCTTATCCCTTTGTTGTGGGCTCTGCTGCTTTTGGTGCGTCATCATCTCGCCGGCTAAATAGCGATGTAACAGAGGCCAATGTTGGGATCTTTCGCGATCAACAGGCGCAGTTGCAGCGTCAGCTCGATAGTGACGAGATAAACCAGGTTCAATATGAACAGTTGCTGGCAGATGCCAAGCAGCTATTGCTCAGCAATACAGCGGACTCTCAAACTGCACCAGTGCAAGCAAAGTCTTTGGGTCTTTGGCTACTGCCAGTGTTGGTGTTGAGCCTACCTCTGGCGGCCATGTTCGCCTACAACCAGCTAGGTGCCGAGGCCGACGAAGAGATACTCGCTCTGATGGCTCAAAATGATAGCTTTACCGGGGTGGCTTCGGCCGCGGCAGATGACAGCCAAAAAGCCTGGCGCGAAGCACTAGATCGCAAAATTCTGCAGCGTGTAAAACAGCGCCCAGAGAATATTTATTACTGGGCCATGCTCGCTCAGGGTGCCCTTGCTAAAGGTGATGTATTGGCCGCCAGTCAGTATTTTGCCTCTGCCGTCGAGGTGCAGCCAGAAGATGGTTTTCTTCAGGCCCAGTACGCAGAGTCGCTATATCTTGTGGCTGGCAATCGCTTTACGTCCTCAGTAGTGCGCGCTATGGACAGAGCCTTTGCAGTGGATTCAAACAACCCAACCATACTGGGGCTCAAAGGTATTCAGTCCTTTGAAAATAATGAGTTGTCCTTGGCTATTACCTATTGGCAGAGAGCCATGCAGACGCTGGGTCCCGATAGCCCCACCTCAAAAGCACTGCAGCTAGGTGTCGAACGAGCACAAAGTTTGCTGGGTAAGCCTGCAAAAACTCCTTCTGTTGTCATCGCATCAGGTACCGAAATTTCAGTGCTGGTTAGTCTAGACCCTAGTATTGTTTTTCAACCGAACCAGCTAGTCTTTGTTGCTGCGGTTCGAGACTCTGGTTCACCCATGCCGCTCGCCGCTCGCAAGTTAACCGCTGCTGATCTACCCGCGCTGGTGACCCTGAGTGACAGTGATGCATTGATGGCAGGGCAAAACCTTTCCTCAGTAGACAGAGTTCGGCTGGTGGCACGGCTATCTGCAACGGGTTCCGCCACGCCTCAGTCTGGTGATTGGGAAATGGTCTCAAATGCTGTCAAACTCGACGATTCCGTTGAAAAAATAGAGCTTCAGATCAGTACCCAGAGACCCTAAAACTGTCGTTGACGCACCCAGCCTCAAGGCTTCTCAAAGTAATCATAAAAGTAAATGAAACAATCCCCGATTTACTGTTTTGTGTGGCGCTCAGACTGTGTAGAATTGTCCGCTAACCTTTAAGTAATTCTGTGGTTGAAACAATGGGCCACAGCCTAATAGAAATGATTAAACATGCGGCTTAAATCGATTAAATTAGCTGGGTTCAAATCCTTTGTGGACCCAACCACAGTCAATTTCCCCAGCAACCTCTGTGCTGTGGTAGGTCCCAATGGCTGTGGCAAGTCCAATATTATTGATGCCGTGCGCTGGGTGATGGGTGAGAGTTCTGCCAAGAACCTCCGTGGCGAGTCCATGTCTGACGTGATCTTTAATGGCTCTGGTGGTCGTAAGCCGGTAGGGCAGGCAGCTATTGAGCTGATCTTTGATAACTCTGATGGCCGCATTGTCGGCGAATATGCCTCTTACAATGAGATTGGTATCAAGCGCAAAGTGACAAGAGATGGTCAGTCTAACTACTACCTCAATGGCAATAAATGTCGCCGTCGTGATATCACCGATATCTTCCTGGGCACTGGTCTAGGGCCGCGCAGTTACGCAATTATCGAGCAGGGTATGATCTCGCGCCTTATTGAGGCCAAGCCCGATGAGCTGCGCATCTATATCGAAGAAGCCGCAGGTATCTCCAAATACAAAGAGCGCCGCCGCGACACTGAAGGGCGAATTCAGAGAACCATGGAAAACCTGGAGCGACTCACGGATATTCGTGATGAGTTAGGTCGCCAAATTGGCAGGCTCGAGCGTCAGGCCAAGGCCGCCGAAAAGTATTCAGAATTCAAAAAAGAAGAGCGTCAAACCTCGGCCGAGTTGTTGGCATTAAAGTGGCGTGGCTACAATGTGTCAGCCACCGACCAAAAGCAGGTTATTGGCGGCTTGGAAGTTGAGCTTGAAAAAATCACTGCCCAGCGCAGTGGCTGTGACACCAATATTGAAAAACTACGCTCTGAGTTCACCGACCACGGTGATGCTTTTAATGAAGTGCAGGCGCGCTTCTATAAAATTGGCGGTGATGTGGCCCGCATAGAGCAAGCCATTGAACATGCCCAGCAGCGCGCTCAGGAACTACACAAAGACCTAGAGCAAACCGAGCGTAACTTCAGTGAAGCAGAGCAACATTTAAACAGCGACCGACAAAAAGCCGCTGGTTGGACCGCAGAATTTGACGAATTGGCTCCAGCGCTAGAGCAGGCTATAGCCGCAGAAGCCATTTCCTCTGAAGCGCTTCAGGCCGCCGAGTTGGCCATGCAGTCCTGGCAGCAATCCTGGGATGAGTTTAATCAGAAGTCCGCAAGCCCCAGGCAGCAAGCCGAAGTGCAGCAGTCGCGCATTCAGCATTTAGAACAGTTAATGAGGCGTTTAACGGAACGCCAGCAGGCGCTGTCCACAGAGGCGAGCAGCTTTCAGGCCAGCCCCGCAGAAGAAGAGATGGCGTCGATACAAGAAATGCTCTCGGACGCCGAACTGGCCCGAGAGGCTATTGAAAAACAGCGTGTTGATAACAGTGCAGACATTGAACAGCTTCGCGGTGAAGAAAAGCAGACCGCTTCAGATTACAACGAAGCCCGCAGTCGCCAGCAAACCTTGCAAGGCCGTCAGGCTTCCCTAGAAGCGCTGCAGCAAGCAGCCATGGGCGACGATGCAGAAAGGCAGTGGCTCAGTGCAAAAGGTCTGGGTGACAAGCCTCGACTCGCCGCCTCGGTAAAACCGGTCGATGGCTGGGAAGTGGCAGTAGAAACAGTATTGGGCAGTTATCTACAGGCCATTTCGGTCGATGATATTGCCAGCACCGTTGGGCTACTAGACGATTTCAAAAAAGGCGAGCTGTTGCTGGTTGGTAATGCTCCAACTACAGCTGGGTCCGGCGATAAAGGCAAACTGCTCAGTACTCTTGTTGAGGGTGATGCAGCCCGCGGACTCATGAGCAATGTGTATGCGACTGAGACCTTGGCCGAAGCATTAATACTGCAATCTTCATTGTCAGCCATCGAGTCTGTAGTGACTCGCGACGGCATCTGGCTGGGCAACAACTGGTTGCGAGTGGCTCGCGATAAAGACGCGACAGCAGGCGTGCTTCAGCGCAAGCAAGAGCTTGAGACTATTGGCACTCAGATGACCGAGTTGGATAGCCAGATCGCTACGCTAGCAGACAGTCGTCAAAATAATGAACAGCGTTTAAAAAGCCTCGAAGCTACCCGCCAAGAAATCGCCACCAACATGGCCCAGCAGCAGAGCCAGTATGCAGATTTACGTTCTAAGCTGAGTGGTTTCGAAGTGCAGATCGAACAGTACAAGGCCCGTAAAGAGCGCGCCGAGAATGAACTTGCCGAAGTGCTTAAGCAGACCGAGACCGAGCAGGAAAACCTTGCCGCAGCGCGAGTTATTTTGCAGGACTCTATCGAAAAAATGGAAGCTGACACAGTGCAGCGGGAAACCCTAATCGTTCAGCGCGACCAGTGCCGCACCGAGCTAGATGGGGTAAGGCAAAAAGCCCGCCATGATCGTGATCGAGGCCAAGAGTTGCGAGTGCGTGAAAGCTCATTAACCACTCAGCTAACTTCGATTAGAGAGGGCATTGGCCGTTTAGAAGTTCAAGTAGAGCGTTTGCAAGAGCGTCGTGAACAGCTTCGTGAAGCCTTCAATATTAAAGAAGACCCAACCGAAGGTTATAAGGTCGAGTTGGAAACCCAACTTGAAGCACGCTTGCTAGTAGATACCGAAATGACCGAGGCGCGAGCATTGGTCGATTCCATTGAGCACCAGATGCGCGAACAAGAAAAACTGCGCGGCGAGCTCGAAAATGAAGTTCAGCAGGTCCGTGGCAAACTTGAGCAAAAGCGTATTTCCGCTCAGGAAATCAGCACATTAAGTCGTACCATCGAAGAGCAGATCACAGAGAAGCAGGCCAACCTTGAAACATTGCTCGAAGGTCTTGATGAAGACGCTGCCTTGGTAGACTGGGAAGAGCAGCTAGCGTTGATTGGCAATCGTATTCAGCGCTTAGGCCCGATTAATCTGGCGGCCATTGACGAGTATAAAATTGAATCTGAGCGCAAAGATTATCTAGATCAGCAAAATGCCGAACTAGAAGATGCCCTGACCACATTACAAAATGCCATCCAAAAAATTGATCGCGAGACCAGAACTCGATTTAAAGAAACCTTTGAGTTGGTCAACGGCCATATACAAGAGCTGTTCCCCAAATTATTTGGTGGCGGTCACGCCTATCTAGAGATGACCGGTGAAGATTTATTAAACACTGGTGTTACGCTGATGGCGCGCCCACCGGGCAAAAAGAATTCATCAATCCACCTACTGTCCGGTGGTGAAAAAGCTATGACCGCGATCGCCATGGTATTTTCAATCTTTAAGTTGAACCCAGCGCCGTTCTGTATGCTCGACGAGGTTGATGCACCATTGGATGATGCCAATGTGGGTCGCTATGCCGCGATGGTTAAAGAGATGTCGGAACATGTGCAGTTTATTTTCATTACCCACAACAAGGTGTCTATGGAAGCGGCCAACCAATTGATGGGTGTGACTATGCACGAGCCGGGCGTTTCTCGACTGGTCACCGTTGACGTAAACCAAGCCGCGGAATTGGCTGAAGCCTAAGTCGTTTTCGCGATGAAAAAAAACCTGTGTTTTTTGCCATCGCGAACTACAATAACTAAAGTTTAATGACAAGTTGAGTAAGCGACAGATATGGATTTTTTTGGTCCACGTGAAGTTTTAATTACCGTTGGTGCTCTAGTGTTTCTTGCTATTGTGCTCGACGGTATTCGCCGCATAAAACGCAATCGTTATGAAAACCTGCAAATGTCGTCGCGCAACCTGCGCAAGAACGCTGGCGGTGACCGTTACGGCAGCGAGGGTGATAGCGAACCTACTGTTAACCATTCGCAGTTCCCTTCTGGCGGTTCTCGCGTTGTCGGTATTCGTGACGATGCAGATATCCAGCAGGTAGAAGAAAGTCTGCGTCGCACTCAGGGCGGCGGTATAGATTTAAATTTTTCTCGCCAGCCTCAGCAAGAGCAATTTGACCTTGATAATTCGATTTTCGAGCGCGAACGCGAGCAACTCAACGAACAAAATGCCAGAGAGACTGAAGAGCAGAACTCGCAGCAGGCTAGGGCTGAAGTAGCTTCCTCTACCCCAAAGGACGAGGGCTTAGAGCAGGACGTTCTGGTGATTCACCTGATGGCCAACAAAGGTGAGCGAATTGCTGGCCAGGCATTGTTAGATGCTGTTTTAGAAACGGGCTTTCGGTTTGGCGGTAAAAAGTTTTTTGACCGCCATATTAATAGTGATGGTTCCGGTGAGGTTTTGTTTAGCTTGGCCAACCTGCTTAACCCGGGCACCTTCGATTTAAACACCATGGCTGAAATGGAAACCCCTGGTGTGACCTTATTTATGCTCCTCGGTGAGTTAGAGGACCCAGTTGCAGCCTTCGACATGATGATCATTGCTGTAGATGGTCTAGTGGCTCGGCTTAATCTTAATGTCATGGACGAATCCCGCAGTTCCATGACCAAGCAAACTATTGATCATTATCGTCAGCGTGCCAGCTCAGTGTCAGTGCGGCGCGATCAGAGCAGCTAATAACTAACGGCGAAATACATGGCAAAGATTCCCGAGCACGTTCTAGTTGATTACGAGCGTCTCAAGGACGAGTTAAACCAACATAATCATAGTTACTATGTACTGGACGATCCGTCTGTTCCAGATAGTGAGTATGATCGCCAAATGCGACTTCTACAGGACCTTGAAGCGCAGTATCCCAGCCTAACGACTGCCGACTCCCCTAGTCAGCGTGTGGGTGGCGAAGCCTTGTCGTCATTCGACCAGGTCCGTCACGACGTTCCCATGCTGTCACTAGACAATGCTTTTAGCGATGAAGAGCTTGTAGACTTTGATCGTAAAGTGAAAGACCGCCTTAATTATTCTGCACAAAAAGAATCACCAGAAATAGAATTCGCCTGCGAGCCAAAGCTCGATGGTGCTGCCGTGAGTTTGCTCTATCGTGATGGATTACTCGTGCGCGGTGCCACAAGGGGTGACGGCACGGTAGGCGAAGATATTACCGCCAACGTGCGCACCATCAATAGTATTCCAATCAAGCTGGTCGGCGATAATATACCCAGTTTGCTAGAAGTGCGGGGCGAGATATATCTACCTCGGGCTGGCTTTGATGCGCTTAATACCAAAGCTATAGCCGCGGGCGAAAAGGCCTTTGTTAATCCCCGCAACGCGGCAGCGGGAAGTCTGCGCCAGCTGGATTCAAAAATAACCGCGAGTCGGCCCCTAGAAATGTGCGCCTATAGTGTGGGCCAGTTCGAGGCCGACATCACCCCAGACACCCACCTCAATATGCTTGTGGCTCTGGGTCGCTGGGGCTTTAAAATTAATGAGCATGTCGAGGTGGTATCGGGCATTGCAGCCTGCGAAGACTATTACCAGCGCATGGCCGAGCGTCGCGATAATCTTGCCTATGATATCGATGGCATTGTTTACAAGGTTAATGACCTAAAGCTGCAAGAGCGATTGGGTTTTGTGGCCAAGGCACCGCGCTGGGCTATTGCTCGCAAGTTTCCGGCCCAAGAAGAAATGACCAAATTGCTTGATGTGGAATTTCAGGTGGGTCGCACTGGTGCCGTGACACCGGTCGCCCGTCTCGAGCCTGTATTTGTTGGTGGCGTAACCGTTAGTAATGCCACATTGCACAATGGTGACGAGATCAAGCGTCTGGGCATCTGTATCGGCGATACGGTCATTATTCGTCGCGCTGGTGATGTGATACCAAAGATTGCCAAGGTGGTGTTAGAGAAGCGCCCAGCGGATGCCCGAGAGATCGTTTTCCCCGACCGGTGCCCGGTTTGTGAATCATCTGTTAAGCGCGCCGAAGGCGAAGCCGTTGCTCGCTGTTCCGGCGGGTTGTTCTGCGGAGCTCAAATTAAACAGGCAATTAAACACTTTGCCTCCCGCAAGGCCATGGACATCGATGGTTTGGGCGACAAGTTAGTCGACCTGCTGGTAGACAAAAATGCGATTTTCTCGGTGGCCGATCTCTATGATCTAAAGGCTGAGCAGTTAATAGGTCTAGAGCGTCTTGCCGAAAAGTCAGCCACCAACCTCGTGGCTGCGATTGATGCCAGTAAGAAGACCACTTTGGCAAAGTTTTTCTTTAGTCTGGGCATTCGCGAGGTGGGTGAGACCACAGGGCAAACATTGGCTAATAACTTTGGCTCCCTAGATGCGGTTATCGAAGCAGATGCTGAGACATTGCTAGAGGTCGATGATATAGGCCCAATAGTGGCTAGACATATTGTTAATTTCTTTCGTAATCCAGATAATTTATCTATTATTCAAGCATTGCGTGAGGCCGGCGTACAATGGCCCGATATCGATCAAAATGCTCAGGCATCGCAGCCCTTAAAAGGCCAGACTTGGGTGCTGACGGGCGGCATGGAAGTGATGAGTCGCGCGGAAGCCAAAGATCGGCTGCAGGATCTGGGTGCCAAGGTGGCGGGATCCGTGTCGGCAAAAACAGCTCAGGTAGTGGCAGGGCCGGGAGCTGGGTCAAAGCTATCCAAGGCGCAAAAACTTGAAGTGCCAGTGATGGACGAAGCCGAATTTATAGAATTTTTAAGTAGGGTTTAATCCCAGTAATAGAGATGCAAGGAGCATGACATTGGATAAGGATCATCAAAGCGATTGGCAATCAGAATCAGTAGTTTATGGCTGCATTAAAAACGTGGCGATGCTAGACAGTTCAGAGCATCGGCGCAGCAACCGCGAAGCAATGTTGGGTTTGCCGTCGGCAGAGTCTTGGAGTTTATTGAATCGCGAGATGTTTGCGTTAACAGACCAGCAGTGCGCAGATATTGACCTGAGTATAGATGTCATGCATTTTGGTGCCTCCTACAAAGGGGTAGAGCACGAGTGGAAGTATTGGCTCGAGCAGTTTGAAAATTTACTGCGTAAAATGCATTGGGTGTCTGCGACAGTTCACCTTGAAACAGAGCTGTCGGGACTTCATTCCTTCGTGTTTGAAACCGACGGTATGGCTCATGATCCAAACGAATCGAGCATTAATATTCGTTGCGAGTGGGCTAGAGATGCTAATTAGCCGCAGGATAAAAAGAGCCGTAATTAAAAAACGGCCGTAAGCCAATAACAATAACTAGGTAAAACAAGTGGCACAATCAAATAACAGAAACGCCATCCGCCAGCGGTCCGCATGGATAGCCTCCATGGTCGCCTGTGGTGCCTTTTTATTGATGGCAGTTAAGGTCTATGACGTGCCCCTATCCGACATGGGTAGCAACCTGCTTGCCATGGTGCTGGGGCTTGCAGTGATTATCGGTGCAGCTGCACTGCTAGGGCGTTTGATCGCTACGTTGCGCCAGCGTTTTAAATAGGTGTCATCCCAGAGTTTTTCTTTCCGCTATTTCCTGGCGACCATAGGTACAAGCAATCTAGCCATGGGTCTGCACAAGGTGCTTTACCCATGGTTGGTGGTGGGTGTGCTGCACGAATCTCCAAGCCGTTTAGGGTTGGCGACCATGGCGCTATTACTGCCTAATCTGCTGTTTATTCTGCCTGGTGGTGTGGTTGCTGATCGTCGTCATCGTGGCAGCTGGCTGTCGTTCCTGTACTTGCTCTATCTACTGCCCCTTGGGCTCTTATTAGGCGCAGTGGTCGTTGGGGAACTGACGTTCACCATGCTGCTGATGTTTGGCGTGACCTTTGGCACTATTCTGGCATTTATACAGCCTGCCAGGGAAAGCTTGCTAGGCTATGCGCCGCCAGAGATCATGCATCAAGCAGTAGCCAAGATGATGATTGTGCAGTTTGTCGCCCAGGGTGTGGGGTTTGTTATAGCGGGCCAGCTCGACATGATAAGCCTACCGCAGCTACTGGGTTTTCAAATGCTGATATTTTTACTCAGTTCAGTGCTCATGAAACGCTGTCACCCGCTGCCGGAAAAAGGCTCGATTGAAGAGGCTGAGCAAGCAGAGAAATCGAATAAGACCGCCACACAGACCTGGGGCGAATTACGCGAGGGGCTAGGACTGTTTCGCGATGACAAAGGGCTGTTACATCTTCTATTTATTGTCTTTGCTACCGGTTTTTTAGCGTTTGGTGTCTACTTGGTCGGCATGCCACTTATTGCGCAAGAGCTCTATGGTGGTGGCGTAAGTTTGTATGCGACGCTGCAGATTGTGTTTAGTTTGGGCATAGTCAGCACTAATTTCGGGGTGATGAAACAGGTTAAAACATTCAGTCGACCCGGTCGTCTGATGGTGCTTAGTTTTTTGATGCGCGGTAGCCTAGTCGGTATCATCGCTACAGTGCCTAGTATTTGGGTACTGTTCCCAGTGGTATTTGTCTGGGGGATTTTCTCAGGATTGTCGATGACCTTGGGCCGCACAATACTGCACAACCAAGTTCCTCATGAACTGCGGTCAAGAGCGGCGTCGGTGTATCAGCTGTGTCTGTTTGGCGGGGCGCCCCTGGGAGCCTGGGTCTGTGGTATGACGATCGAAGGGTTAGGTTTGAGTACTGCATTTTATGCCATTGCCGGTACCACTATTGTGGTCTCGCTATGGACTGTGCTGCGTTCACCACTTTGGCATGTTAGGGGACATATAACGGGCGATAAGCCAGCTGCTTAGGCTCTAAAAGTTGCTATCCTTTAAAGCTACTAGACTCTAAAAGCGATTAGCGCCGCAGTGACTGCCACATTTAAAGACTCCACGCCATTAGCCATAGGAATGCCAACTCGGTGGTCGCTGAGTGCTGCAATCTCATTGCTGACACCCTCTGTTTCATTACCCAACACAAAAATTACTGGCCCCTTAGGATTGAACTCGGCAATGGGTGTAGCCTCATGGGAGGAGAGTGTACAAATCTCATAACCTTGCTGCTTAAAGTCTTTTAACGCAGCAAACAGAGAGTCACAGCGGAGAATATTGCCTTTAAATAATGTACCTGCGCTAGCCTTGATCACCAGTGGTGAAATGTCAGCGGTACCTTTGCTCGGCAACAGCAATCCGTAACAGGGGCTGGCCGTGACACTACGAATAATCATGCCGAGATTTTGCGGATTGGTCACGCCGTCTAGAGCAATAATACTGCGCTTATTTTGGGGGATATCTGTGGGCTCAGCTAAAACCTGCTGGTAGGGCCTGTAGCCCGGGCAGTGAATGTCGCAAGCTGCGCCCTGGTCCTGTTTGCTGTTTCGCGAGATACGGGACAGCTCTGCCCGGCTATGTAAACATATTTCGATATCTCGCCGGCGGGCTAGCTCTTTTATTTCATCAATAATCCCGCCGCTGCGATTAGAGTCGGCCAGATGAACCCGGAACACTTTGAGGCTGTGATCCTGGAGTATTTCTATAACAGGCTTGCGACCATAGACAGTAATAAGCTGATCAAAAAATGATTTGCGGTGCAGATATTCTGGGCTGTCAGTGCGCTGATTTTTATTATCTTTTTTGCTCATCTTATTATTGGTCGCTTATGTTTGTGGCTTATTTTTTAGGGAGCAGAAGTTTAGCAATAGCTTGCAGACTCTCTGTTGATGCCTGGCCCTGCTGCGCCGAAATAGGGACTGCAGCGCTACCCAGTGCACTGTAAACCTGTTGCCACAAATCGCCATTGGGTTCCCCCGCCATGGCCTCTAAATGACTGGCCACTACATGGTCGTCACCTCGGGCTATAGGCCCAGTAAGAGCAGACTTGGCATCATGCTTAAAAAAGTTATCCATGGTTTGCCGGATAAGCGGTTCTAGGGGGCTAGAGCCCTTTGCTGGATATCCAGAAGCCAATAACATTTGCTGGCTAGTCTCTAGCAGACTCACCAAATAGTTACAGGCCATTACCGTTGATGCGTGATAGAGCGCTTTACGGTCTGCATCAATGGCAAAGGGCAGAGCGCCTAAGGCAGTAAAGAGGTGGGTTAACAATGCTGTGGCCTGAGGCTGACCTTCGATGGCGCAGTGGGTGCCCGCAAAACATTTTAGAGATTCACTGGGGTTAGCAAAGCTGTGTATGGGGTGCACTGACCCAGTGTAAATATCGTCGCTAGCAAAGTTAAAAGCCGCAGCACTACTTACAGAGCCGCTGCAGTGGAAAACAATATTCCCCGGCTTTAAAACGCCGCTGTTATAAAGAGCCTGACCTGTACTTTCAAGAGCATCGTCTGTGGTGGCTATGAGCCAGATATCCGCTGGGGCAATATCAGCAAAACAAGCTGGAGTGCCAGTACCAATAAAATCTACTGCATTCTGTGATGATAGTGGTGAACGATTGATAACTTGCCCAATCCTGACCTGAGACGAGAGTAACTGACACAGAGTCTTGCCCAGTAAGCCGGCACCAATACAGGATAGGGTCCGCATGAGCTGCTAGCGCAGCCGCTGTTGGTAGGCTTGCACAGCTTGGGTCATTCCCATGGCCAACGAGTCCACCGTAAAGGCATGGCCGATAGATACCTCTAGAAGACTAGGTATGCTGGCAAATTTAGCCAGATTATCCAAGTTGAGATCATGCCCGGCATTCACACCCATGCCCAAGGAAGTGGCAAGGGCTGCTGCGGCTACATGGGTTTGAAATATTGTCTCGAAATTGTCAGTACCCCAAGCCGCAGCATAGGGGCCGGTATAGAGTTCGATGCGATCAGCACCAATCTTGGCGGCCAACTCGATTTGCGCAAGGTCCGGATCCATAAATAGGCTGACCCGCATACCCTGATCCTGAAGTCTCTTAATAATTGGTGCCAGCTGATCACCCGAGTGATTTAAGTCAAAACCATGGTCCGAAGTAAGCTGATCATCGCCGTCAGGTACCAGCGTGCACTGATCGGGTTTGGTCTCTTCACAGAGCTCAACAAACCCCGGATAATCATTCAGAGCTGGTGCAAAAGGATTGCCTTCGATATTGAACTCAACGCCCGCGATAGGGCGCACTAGCTCGGCGAGCTGACGGACATCACTGGGACGAATATGGCGTTGGTCGGGCCGTGGGTGCACTGTAATGCCTTCAACGCCCTGGTCTATGCACAGCCGTGCATGGTCTACCACATTGGGATAGTTGCCCTCTCTAGAATTTCTGATCAGGGCAATTTTATTCAGGTTGATACTCAGAGCTGTCATGGCAGTTACCGGTTATTGAAGGGGTACAGGCTTCTCAATAGTTGCAGCGGGAGTAGGCTCAGGAAGGGCCGTCCAAGATTCTGGATTGGCCAGACGAGCGCTGAGGATACGGATAGGCTTCACGGGTACATCGCCATAGGGGCCCATTGTCTGAGTGTTCACCACGGCGATCGCATCAACAACACGCATCCCTGAAACCACAGCGCCAAAAACGGCATAGCCAGGGTTATTACCTTTGGCATTCAATGAACCATTGCTCTTGTGATTGATAAAAAACTGCGCCTTGGCGCTATCTGGGTCGGCAGTGCGGGCCATGGCCAGGGTGCCGCGACTATTCTTAAGCCCATTACCCGACTCATTGACTATGGCGTCACGGCCAGCATCTCGAGGGCTAAAATCGAATGTGAAGCCACCGGTTTGAATCATAAAGCCTTTGATCACTCGGTGAAAAATTAAACCGTCGTAATGAAAGTTGTTCACATTTTTAACGAAGTTATCAACGCTGATTGGTGCGGCCTTTGGAAACAACTCAACGACAATATCACCCATCTCGGTTTTGAAAATGACCTGAGGGTTGTCCTGCTTGGCTTGGGCAAAGCCAGCATTAACCGACAGGAGAAATGTAATGGCCAGGCTAGATAGAATTTTTTTCATCGGTAAACTCCGTACTGATATTAGGTTTTTTTTACTGCCACTCTGAGAAACGTTTTCTGCCGCGCAGTTTAGGAATCAACACCACCAAAATCGCGCCTAAAAAGACCGTCAGACCACCATACAAAAATGACTGGTTGCGCTTGTCTTTTTGCAGGACATTTAAGTTTGCCTTGAGCACATCATTCTCTCTCTGCAACATGTGGTTCTGTTTGGCTAGCTCTTGGTTTTGATCATTCAGAGCAATCGCGTCAGAGGAGATCTCTTTAATAGCCGCTAGTTCATTGACCAGATTGTCTTTGCTACCTACGGTGCTATTTAACTCGCCGCGCAGAGATTTAGACTGCTTACGCAGGTCGCTTAGAATATTTTCTAGCTTACTGTTGCGGTCGACCATTTTTTTCATCTTGGCATCGTTTTTGGTCAGCTGATTACGGGCAACTGGGTTTTCGACCAAATGCTGTTGTTCCATCCAACCCTCAACGTCTTTGTCGGTTACTACTAGGGCCCAGCCGTCTCGGAGCTCAAGTAACTTCATCTTAGTACCTGATTTAATGCCTCTGTGGACAATCGTACAGCGGCGACAGGGTGATTCGCGCAGAGGGACGTAGAACTCGTCTGAAATATAGCGTACCAAAGGTTTGGCAAGCCTTTGGCTTGGCGCTGAGGCCGGCTTGTCTGCGGCAGTGATCTCTACTTCCGCTGCAGGGCTGTTAGTTTCTGCACCAGGGCTGCTTATAACGGCATCAGGGCTGTCCGTTTCCGCGCCAGGGCTGTTCTGCGCGACGGCATTGGGGGCAAAATAAGCGGCGATGGTAATGATGGCAATATATAGATAGTTCATAGCTCTACTGTCTTAAATTTTGGTGGCTCAGATCATACTCTGATCTAAGATAAATAATAACCGTTCAGGTCGTTATTTTTAGGGGGCTACAGCTGGTTTAGCAGGGGCTGCAGCTATTTATATCTGGCTAAGGAAGCACCTTTTTAAACAGCTTCACTTTCACGTTGGCGTAAACACCTGTAGTGACATAGGGGTCTTCATCAGCCCATTGTTGTGCAGTTTCCAAGCTATCAAACTCGGCAATAACCAGGCTGCCAGTAAATCCCGCTTCTCCCGGCTCGAGATTATCAATTGCCGGGTGAGGTCCAGCGACTAAAAGCCGACCCTGATCTTTAAGCAGGTGCAATCGGTCTAGGTGAGCGGGTCGCGCGGCTAATCGTTTGGCCAAACTATTGTCTATATCTTCGCTGATAATGGCGTACCACATAAGCACCAGACTCCTTTTAAACGTTTAAATATCAGGTTATTTTTGTTTCATCATCTCTTCAATGGACAGGCCCGTCAGCTTAGTAATACCTCTAAAAAGGTAGAACAGATTGCCCACCATCACCAGCGTTGCTGGCAGGGCGATCACGGGAAAGCTCAGCGCGGTCATTTTGCCAAGCTGTTCATTAAAGGCAACCGTGCCGGGGTCAGCAGTCAATAAAACCACCGCCAAGATGTAATTTAGAATTGAGGACAACAGAAAAGAACCCGCTAAAATCCACGAGACCTTAATAAGTAGCTTATCAAACTCGGCAAGACAGTTATTTTGCACCAACGCCTGGTTTATCTTTTTGGTTTCTAGTAGCGCGTCATTAAGCAAAAACGTATGCACAAGAGGCTGAGAAGTCTTTAGGGATAGCAGAGTGGCCAAACCTATCAAGGCGGGAATAGTCGCCTCCTTGATCGCAATATACACCGCGTCAAATTCCATCAAGCTAATCGCGCCGGTCAAGGAAACATTAACAATACCCAGACCCGAAAAGAAATTGACCTTACCGCGGCTCACAAAGTCATGTATGCCATAAATAATGGGGAAGGCCAGAGCCACAATGATCGCCAATTTGATACCCAGATAATCGGGATTACTGAGTTTGGTGAGAATAAGTGAGGGCACCAGCAAATTAAAGGCGAGATTAAGTAGCAGACTCTCCCGCTTTTCAGGCAATTCAGTTTCAGACTCGTTGGGTGTTGTGGAATCCGGGTTTTGCATAGGTAAATAGGGCGTCTTAGGCTTTGCAGCATTGTAACGGCTGGCGAACGATTGTCGAGAAACGGCGGTGTTTATTTGTTTAGCTATAGCTTTTATGCGAAGTTTAGCTTCGTTTTTGTATTTCAGTTCAAAGATATTATTGAAATGCCCCAAGTATTGATCTATTAATTTATACCAATTGAAATATTTATTAGGTATGGATTGTAAGTTATTAATATATAAGGGAATAATATCCTATTATGAGCAACATAGACGCGGAATCAGAAGTGCAGGGAACGGCTTTAGTAGAGCCTGAAATGGGTGATTTGTTAGTTGCGTACCTCAATCAACTTGGTGTTGAGTATGTGTTCGGAGTTCCAGGAGGCGCAATTGAACCCCTGTACAACGCGCTGGCTCGCAGCGAACGCCAAGGTGGTGTGCGCGCGGTGGTTGCTCGACATGAAACCGGTGCAGCCTTTATGGCCGATGGTTATGCCAGAAACACCGGCAAACTGGGCGTCTGCTGCTCAACCACAGGGCCTGGCGCCACCAATATGATCACTGGCGTTGCGTCTGCCTATGAAAACAACGTGCCCATGCTGGTTATTACTGCGCAAACCGCTATCTCTACCTTCGGTAAAGGTGCTATTCAAGATTCGTCCTGTACAGGCATCAACACCGTTGGCCTCTACCAACACTGCACCAGATACAACACATTGATTTCCCACCCCGCACAATTTGAACACAAGCTTGCGGCGGCCATTATGTCTGCCATGGGCTCACCGGCTGGGCCAGCGCACATCAGTGTGCCTCGGGATGTTATGGCGCTGCATGCACCAGTCAGTCAACCGACTTACGCTCTAAATAAGCTGTTAGACCGCCCTACACTTATAGATGAGACTGCTGTTGACGCCCTTTATGATGAAATTACTCATGCTAAAAAACCAATTTTTATTATTGGTGATGAGGCTTGTAACGCGATGTCCGGAATTTTGTCGCTGGCTACTGCGGCTAGTGCAGAGATTATTGTTACTCCTCACGGTAAAGGCATGGTCAGCCCCTATCACCCGTTGTTTAAGGGGGTAATTGGTTTTGCAGGTCACGAGTCGGCGAAGCAGCTTCTAGCGGACCCCAATGTTGATCTAGTTGTCGCTATAGGCGCTAGGTTTGGCGAGTTTTCGAGTAATGCTTGGGACACTAAAACTCTCTTAACTAATCGATTGGTCCATGTTGAATCCACAGACGCAAACCTCACTAGAACACCCATGGCAAAACTGCATGTTCGCGGTTGTTTAGAGAGTATCTTTTCTCGATTAGCCGACCGGTATAAGGCTGACCCTAGACTTAATATGAAGTTAGTACCCCCAGATACCGAAGAGCAGGACGAAGAGTTTGAGGCACCGCTGGAGATGCATTTCGAATGCGACGATATGGAGGCCTTCAACAGCCCCAATAAACCTATAACGCCACAGAGGCGTTCTAGAAATAGAAATCACCGAAAGCACATTAATGAATCACCCAGAGCTCATGAGCACAGAGTTAGTCAAAATCAAAAAGCTCGGCATCACCGTTGCTATCGATGATTTTGGCAGCGGTTACTCCTCATTAAATTATCTAAAACGCCTGCCCGTCGATGTGCTCAAAATCGACCGCTCGTTTATTCAAGACATTGAAACAGACCCCAGCGACAGCGCCATTGTTTCCGGCATTGTGGCACTGGCAGAAACCCTGAACATGGAAACCGTTGCCGAAGGGGTCGAGACAGAAGGTCAGAGAGCAATACTCAAAAAGCTGGGCTGCAATAGTTTTCAGGGTTATCTGGTGGCCAAGCCTAAGCCTGCCGATAAGTTTGAAGAACAATTCTTGGTAAACAGCAAAACTAAAGCACTGAACGCGCACTAGCATTCAAAGCTGTGTGATAATGACCGCCAGATTTTCTAGTCGTTGACGTTTCTTTAGAGAGCAGTATGAGTCAGTATTTTTCTATTCACCCCGAAAACCCCCAGCAGCGTTTAATTGCCCAGGCCGCAGAGATCGTTCGCCGCGGCGGCGTAATCGTGTATCCCACAGACTCAGTCTATGCCCTAGGTTGCCATATTGGTGACAAGCAAGCTCTAGAGCGTATCCGAGCTATTCGTCAGGTCGACAAACACCATAATTTTACATTGATGTGCCGAGACCTCTCCGAGTTAGCCAACTATGCGCGGGTTGATAACAGCGATTTCCGTATACTTAAAGCCAGCACCCCAGGCCCCTTTACGTTTATTCTGCCGGCCACCTCCGAAGTACCCAAAAGACTAATGCACCCCAAGCGGAAAACCATTGGTATCCGTGTGCCAGACAGTGCCATTTCCCAGGCGCTACTCGCTGAACTGGGCGAGCCTATGATGAGCGTGACCCTGATTATGCCCAACGACCAATACCCGCTTGCCGACCCCTACGATATCCGCCAAACCTTAGAATCTCAGGTCGACGCCATTATTGATGGTGGATCCTGCGGCCTCGAGCCCACCACGGTTGTGGATATGACCGGCGACCAGCCAGAGATTGCTCGGCAGGGCATGGGCGATTTTTCTAAAATCTGATATTGATGATGCTCCCGGGCAACATTGTGGTTATAATCGGTCGCTGAATACTGATGGGATATCAAGTGTCTAGCGAAGCCAACTCAACAAGCGAAAATCCGCCTGCAATCGACAGTTCGCCTGCAATCGACAGCGCAGACTCTACCGCTAAAAACGCCTCTGTGGCGACACCGCGTCCCCAACAAGAAGAAATGCCCTTTGCCATGGTGCAAGGCAAAGAACTTACGGTACTGCCCAAAGACCTCTATATTCCGCCAGATGCCCTAGAAGTTATTCTTGAGGCCTTCGAAGGCCCCCTAGATCTATTGCTCTACCTTATTCGACGCCAAAACCTCGACATCCTAGAAATCAACGTCGCTGAGATTACCCGTCAGTACATGAGCTATATCGATCTCATGACCACGATTCATCTCGAGCTGGCAGCAGAGTATCTAGTCATGGCCGCCATGTTGGCAGAAATAAAATCGCGCATGTTATTGCCCCGCCAGTCCGTAGAAGAAGACGAAGAGGGCGACCCCCGCGCAGAGTTGATTCGTCGACTGCAAGAATACGAACGCTTTAAAACTGCAGCCGAAGATGTCGACGAGATCCCGCGCATGGGCCGCGACATTCATCAGGCCAGTGCAGCAGCGCCAGACCGCGAACAGCAGCGTCCCGACCCAGAGGTCGATATGCGTGAAATATTAGCCGCATTGGCTGCCGTTTTACGTCGCGCAGAGATGTTCGAGAGCCACCAGATTGAGCGAGAAAAACTGTCTACCCGTGAGCGCATGTCTCAGGTGTTAGAGCACATTCGCGGCAACCAATTTGTGCCCTTTGTCAGCCTATTCAAAGAGTCAGAAGGGCGACTGGGTGTAGTAGTCACATTCCTCGCCGTTATGGAATTAATTAAAGAGTCATTAGTAGAGATTGTGCAAAGCGAATCTTTTGGTCCAATACACGTAAAAGCCAGAACATCATGAACCCAGACTTGATCAGAAAAATTATTGAAGGCGCGCTGTTAGCAGCGGGCAAACCCCTCGACATTCCAAGGCTTGAAAGTCTGTTTGACGAAGACGAGCGGCCGCCTCGAGACCAGATACAGGCAGCCCTCGAAGAGATCGACAGCGACTGTCGCGAGCGCGGCTTCGAACTAAAGCAGGTCGCCAGCGGCTACAGATTCCAAGTGCGCCAAGAATTGGCCAGCTGGATCAATCGCCTCTGGGAAGAAAAGCCCAAGCGCTACTCCAGAGCCATGCTCGAGACATTGTCACTTATCGCCTACCGCCAGCCCCTTACCCGAGGTGATATTGAGCTGGTCCGTGGTGTTGCCGTGAGTTCCGATATTATTAAAACCCTGCAAGAGCGCGACTGGGTGCGGGTGGTTGGCTATAGGGATGTACCCGGCAAGCCAGCGCTTTACGCGACCACCAAACAGTTTCTTGATTACTTTAACCTCAAGAGTTTAGAGCACCTGCCTGCACTGGGTGACATCAAAGATCTGTCCGAGTTAGACCCTGAGCTGGAGCTCAGTTTGGCTGTTAAAGCTGGCGATACGGGTTCACTGTCCGCAGTTCCCCCCGTACCCGCTATTCCTTTGGCTGCCAATGACGAATTTGAGTTGAATCAGCAAGTTGATGGCGCGGACGAAGAGTCCGTTGCTGACGTTGATCCGCAGCCCCCTGAACTCGACACAGAGATAGAAAGCCCTGTGTCACCTGAAACGAGTGACACCCCCAGCCATGAGTGAAAAATTACAGAAACTGTTAGCCACCGCAGGTCTTGGCTCGCGCCGCGAATTAGAGAAATGGATATCGGCAGGCCGTGTATCGGTCAATGGCTCCCTGTCTAAATTAGGCGATCGCGCAGAATCAGACGACCGCATTATGGTCGATGGCCGCACCATTAAAATCGTTATTGACGACAGCCCCAGAGTACTGATGTACAGCAAGCCAGAGGGCGAAGTGAGCACCACCAACGACCCCGACGGCAGACCCACCGTTTTTGACAAGCTACCGCGCCTAACCCGCGGCCGCTGGATCGCCATTGGCCGTCTCGACATTAACACCAGTGGTTTGCTGCTATTTACCAATCACGGTGAGCTGGCTAATCGATTGATGCACCCGTCCTACGAAGTAAAGCGCGAATATATGGCACGTATTCATGGTGAAGTAGACGAGGCGATGATTAAGCGTCTGACCGACGGCGTTATTCTCGACGATGGTATTGCCAAGTTTCAAACGGTTAAAGCCCAGCATGCGCGCAACGCCGATGAGCGTGGCGGCAGTAACAACTGGTTCCGGGTAATTCTTGCCGAGGGCCGTACTCGCGAAGTGCGTCGTCTGTGGGAATCTCAAGATGTCGAGGTCAACCGCCTCAAGCGTATTAGCTACGGCCCAATCGAGCTGCCGTCTATTGTGCGTAAATCACAATTTATCGAGCTCGACCCCAAACAGGTGGTTTCCCTGTTTCGTGCCGTGGCTCTTAAGCCGCCAAGATTTTCTGAAAAGAATGTCTATCGGGACATCCGCGAGCGCAAAGAGAAGAAGCTGCGCGCCCGAGGTGATACTAGAAAGCTCTAAACTAAGTGCTCTAAATTAGTAGCTCTAAATTAGTAGCTCTAAATCAAGGGCTCTAAATCAAGAGCTCTAAATCATCTGTTTTGGGCTTTGATCGACTGGCCATTAACGCCAGTACTGTCAGGGCCCAGCAGATACAGATAGGTCGGCATAATCTCTGCTGCGGTTTTAAGGTCATTGGGGTTTTCTGCCGGAAAAGCCTGAGCACGCATAGTCGTCGCTGTAGCGCCGGGATCAATGGCGTTTAAGCGCACCGACCCCAAATCCTCTAACTCTGCTGCCCAAGTCTGCACCATGCCCTCTATGGCAAATTTGGACACCGCATAAGCGCCCCAAAAAGCACGCCCAACCTTGCCAACACCAGACGAAGTGAAAATCACCGAAGCATCGGCAGACTTTTCCAGTACAGGCATAAGCGCCTGAGTCATCTGAAACTGGGCCGTCACATTGACCTTTATCACCCGGTCCCAGACGTCCTGGCGATAGTTACTTAAAGGCGTGCGCTGGCCAAGAATACCTGCATTTAAAAGCAAGCCGTCCAAACGACCAAACTGGTTATCTATATTGAGCGCGAGCTCGTTATAGTCATCCTCAGTGGCACCCTCTAAATCGATGGGGTATATCACCGGCTCATGGCCTTGGGCAGCCAATATGTCGTCGTACACCTGCTCTAATTTGGCAACAGTTCTACCCGCCAAGATCACTTTTGCACCAGCCGCAGCGCAGGCCATAGCGGCCGCTTTGCCTATGCCATCACCAGCACCGGTAATCAAAATAATACGGTCCTGCAGTAACGTTGGGCTAGCCTGATACTGAATAATTTGGTCTGCTGAGAGCACGCTGGGTTCCTTGTTTAAAACAGTAGTGAATGCAGCTCATGGGACTGATCAACAACCCAGTCGGCATTCCAATGGTGAATATTTTCGCCAGCTTCTATATAGCCCCAACCAGCAGCCACAGTGGCCATGCCCGCGGCACGTCCCGCATCAATATCCCGCACATGGTCACCCACATACAGGCACTTGTCAGGAGCAATATTAATCTGTGAGCAGGCCAGGTACATGGCTTCAGGGTCTGGCTTGGGCAGGGCCACATGATCAGGGCAGATCACAGTCGCGGCGCTGTCCATGAGACCTAGCTCAATCAGAGCGGGCTCGGTATATTTCCAAGGCTTATTGGTCACAATACCCCAGGGAATATTGCGCGTAGAGCACTCGTCAAGCACCTGCTGCAGGCCAGCAAAAAGGGCCGTTTTATCGGCCAGATTACTCAGGTACAGAGCCAAAAACTCTTCCCGCAAGGTTTCAAATTGAGGGTGGTCAGTGGGCATATCAAAGCCCCGCTGAATCAAGCCTACACTGCCGTTAGTCACACAGGTACGAATCACCTCATCAGCCAAGGGCTCGCGGCCGTGGCGCTGCAGTTGAATTTTCAGGGCAGTAATAAAGTCTGGTGCTGTATCCAGCAGGGTGCCGTCTAAATCAAACAGCAGAGCGTCAAAATTGAGCATAGTTTAGGCCGGCTTGCGGGCGCAGATCATGTAGTTAACATCCACATCGCGCTCATCTAATTTATAGGTTTTAGTGATGGGGTTATAGAGCAGCCCCGTCATTTGGTCGATCTCTAAACCGGCCTCACGAATCCATTGGCCCAACTCAGAGGGGCGAATAAACTTGCTGTATTCGTGGGTGCCCTTAGGCAACATGCGCAGCACATATTCCACACCGATCACCGCAAATAGGTACGACTTGGGGTTGCGATTAATAGTCGAGAAAAACACAGTGCCACCGGGTTTGGTCATAGCGGCACAGGCGGCAACCACAGAGCTTGGGTCGGGCACATGTTCCAGCATTTCCAAGCAGGTCACAGTATCAAAGGCTTCACCATGGGTTTCGGCGTAGTCTTCTGCGGTTGATTTTACATAGTTCACCGCAACCCCAGACTCGAGCTTATGCAAATTGCCTACGGCCAATGGCGCGTCGCCCATATCTATACCAGTCACCACAGCACCGCGCTGAGCTAGAGCCTCACAGAGAATCCCGCCGCCGCAGCCAACGTCTAATATATTCTTTTCGGCAACCGGTGCCAGCACATCAATCCAGTTGGCGCGCAGAGGGTTAATGTCGTGCAGCGGCTTAAATTCACTGTTTCTGTCCCACCAGCGGCTAGCCAGTTCTTCAAACTTGCGAATTTCATGGGGATCAACATTTTGTGTTTTAGACATTAGCTTGTTCCGGTTTTTTTAAGAGCTACTTTCAGCTCGAGTGTCGCTGTAGATAAAGTGTCGTTTTAGATAAGGTGCCACTTTAGACAAACTGCCATTTTAGGCAAAGCGCCATTTAAGACAAAGCGCCATTTTAGACAAAGTGCCGCTCAGCCAAACTACCATTATAGAATTTTGTTACGCCACTCATTGGCCGTCTGGATCAAGCTGTGCTTATTGAGTGTCGTTAACTCACCGTCTGCGAGTAGAGGTTTGCCAGCGACCCAGCTGTGGCTCACCCGGTGGCCCACATTGGTATAAACCAGCTGTGACTCCGGATTATACAGCGGTTGCTGAGAGATAGAATCCATTTTAACAGCTATAAAATCCGCTGACTTACCCGCCTCTAAGCTACCAATCTCATCGTCCCAACCCAGAGCCTTAGCGCCATTAATAGTGGCCATGCGCAGCGCTGCGTGGGCATTCAGGGCCGAGGGGTCATTGGCTACG
This sequence comes from gamma proteobacterium HTCC2207, assembly GCA_905182265.1. Lineage (GTDB taxonomy): Bacteria > Pseudomonadota > Gammaproteobacteria > Pseudomonadales > Porticoccaceae > HTCC2207. The sequence continues at coordinate 9,190 of CAJJAO010000025.1, read as the reverse complement.
CCCTTGGCTAGTAGTGCTGCGGTTTTGAGTTCGCTAAATAGATCTAAGTCGTTGTTGCTGGCCGCGCCGTCAGTGCCTAGAGCCACATTAATGCCCGCATCCATAAGCTCAGACACAGGGCAAAAGCCACTGGCAAGCTTAAGGTTGGACTCAGGGCAGTGCACAACATGGCAGTTATGGTCCTGCACCAGCTTAATGTCTTCAGGGGCTATCTGGGTCATATGCACAAGCTGCGTCTGGGGTAACAGCAGGCCAAGATTACACAGGCGCTGCAGAGGGCGACAGCCGTATTGCTCCAGAGACTCGCTAACTTCACCGGCGGTTTCATGGCAGTGAATATGAATAGCCATATCCAGCTCATTGGCATAGGTCGAGATAACCTGCATGGCATCGTCAGACACCGAATAGGGAGCATGGGGTGCGCAGGCCACTTTAATCAGTGACTGGCCACTGTACTTGTCATTGAGGCGCAACCCTTTGTGAATGTAGTCATTAGCGTCTTTACCGTAGGCCGTGGGTGCGTCGATTACCGTAAAGCCAATCTGGCAGCGCATGCCGGCACTGCGCACAGCTTCGGCGATGGCCTCATCGAAAAAATACATATCCGCAAAGCAGGTGGTGCCACTGGCGATCATCTCAGCCATGGCGATATTGGTGCCGTCGCGCACAAACTCTTCGCTCACATGGGTGGCTTCGGCTGGCCATATATGGTCTTCAAGCCAGGGGCGCAGGGCATAATCATCGGCATAACCACGCAGCAATGTCATGGCACTGTGGCCGTGAGCATTAACCAGCCCTGGCATCACAACATGGTCGTCTAAATGCTCAACATGGGCAGCCTCAAAACGCTTTTCCGCTTCGACTCGGGGGTATATACCAATGATTTTTTCAGCGTCTACAGCCAGGCTGCAGTTTTCTAGTATTTGATTCTCTGGAACGATGGGAATAATCCATTTGCAATGGATTAATAAGTCTATTTTTGTCGCTTGCATGTCCACTCCTGAGTCAGCTTTTGGAGTATACCCAGTTTTTTCTGCGGTTTAAGTTATATAGGTGTTTTAGGGGCAATAAAAGCGAGAAAAGCCCCCTATAACTGTGTTAATATTTTGCCCATATTAGGGGTAGTAAAAGGGCTTATATTTAGGTGTTTTAGCGGGCTTTTTAAAGGCTCGTTTTTAATGCTCCCCAAGAACGTTTAATGGTGATGTGACTAGCCGCCATTAACCGGTAGTTAGCGAGCGGTCAACGCACGATTAACGCAAGACAAACGCACATTAAAATCAGGGAATAATGATAAATTATGGGTGATTTAGCGAAGGAAATTGTTCCGGTTAATATTGAGGACGAGCTCAAGCAGTCGTATCTCGACTATGCCATGAGTGTCATCGTCGGCAGGGCACTGCCCGATGTTCGCGATGGTCTAAAACCAGTGCACAGGCGCGTTCTGTTTGCCATGAGTGAGCTGAACAACGACTGGAACAAGGCTTACAAGAAATCTGCCCGTGTTGTAGGCGACGTGATCGGTAAGTATCACCCCCACGGTGACTCTGCGGTTTACGAGACAATCGTTCGTATGGCCCAGCCATTTTCCCTACGCTACATGCTGGTAGACGGTCAGGGTAACTTCGGTTCCGTAGACGGTGACTCAGCGGCGGCCATGCGATACACCGAAATCCGCATGACCAAAATTGCCCATATGCTGCTCGAAGATCTTGAAAAAGACACCGTCGACTTTGCGCCTAACTACGACGAAACCGAACAGATTCCCGTGGTTATGCCAACCCGTGTGCCGGCCCTGCTAGTGAATGGCTCCTCCGGTATTGCCGTAGGTATGGCCACCAATATTCCGCCCCACAACCTGACCGAAGTGGTTAAAGGCTGTCTGGCTCTTATCGAAAACCCCGAAATTACCATCGACGAACTGATGGAATACATCCCCGGTCCAGATTTCCCCACCGGCGCAATCATCAATGGTAAAGCAGGCATTATTCAGGCCTACCGCACAGGCCGTGGACGCATTTATATGCGCGCCGTTGCCGACATTGAAGTCAACGAAAAGACCAAGCGCGAAACCATAATCGTCACAGAGATCCCTTATCAGCTAAACAAGGCACGCCTCATTGAGCGTATTGCCGAATTAGTAAAAGAGAAAAAGCTAGAAGGTATCTCCGAGCTGCGTGATGAGTCCGACAAAGACGGCATGCGCATTGTTATCGAAATTAAGCGCGGTGAAGTAGGTGAGGTTGTTCTTAACAACCTGTACCAACAAACCCAGATGCAGAATGTATTTGGTATTAACGTGGTAGCACTGGTCGACGGCCAGCCGCGCATTCTCAATCTTAAGCAGATGCTCGAAGCCTTTGTTCGTCACCGCCGCGAAGTCGTCACACGCAGAACGATTTTCTTGCTGCGTAAGGCCCGTGAACGCGCCCATACATTGGAAGGCTTCGCCATTGCACTGGCCAATATCGACGAGATTATTGTACTCATTAAGAAATCGACAACCCCAGCAGATGCCCGTGAAGCATTGATAGCCCAAGGCTGGAACCCAGGTTCAGTGGTTGCCATGCTAGAACGTGCGGGCCCAGACGCCGCAAGACCTGAATGGCTAGAAGAGCAGTTTGGTCTGCGCGACGGCAAGTATTACCTGTCTCCAGAGCAAGCCAAAGACATTCTCGAGTTGCGCCTGCACCGTCTCACCGGTATGGAACACGACAAGATTATCGAAGAGTTTGCAGTCAAGTTAGAAGAGATTGCCGAGTATCAAGATATTCTGGGTGACCTCACTAGACTAATGACCGTGATTCGTGAAGAGCTAGAAGCTGTTGTCGAAGAGTTTGGCGACAAGCGTCGTAGCCAGATTATCGAATCTATGCACGACCTGACGGTTGAAGACCTGATCACTGAAGAAGACCGTGTAGTAACCATTTCCCACGGTGGCTATGCCAAAACTCAGCCATTGTCAGACTACCAGGCCCAGCGTCGCGGCGGCACAGGCAAGTCTGCTACTGCGGTTAAAGACGAAGATTTTGTAGAGCACTTGCTAGTAGCCAGCACTCACGCCACTATTTTGTGCTTTACCAACTTGGGTAAAGTGTACTGGCTCAAGGTCTACCAGATTCCCGTGGCCGGTCGCAACTCTCGCGGTCGCCCGGTGGTTAACCTGCTGCCTCTTGATGAAGGCGAGCGCATTAGCTCCATATTGCCCGTCGAAGAATACAGCGCCGACAAGTTTGTACTCATGGCAACCGCCAACGGCACCATTAAAAAGACCAGTCTCGAGCAGTATTCTCGTCCCCGTAGCGTCGGTTTGCGCGCGGTAGATTTGGTTGAAGGCGATCACTTGGTCGGCACCGCTATTATTGACGACAACAGCGACGTCATGCTGTTTAGCTCTGAAGGCAAGGCCGTGCGCTTTGCCAGCACCGACGCCCGCGCCATGGGTCGAGTGTCTAAAGGTGTGCGCGGCATGCGTCTGCCAGAGGGTCACGCCGTGATCTCAATGGTCATACCAGAAGAAGACGGCTTCCTATTAACCGTGTGTGAAAACGGTTACGGCAAGCGCACCAAAGTAGAAGAGTTCCCCACTAAAGGTCGTGGCGGCAAGGGCATGATTGCCATTCAAGCCAGCGAACGTAACGGGCCTTTAGTAGGCGCAACCCAGCTGTTCTCTGGTGACGAGATAATGCTTATCTCAGATCAGGGCACCATGGTTCGCACCAGAGGTGACGAAGTCTCTGTCGTTGGCCGTAACACCCAGGGAGTTCGTATTATTCGCCTGAAAGACAATGAAAATCTCGTAAGTCTGGCCCGTATTGCTGAGCCAGAGGAAGAGGAAGTTATAGAAGGCGAAGCGAAAGTCATCGAGGGCGAAGCGAAAGTTATAGAGGGCGAAGTAGACGTTAGCGGTGAAGTTTCAGATGCAGTTGATAACGAAACCACAGACGGCGACAGCGAAGAAGCTGCACCAGAGGAATAGGGCATATGTCAGAAGAAAACCCCCTACTGGGCCTTAGAGAAAAGATAGACGCGCTGGACCTGCAAATCATGCAGGCCATCAGCGACCGCGCCCGCTGTGCCCAGCAGGTTGCCGAAGTCAAAAAAGGCCAAGGCGACGACGTGTTTTACAAGCCCGAACGGGAAGCTCAGGTGCTGCGTCATATCATGGCCGAAAACGCAGGCCCCCTCGACAACGAAGAAATGGCACGCCTATTTAGGCAGATCATGTCCGCCTGCCTAGCCCTAGAAGAGCCCGTTAAAGTGGCGTTTCTAGGCCCCGAAGGTACCTTTACACAAGAAGCCGCGCTAAAGCACTTCGGTGACTCCGCCGTCAGCGTGCCCCAGGCCGCCATCGACGAAGTGTTCCGTGAAGTACTCGCCGGCTCCTGCAACTACGGTGTAGTCCCAGTCGAAAACAGCACAGAGGGCGTAATAAGCCATACCCTCGACAGCTTTATGGACTCCTCATTAAAGATTTGCGGCGAAGTCGAGTTGCGTATTCACCAGCACTTTATGACCGGCCCCAACACCAACAAAGACACCATCACTCGGGTGTACTCCCATGCCCAGTCATTGGCTCAGTGTCGCCAGTGGCTAAACAGTAACTACCCCAACATTGAGCGCGTGGCCGTGAGCAGCAATGCCGAAGCCGCCAAACGCGTGCAGGGTGAGTGGAACTCCGCCGCCATTGCTGGTGATATGGCCTGCGAACTCTACAACCTAGAGAAAATGTGGGAAAAAATTGAAGACCGCCCAGACAACTCAACTCGCTTCCTGATTATTGGTCGCGAAGAAGTGCCTCGCAGTGGCGACGACCGCACCTCCGTAGTCGTGTCTGTGCACAACAAACCCGGCGCACTGCATGACTTGCTCGAGCCATTCCGTCGTCACAATGTCGATATGACACGCCTAGAAAGCCGGCCGTCTCGCAACAGCAAATGGTCCTACGTATTCTTTATCGATCTAGTAGGGCACCTCGAAGATAAAGCGGTTGCCGACGTATTGGCAGAGCTGAGTACCTCGGTAGCGCAAATTAAGATTCTGGGGTCCTATCCGCGAGCAGTCCTTTAATTAAGAGCACTTTTTAATGAAGGGCATTTTGTAATAAAGAGCCACACCATCAACATTAATAACCTGGTACCCCTATGCCAACAGATGCAGCGCGTTCCAAGCCAACCATCAACCGTTTAGTGATTGTTGGCCTAGGCCTCATAGGGTCTAGCTTGGCTGCCGTTGCACGTAAAAAAGGCCTAGCACAGCAGGTTATCGGCATCTCCCGCCGAGAATCCACCCTAGAAATAGCATTGCAAATGGGCGTTATCGACCGTGCAGAGCCCAACCTAGCGGCCATAGCCAAAGAGTTAACCGCGGGCGATTTAGTAGTAATAGGCGTACCAACCCTAACCGTCCCCGCCGTATTGCAAGACTGTTTCGAACTGCTATCAGCCGACGTTAGCATCACCGATGTCGCCAGCGTAAAAGGTTCAGTCGTAGAGGCGGCCACTGCTATTTACTCTACTATGCCAGCGCAGTTAGTACCCGGGCACCCCATAGCAGGCTCAGAAAAAAGCGGTGTTACCGCGGCCAATACCGAGTTGTTCGTAGACCACCGTATTATTCTCACACCCAATAAAACCACTGGAGCCAAGCACCTAAAACTGGTGTCCGACCTGTGGGCCGGCACCGGCGCCATAGTCTCCAGCATGGACGTTAAAGAGCACGACGAAATACTGGCAGCTACCAGCCATCTACCCCATTTTCTCGCCTATTCCCTCGTCGACACCTTGGCGGCCATGGGCGACAACCGTGAAATATTTCGCTATGCGGCCGGCGGCTTTCGCGACTTTACCCGCATCGCCGCCAGCGACCCGGTTATGTGGCGAGACATTGCCCTAGCCAACCGCGACGCCATTCTGACCATCTTAGATCAGACCATGGCCAACTTCGCAGCCATGCGCAACGCCATCGAAGCCGGTGACCAAGACTATCTTATGGGCACCTTTACCCGCGCCCGAGATGCCCGCAATCACTTCGGCAAAATATTAGAGAGCAAGACGACAAACACTGGAATACAGAGCCCCATGACCGAAAAAACCATCAATTACATCGTTTCCCCAGGCGGTAACGCCCAGGGTGACCTGCGTGTACCCGGCGACAAATCCATGTCCCACCGCTCCATAATGCTCGGTTCATTGGCCGAGGGCATGACCGAAGTGACAGGCTTTTTAGAGGGCGAAGACAGCCTAGCCACCTTGCAGTCATTCCGTGAAATGGGGGTGCAAATTGAAGGCCCAGACAAAGGTCGTGTAGTGATTCATGGCGTTGGCCTACATGGGCTTAAAGCACCCAGCAAACCCCTGTATTTAGGTAACTCCGGCACCTCAATTCGCCTATTAAGCGGCCTATTAGCAGGCCAAAGCTTCGACACAGAACTCACCGGCGACGCCTCATTGTCCGGCCGGCCCATGGGTCGAGTAGCAGACCCCTTGCGTGAAATGGGCGCAGTCATAGAAACCGCCGAGGGCGGCAGGCCCCCGTTAAAAATCAAAGGCGGCCAGACCCTTAAACCTATAAGTTACGCCATGCCCATGGCCAGTGCCCAGGTAAAATCCTGCGTGCTTTTAGCGGGTCTGTATACCCAGGGTCAAACCTCAGTAGTAGAGCCCGCACCAACCCGCGACCATACCGAACGTATGCTGCGCGGCTTTGGTTACTCAGTCACCACCGACGGCAGCAAAGCGTCCCTAAACGGTGGCGGCAAACTCACCGCCAACCGTATTGATGTGCCAGCAGACATTTCATCCGCAGCCTTCTTTATGGTCGCCGCAGCCATAGTGCCCGGGTCAGATATTACCCTGCGCCACGTAGGCGTTAACCCCACCAGAGTAGGGGTAATTAACATATTGCGCCAAATGGGTACCCAGATTGACCTGAGCAACAACATAGAAGTGGGTGGCGAGCCCGTAGCCGATATCCGCGTACGCTATGCCCCCTTAAAAGGTATTAATATCCCCGAAGATCAGGTGCCTTTAGCGATTGACGAGTTCCCAGTGCTGTTTGTAGCAGCAGCCTGTGCCGAGGGCGAGACCGTGCTCACCGGCGCCGAAGAGTTACGTGTTAAAGAGAGCGACCGTATTCAAAGCATGGCCGATGGCCTAGCGACATTAGGTATAGACGCCCAGGCCACCGCAGACGGTATTCGTATTATCGGCGGCCAAATAGGCGCAGGCACGGTACAGAGCCACGACGACCATCGCATTGCCATGGCCTTTACCATCGCCTCGTTGCGAGCCAGCGGCGATATTGTGGTCCACGAAGCCAATAATGTGGCAACATCGTTCCCCAATTTTGTGGGTCTTGCCCAGCAGATAGGCATTGGGCTCAGAGTAGTAGAATCATAGCGTTGGAGTCAGAGTAACTATTAAAAACAGCAGCGGTCTTAAACTCCGTCTAAAAAAGCCGAGCTTAAAGCTAGGCTCATATTAGCCCTTTATTAGGAACATCCATGGCAACAATTATTGCAATAGACGGGCCGAGCGGCGCGGGCAAAGGCACCATTAGCCGTGCACTTGCCGCCAAATTGGGTTTCAAATACCTCGACAGCGGGGCACTCTATCGTCTGGTAGGTCTTGCAGCCAAGCGCCATAGCGTTGATTTGGCTAACCATATCGACGTCAGTGCCCTAGCGGCCCACATGGACATCGACTTTCGCACCACCAAAGACGGCAGCCTGAGTGTTTTTCTCGAGAGTGAAGACGTCACCCAAGAGCTGCGCACCGAAGAAACCGGCGCCTTAGCCTCCCAAGTGGCGTCCCACAAGCCCGTTCGCGCAGCACTTTTGGCTCGCCAGCGTCTGTTTGCCACAGCAGAGGGTCTAGTGGCCGACGGCCGTGACATGGGCACCGTGGTTTTCCCCCAGGCACAGCTCAAAATTTACCTCACCGCCAGCATCGAAGAACGGGCCCAGCGCCGCTACAAAGAGTTGCTTGCCAAGGGCGAAAATGTTAATCTCCCCGCCCTCGAAGAGCAGGTGCGCTCTAGAGATGAACGAGATATGAGCCGAGATGCATCTCCATTGATTCCCGCTGAGGACGCAATAGAGTTAGACACCTCCGAACTGTCTATTCAAGAAGTGATGGATACCGTGCTAAACCTTGTTTATATAAAAGGCCTAGCCAACTAAAATTTTCTATCTAGCAGATGCTAAATAGCAGATCCATCAAAAACGGGCTTCGCAGCAATCGCCAGCTAACATTGCTGTAAGCCTCTATTTTAACTGACCCGCGTAAACTGGCCACGCGGAACCAAGAGAACAGCCCATGCTGCGTCTCTGTCAATACTTAGGTATTTCCCATGAGCGAAAATTTCGCAGAACTATTTGAAGAAAGTCTACAAACCGTTGAGATGACTCCCGGCGCCATTATCACAGGCGTAATTATCGATATCGATAAAGACTGGGTCACCGTCCACGCAGGACTTAAGTCCGAAGGCGTTATTCCCGCCGACCAATTTTATAACGAGAAAGGCGAAATTGAAGTTGCCATTGGCGACGAAGTTCAAGTAGCCCTAGAAGCCGTAGAAGACGGTTTCGGTGCCACTAAGCTATCTCGTGAAAAAGCCCGCCGTGCAGAATCCTGGATCGAACTCGAAGCAGCTCATGTTGCTGACGAAGTGGTTACAGGCGTTATCTCCGGTAAGGTTAAAGGTGGTTTCACTGTTGATGTTCGTGGCTTGCGCGCGTTCCTACCGGGTTCACTGGTAGATGTACGCCCACTACGCGAAATTACACACCTAGAAAACATCGAACTAGAATTTAAAGTTATCAAACTAGACCCTAAGCGCAACAACGTTGTTGTTAGCCGTCGTGCCGTAATGGAGAGTGCAAACTCTGTAGAACGTGAAGAGCTGCTAGCTAACCTCGAAGAAGGCGCATCACTCAAAGGTGTCATTAAGAACCTTACTGATTACGGCGCGTTCGTTGATCTGGGTGGCATCGATGGTCTGTTGCACATCACTGACATGTCTTGGAAGCGTATCAAGCATCCATCAGAGATGATCAATGTAGGCGACGAGATTGACGTTAAAGTACTTAAGTTTGATCGCGAGCGTAACCGCGTATCACTAGGTATGAAGCAGATGGGCGAAGATCCTTGGGGCGACATCAAAGGCCGTTACCCAGAAGGCGCACGTT
>CAJJAO010000024.1 GCA_905182265.1 gamma proteobacterium HTCC2207 | reverse complement strand
TATTCCCTATCCGTTGTTAAAAGTACTTTCTAACTTCATCCTCATTTAGCCATTCTTCATTAGTATCTTCATATGGGGTATCAGTAGTAGGTATAGGTACCCGTAGTATCGTTTTACCTTGTTTACTTATACCGTAGTTAGTTTCACACGTAGTTAATATACTCTCAAAGTCACTCCCCGCCTCACTTTTTTCCGCTTCCTTATCGGGAGATATTATCGGGACTTTATCGGGTAGTTGTCGGGTAGTTATCGGAGCCTTATCGGAGTGCATTATCTGCAATGTATTCGTGAGCAGTCTTTTGCCATCATCAGTTTCAGCCTGGAAGGTGAATACTTTTAGCTTACCCATACAGTCATGAAAGGTAGTCAGCCCCTTAGATGGAGTTGGCAGTCCGCAGGTCCGATGCCAGAACTTATAGAATGCATGCTTCTGCCTGACAGAGAATTGACCATCAGGGCGCCTCTTCCCTTTGTTTGATCCTCTTAACTGAGAACAGTCCACATTAAAAATAGTGTAGTAATCAAGCTCAGTATCTGTAACGTTAAACTGCAGAGTTAATCCGTCTGCTTTTTTCTCACCATAGCAACCAGTCGAATAGCAATCCATTTTGAGATTAGTGATCAACATAATCTTAAGCCAATCGCTTTATAGGTTCTGAACAGCTGTTTTTTGGCCTTCCAGAGGCTTTTCCCGTTGATAAGGCCTAAACCTATGCAATGGGCAGGCGGAGGACAAACAAGACGAAATAGACTCCTTGAAGCCCTTTTCTAGATGGTTTGAGGTGCAGCCAACACACTCACAGCATTTCGCGTGAACAGCCATCGTCCGTGAATGTAAGTTATTGTGGTATCTGAGGATTGGGTTGCATTTACTCATGTCCAGCACCCCTTGTTTCTTGATATCGCTTATCTAGCCATTCATAGATTTCATGTTCCCACCATCCGCAGCCTTTGCCGCCCTCAATAATTTTTACAGGAGCAGGAAACTTGCCTTGATCAATCAGGGCGTATATATGGGATATCGAGAGTGGGACTATTTCTTGAACTTGCTTAATACGAAGGATTCGCCGTGACTTAATATCTGAGGTCATATCTATTCCTGTATTTATAGTTGTAAATGGCCAACACAGGGAATATTATTCTCAGGTGTCGACCTGTTCGGGTTGAGCACTTCCTCAGATATCGGATTGCAGTCCGATGTTTGGATTAAAAAGCCTTGATTCGTTTCAGGGCTTTTTTTTGTCCTGAGAAAGTATACGAAGCACTCCTAGTTGTTAAGTACTCCTCGAGTTATTATTTTCATAAGCAGTGCCGTTATGCAACAACTTTACCAAATATCATGCCGTTATCTGACTGAAGATATCTATATGCAAACGAAACTGATTATTTTTATCTAAGAGCATCTAAAAAAAGACAATAAGTAGGCTTAAGTATGCTGTGCTTGTTTTTGATTTAAGCATGGTGTGGGTGATTTTTTTTGAGGCGGGCAGACAGTTATACACAACAGGCGCTTTCGGGAGGGGGGTACCTGGTTAGCTGATAGCTTTAGAAGAGAAGCTTAAGCGCGAAATAGCTGTTCTGATGCGCTTATTTTGAATTTTGGCTCTCGTAACTGTAACTCTAGCTGTAACTCTACAGTATTTTAAATACCCATAAACGAAAAAACCCCAGCATTTGCGGGGGCCTTAACGATACTGCTTGGCGGAGAAAGAGGGATTCGAACCCTCGATACGCTATTAACGTATACGCCCTTAGCAGGGGCGCGCCTTCAGCCACTCGGCCATTTCTCCATAAATCTTCAACGATACACCAGCGGCGCACGTTGCTGCGAAGCTCTCGCTTCTTGTCTCTTCTAAATGGCCTTTTGGGTGCCCAAAATGCTGTGCATTTTGTCAGCCACGCGCCAATTTCTCTATAACTTTACTAGGTCGTCTATTCGTGCACTTTAGAAACAACTATGCCGCCCTAGAACAGCGGCGGCATAATATCACATCGGTGGAAAAATCAAACACTGTTATCGTCAGAATCCCCTGCTAAAGGCGCTTTTTCTCCACCTTTTTCCATTTGAATTCTTTGATAGATCTCTTCGCGGTGTACGGCAATTTCTTTTGGTGCATTAACACCCAATCTAACTTGATTTCCCCGGACGCCTAATACGGTCACGGTTACTTCATCACCAATAACAAGAGTCTCACCAACCCTTCTTGTAAGTATTAACATAGCATGCTCCTACACTGCTGACCTACCACTCTGTGGCCGGTATATTTATCCATGATCCACCTCAAGAGATAGAGGGGGGCTTTCCTGCCTAAATCACGCCACAGCCGTGTTCCTAGCCATAAACGAATTTTGAATCTAGCAGCTTTTAAACTCGTTGTCCAAAAATTAGCTCAGTTCTGCATCTGGGGCGTCAAGATCAAAGCCAGAATGCAATGCACGTACCGCTAATTCAAGATAACGCTCTTCAATCACTACGGTGATTTTGATCTCTGATGTGGTGATGAGCTGAATGTTTATGCCTTCTTTTGCGAGAGCTTCAAACATGGTTGCCGCGACTCCGGCGTGGGAGCGCATACCAACACCAACGATGGACACCTTGGCGATGCGATCATCTGAGTCTACTTCTTGGGCACCCAAGTCTGTGGCGATTTGCTTGAGGAGTTTTTCGGCCTGATTAAGATCATTACGATGAACGGTAAAGGTAATTGTCGCAGAATTGTCTTTCGCGACATTCTGAACGATTACGTCGATCTCGATATTGGCAGCACTAATGGCACCCAACACCTTATAAGCCACTCCGGGCTGATCGGGTATACCACGAATAGTAAGTTTTGCTTCATCGCGGTTAAAGGCAATGCCTGATACTACTGCTCTTTCCATCTGATCGTCATCCTCAAGAGAAATCAACGTGCCTGGGCCCTCTTCAAAACTGGACATCACACGCAGTGGTACATTGTATTTTCCAGCAAATTCGACGGAGCGAATCTGCAGTATTTTGGACCCTTGACTGGCCATTTCTAACATTTCGTCAAAGGTAATGCTGTCTAGGCGCTGAGCGCGGCTAACCACTCTAGGGTCTGTGGTATAGACCCCGTCAACGTCTGTATATATTTGGCATTCATCGGCTTTTAATGCCGCTGCTAGAGCCACGGCTGTGGTATCTGAACCGCCGCGGCCTAGGGTGGTGATATTGCCATCTTCATCTGAACCCTGAAAACCCGCAACTACAACCACACGGCCAGCGTTTAGATCAGTTTCGATGCGGTGACCGTCGATTTCTCGAATGCGCGCTTTGCCGTGGGCATTGTCGGTGAGAATTCTTACCTGGCCACCGGTATAAGAGCGGGCTTCTACTCCCGCCTTCTTTAGCGCCATGCACAGCAGTGCGATAGTCACCTGTTCGCCGGTGCTCACCAACACGTCCATTTCACGCAGACAGGGCTCAGGGTCGATGGCTTTTGCTAAGCCTATAAGACGGTTCGTCTCGCCACTCATGGCAGACACTGCAACGACTAGCTGATTGCCGAGACGATGACTTTTTGCCACTTTCTCTGCGACCGCTTGAATACGCTCTACGGTACCTACCGAGGTACCTCCATATTTTTGAACTAGTAAACTCATCTGTCTGTTAGTCTTTGTCTCGTACAATAAGTACAGCGAATGCTTAGTAACATTCGTTGCGGTAAGTTTAAGCTGGGGCTTTTATAAACCTTCCCTTCCACCCAGCTCTTTTTCAACCCTGCCCTTCCACCCAACTCTTTGTTAACCCTGCCCTTCCACCCAACTATAGACCGATTCCAACGCATCTGGGAGCGCAGTAACATCACTTGCAGCGCCCTGAGCCATGTCCGGTCGGCCGCCACCTTTGCCGCCAACCTGAGCCGTCACAAATTTAAGCAGATCACCTGCTTTAAATTTATCGGTTAGGTTATTGGTTACGCCAGCGACCAGCGCGGCCTTGTCACCCTCAACGGCGGCAAGAAAGAATATGCCGCGATCCAATTTAGAACGCACCTGATCTGCGACTTCACGTAAGCTCTTGGCGTCTGCCCCTTCGACGACTGTCGACAGAACATTAACACCGTTAATGTCTCGCATGCCTGACATCAAGTCAGTGCCCGAGGCATTAGCTAGCTTGCTTTTCAAACTATCAATTTCTTTTTGTAGGCGGCGGTTATCGTCGGACAGCTGCTGCACCTTGTCAGTAACATTGCTGCCGGATGCTCTTAACACTAGAGCTACATTATTAATCGTATCCTGCATCTCATCGCACAGTGCCACAGCTTTTTGGCCGGTGACAGCTTCAATACGGCGCACGCCTGAAGCCACGCTGGATTCCCCAGAGATTCGCAGCTGTCCTATGTCGCCGGTGCGTGCCACATGGGTACCACCGCAGAGCTCCACAGAAAAGTCCCCGCCCATGCTCAGCACGCGTACTTCGTCTCCATACTTTTCACCAAATAGCGCCATAGCCCCTTTGGTTTTTGCGTCATCCATAGACATTACTTCGGTATCGACACTGCTATTGCTCAGTATTTCACCGTTAACAATATGTTCGATCTGCCGAAGCTGTTCTGGAGTCACTGCTTCATTGTGAGAAAAATCAAAACGCAGTCGCTCACTGTTTACTAGGGAGCCTTTTTGATTCACATGGTCGCCCAACACTTTCTGTAGCGCAGCATGCATTAGGTGGGTTGCTGAGTGATTGAGCGCTGTGGCCTGACGGACGCTGCCATCAACTACAGCAGATAACTGTTGGCCAACCTTGATATCACCGGACAGTACTCGACCTATATGCAAATGATGATCCCCAGACTTACGGCAATCTACAATCTCAATCTTAGCGGAGTCGCTCTGCAAATAACCTGAGTCACCCACCTGCCCACCGGACTCGGCATAAAAAGGTGTTTTGTTTAAAAGCACCACGATTTCTGTGTCGGCACCGGCGGCGTCTACTGCTTCACCGCCCGAATACAGCGCCATCACCTGGGCGTTATCTTCTAAACGGTCATAACCACAGAACTCGGTATTGCCATCGAGACGAATACTATCGCTGTAGTCGAGACCAAATTGGCTCGCAGAGCGTGCTCTAACTCGCTGCTCTTCCATGCATTTTTGATATCCCTCCATATCCAAACTGAAGCCTTTTTCTCGGGCCACATCATTGGTTAAATCTGTTGGGAAGCCAAAAGTGTCGTAGAGTTGAAAGATTAATTCGCCTGGTAATACTGTACCGGAAAGCTCCGCCAGCCCAGACTCAAGAACGCCCATACCCTTATCTAGGGTACGCGCAAATTGCTCTTCTTCTTTCTTCAGTACATCGGCAATTTGCTCGGACATACTCACTAGCTCTGGATAGGCTTCGCCCATTACTTCGGCCAATGGGCCTACAAGTCTAAAGAAGAAGCTGCCGCTAGCACCTAGGCTGTGGCCATGGCGCAGGGCACGACGGATAATTCGCCGCAACACATAGCCGCGCCCCTCATTAGACGGGTGTACCCCGTCGATAACTAAAAATGCGCAGGAGCGAATATGGTCGGCCACTACTTTTAAGGAGTTTTCCTGTAAGTCAGTGCAACCAATAATCTGAGCTGCCGACTTAATAAGATGCTGAAACAGATCAATATCGTAGTTGTTATGAACACCCTGCATCACTGCAGCGATACGCTCGAGCCCCATACCAGTATCAATAGAGGGCTTAGGTAGTGGGGTCATTTTACCGCTGCTGTCGCGCTCAAACTGCATGAAGACCAGGTTCCATATCTCGATATAGCGATCGAGATCGTCGTTTTCACTGCCTGGAGGGCCACCGGGAATATCTTCGCCATGATCCCAAAATATTTCTGTGCAGGGCCCGCAGGGTCCTGTATCGCCCATCTGCCAAAAGTTATCTTCATCGAGACGAGACAATCTAGCTGGGTCAATACCGACTTCGTTAATCCAAATATCCGCGGCTTCATCATCGCTAATATGTACCGTGACCCAAAGGCGATCTTTGGGCAGCCCTAGCTCTACAGTAAGAAACTCCCAAGCAAAGCCAATGGCCTCACGCTTAAAGTAGTCGCCGAAGCTAAAATTACCAAGCATTTCAAAAAAGGTGTGATGGCGGGCGGTATAGCCGACATTTTCTAAATCATTGTGCTTGCCTCCGGCACGGACGCAGCGCTGAGAAGACACAGCCCGATTGTAGTCGCGCTTATCTTCACCTAGAAATACATCTTTGAATTGCACCATTCCCGCATTGGTAAACAATAATGTTGGGTCATTGCCGGGCACCAAACTACTGCTTGGCATTATCTTATGCTGCTTGCTAGCAAAGTAGTTTAAGAAGGCGTCACGTATTTCGGCGCTTTTCATGATTTTATATTTCCAGTTGAGGACTCAACGTCTAACGCTGAGCCACTTATAAAGTTGCTTCCGAGAATGTCTCGTCACTGCCTTTGTTGGCCAGTATGTGCAAATGTAAATGAAACACAGTCTGCCCTGCATCTGCACCGTTGTTTACCACGAGACGGAAGGCATCTTCGATGTCATACAATCGAGCGACTTCGCCGACAACCCACATCAAATGGCCTAACAGCTCTCGGTCCGCCTGACAGGCATCTGCAAGACGCGGTATGGGCTGACGCGGAATTACCAACATATGCACAGGGGCCTGGGGCGCAATATCGTTGATCACTATGCACAGATCATCTTCGTAGAGAATCTCTGCAGGGATCTCTTTATTCATAATTCGGGTAAATAATGTGGCTGTTGTCATTCTTTAATCCACCGAGGCTATTTAAGTTTCTCGTCGCTATTAAGCTGTCGAGCTTCAACCTCTAACATCACGGGAATACCCTCGCGAATTGGGTAGGCAAGACCGCTGGCTCTACAGATCAGTTCCTGTGCAGCGGCATCATATTCCAATGGTGCTTTACTGACAGGGCAAACCAAGATACTGAGTAGTTTTTTATCCACTGTATTTATCCCTTAAAAAACCGCATAAGTTTACGCAAAATAGCGCCAAATCGCCATGCCTACAGCGAATTATCGAGATTTTGACCCGTTTGTTACGGGAGCGCTAAAACATAGGCATAAACAAGCGTAGATAGGCAGAGATAGATATTAAAAGACGAGTGCTAAAACACCAGCGCTATCTAGCCGGCAGAGTCTCGAGTACCAGCTGGGGATCGACACGCTCTTTGTGCCAGTTCATGCGCCAATCTAGGTGAGGACCTGTGGCCCTGCCAGTGGCTCCAACTTTAGCGATTGGCTGGCCGCGAGAAACCAAGGCTCCTTCCTCAACCAGAATATCGCTGAGATGTAAAAAACTTGAGCTGAGACCGTGGCCGTGGTCGACAATTAATGTGCCGCCAGAGTAAAACAGATCTAAGTGGGCTAAGCGGACTATGCCAGCAGCTGGGGCTAGTACCGTCGTGCCAGTGGGAGCCGCGTAATCAACGCCATAATGTGGGTTTTTGGGTACACCGTTGTAGACACGCTGACTGCCGTAGACGCCCGTGACTGGGCCATCTAAAGGTATCTGAAAGCCGTCGAGAAAGTCGACCCTTGCAGTTATCTCCCTGCGCGCCTGCTTGACGAGTTTTGAGTCACTGCGAATGCGCGTCAAATCGGCCTCAGCTGGCGTGACAGTTTTTGATGGCACCCCGTTAACACGCTGAATACGATAGTCCCGTTTGGCCACCTTAAACCCCTGCACAGTTTCAATACCTTGGCTATCAACCACCCGCAACTCAATAGTACTTGGCGCATCTCTACCCAAACCAAGTAAGAAATGACCCGCATCAGTCATGGGCAGAGATTGTTCTCGGTAATAGGCGCTAGACCCAGCCTCAACAGAACCTAATACCAAACCGCCCTGCTGAAGGCTACCCTGCAGAGTCACTGAGCTAGTCTGAAGCCCTGAGCTAGCTTGGAGCCCTGAGCTAGCTTGGAGCCCTGAGCAATAAATTAAAGCCACATAAACCCCTGCTAGAGCACGGGCATAATAACCAAAACTAATCATAGGTTGTCTTCCTCTGCGTCTTCAACGACAAGATGGGGTTCGAAAGACTCTATTTGGCAGATGCGTTTACTGCGAAGTAATTCAAAACGATCAAAGCGCGCACAGAGACGAGGGCCTCTCGCGGTATACATAAAACCTTCACTCCTAATACCCTTGCACTCTCGTCGCAAGCGCAACAGCACCTCTTTGCCGCGGCCGATATCAACGATAGCCGACTGGTCATTCCGAAAGTTGATGCTGCGAATACTTGAGATAAGAAGACAATTTTTGCGGATACCCCATTTTTTGGGATTGACATCATCAATGGCTTTCATACGATCAACCACTGAAGGCTGATCCTCTTTTATTGAGTGCGTAGCTTCTTTAACTGAGTGCGTAGCGTCTTTAACTGAGTGCTTAGCTGCTTTTTCTGGGTGCGCAGCTGCTTTTTTTAAAATTACAGCTTTCGTTTCTAAGGTCGCAGCTTCATTTAATTGAGAATCCTCCTCAGCGTGAATCACTGAGGAGACAAAAACCAAGATCAGTAGAGATAAACACAGTTTTACTAACTTCATCGACCAGCTCGCAGACACTATAAGGTCTACTATGAAAAGCCAAAACCTCAGTCATAAGCAAGTAAAAAGAAGGTTTTAATCTAATTCTTCTAACGGCGGAGGGTCTTCCAATTCCATATAGGGGGAAATCGATGCAACTTTGCAGCCATAGGTACCGTCTAAAACCTCAAAGCGACTATGCCTTTCACAGATTCTTCTGCCCTTGGTCACATGAAGAAAGCCATGCTTTTTAATCCCTGGGCAACTCGTCGCTAGTCGCAGAATGACTTTTTTCTTACCCAGCATTTTGATCATTGCCGTGCGATCATCCAAAAACTTTATTTTTAGGACTCGACCTGAGTTGATACAGCCTCGACTAATACTCCATTTCTTGTCCTTGACGTTTTCAATTCCACGCATGCGATCAACAATTGACAGTACAGGTGCGTCGAGTTCGGACATATTAAGTTCAGACTGAACTTGGTCTGCGGGCGGAGGTTGTTGCGCCGTGGCGCCAAACGTTGGTGAAGCAATAAATATTGTCGCTATTATTATTGTGCTTAATTGCAGTATCTTAATCATCCTGATCTCCTTGATACTATACTTCCCTGAATAACCAAAATCCTTGGCCTTACAGTTCGACCACAGTTATGATTGACGGTTCAAGCCTTGGCAAAAATACTAAAAAAGATTGTATTAACCTTATATATGACTCTAAAACACCGATTTACCCCACCTCTCTATTTAAGGCATGCTCATATTCAAAGTGGCCTCAATAGTGTCGGGCCTCGGAAAGTGCGCGCCAACAGGTTGGCAGAGGCCATGGAATCGGAATCATTAATACTGACCACTCCCGCCGGGGTTCGGCTAGCAGCAGAATTTGATCGCACGTCAGAAAGAAAATCACCCTCGAAAAGAGCACTTGTTATCCTCATTCATGGTTGGGAGGGTTCTAGTAAGTCGGCCTACCAAGTGACTACGGCAAAATATCTGATCGACCATGGCTTTGATGTATTGAGATTAAACTTGCGTGACCATGGGGACACGCAGCATCTCAATAAAGCGCTGTTTAACTCTACGATGATCCAAGAAGTAGGTGACGCCATTGAGAGCTTTCTCGGCCAACATAGCTACGGCCCGGTATTTTTGACGGGGTTTTCCCTGGGTGGTAATTTCACTTTACGTATTGCCGCCGATCGCGGGCTTGCTCTTGGACTGTCCGCTGCTGTGGCCATATCGCCCCCAGTGGACCCAGTTAATGCGATGGCTGCATTGAACAACGGGTCATTTATTTACAGAAAGTATTTCATGTATCGTTGGACCAAGTCCCTACGCAAGAAACTACATCATTTTCCTGAGTATGATTTTGGGCCTCAGCTCGAGTCCGCCAAGACCTTCGCTCAGTTAAACGAGTTCTTTGTGCCTAGGCATACAGAGTTTGATGATGCCGATAGTTACTTCAGATCCTACGCCCTGACTGGTGACAGGCTCAAAGAGCTGGCCATCCCGGGGTATCTTATTACCGCTGCCGATGACCCCATTGTTCCGGTGGAAGATTTGGACAAGATTAACTGCCCGAAAAACCTTAAGTTAGAAGTCTATGCTTACGGCGGGCATTGCGGGTTTATTCTTAACTTGAAGGCTCACAGCTATATGGAGCCAAGATTGGTCGAACTATTTGATGGGCATTTAGACAGCCCTCAAATTTAGTACTCGCTGGTAACCTTAGTACTCGTCAATTTCGGTACCGGACAAAGCGTATTTTATCTGGTCAAAGTTGAAACCGCGATACTGTAAAAAGCGCATCCGTTTAGCTTTGTCTTTTTGCTCCTTCGCTGGCCGGTTACCAAACTTTCTCTCAGCCACATCCCGAGCTAGAGCTAGCCAGTCTGTATCAGAGACCTCAACAGCAGCGGCCAACAAATCATCCTGAATGCCCTTCTGGCGAATATCCATGCGGATTCTGGTCAAGCCATGGCCACGATAAATTCTTGATCGGAGAAATGCTTCGGTAAAGCGCTGATCTGACTGCAAACCCTCTTCTTGAAGTCGATCCAACTCTCCCTCGATCGCTGGATCGGACTCAAAGCGCTTAGCCAGCTTTTTGGCAAGCTCATCACGGGAAAATTCTCGACCAGTCAGCAATCCCATCGCAGCTGAGCGAATCTTGGCAGGTGTAATGACCTCATCTTGCTTTTTCACATCAGAGTCCTAATGTTTAGCTTAAGAGCCTCAAAGGGTTGGGGACTGAGAGCCAGAGACTCAGATCAAAATTGAGCTACTCAATTGATAGTCTATAAAAAAAGCGCCACTGGGGCGCTTTTTTTAGGTCTAGACCCGCACTAATGCGTAACAGTCTAGCTTACTCTTCAGACATATCTGGCTCTGGAGCCTTAGGGGTAGCAGCTGCCGCAGCATTGGGATCTAAACTGCCCAACTCTTTAGCTCTAATCTGCAATTCAATTTCAGCGGCAATCTCAGGGTTTTCCGTCAGGAAGACACCGACATTGGCTTTACCCTGACCAATCTTATTACCTTTATAGGCATACCAAGCACCAGATTTGTCTATTAATCCATGCTTTACGCCTAGATCGACTAATTCACCGTTACGGTTTATACCGCGGCCGTAGAGTATCTGGAATTCAGTCTGTTTAAAGGGCGGTGCTACTTTGTTTTTCACAACCTTGACGCGAGTTTCGTTACCAATAATCTCATCGCCGTCTTTAACTGCGCCAATACGACGGATGTCCAACCGCACTGAAGAGTAGAACTTCAGAGCATTACCGCCAGTAGTAGTTTCTGGGTTGCCAAACATCACACCAATCTTCATACGGATCTGGTTAATAAAGATAACCAAACAGTTAGCTGTTTTGATATTACCGGTTAGCTTGCGCAGCGCTTGGGACATCAGACGAGCTTGCAGACCAACATGGTGATCACCCATCTCGCCCTCAATTTCAGCACGTGGTGTTAGTGCCGCAACGGAGTCGATAACTAGCACGTCACAGGCTCCAGAACGAACCAGCATGTCGGTAACTTCAAGAGCCTGCTCGCCAGTATCTGGCTGCGAAACAATCAAATCGTCAACTTTTACACCAAGCTTTTCAGCATAGACCGGGTCAAGCGCATGCTCTGCATCGATAAAGGCGCAGGTACCGCCGGCTTTTTGAGCCTCGGCAATTACCTGTAGCGTTAAGGTTGTTTTACCTGACGATTCTGGGCCGTAAATTTCAACGACGCGACCCTTTGGCAGGCCGCCAATGCCCAATGCGATATCAAGTCCCAGAGAACCTGTAGATATAGCCGGAATTGCCTGGCGGCAGTTCTCGCCCATACGCATCACGGTACCCTTACCAAACTGACGTTCGATTTGGCCCAGTGCGGCTTCTAGTGCTTTTGATTTATTGGCGTCCATAATTGTATCCTCGATAATTGTGCGGTGTTTTGGCGAAGCTAACTAAATAAGTAGCTATCTAGATAAGTAGCCATCTAAATAAGTAGCTGTTTAAATAATCAGTAGCTGTATGGTTATACAGTATTCTATCCAGTGACCTGATGCAACAGTTGTTTTAAACAAATTGTGATTGCCTGCTCACGAACTTCGGAACGACTACCAACGAATAAATGTTTCTGGGCAATACTCCCTTTAGGGCCCGACCAGCAAAACCATACAGTACCCACAGGCTTGTCGTCAGTGCCGCCGCCTGGGCCTGCAATACCACTTATTGCCACGGCAAAGTCGGCACCAGCAACCATTTTTGCACCCTCAGCCATTTGGGTAACAACCTGTTCGCTCACTGCACCCTCAGATTTAAGCAGCTCAGCAGAAACACCCAGCAATTTGTGCTTGGCTCCATTGGCATAGGTAACAAAGCCTGTACCAAACCATTTGGAACTGCCCGGTACCGCAGTAATAGCATGGGCTACGCCACCCCCAGTACAGGATTCAGCTAAGGTAAGAGTTGCACCTTGTTGCGCGAGGGCCTCACCCACTAGGGTTGAGAGTTGATATTTATCTGTAGTCATTGGCAAAGTGTATCTCGCTTTTTAGAGTAGCGGGTAGCTGTTTAGGCCTGAGTGAGCTTCTTGACTAGAATGCCGCGAGCTAGAACGAAGCTCACTAGAAAGCTGCTATCTAGAATCGCTCTAACTAGAATGCCTCTAACTATATTACCTCCAGAGCTTCCTCAGGGGGGGAGTCAATATTAGAGTGCTTATCAAAATGCTTTAGTTCATCAATATAAAAGGCCAGCAGGGTCAAATCATCTCGCAGAGGACCAGGCCCTTTATAATCATCGACTTCTTGCATTATACGACTAACAACGAGTTGGGGATCTGAGGTATTCATAGACTCAATAACTCGGGTCAGTCGCTTGCGGCCAAAGGCCGTAGGCTGGGGCATTTCGTTCATCACATCGGTGACGCCATCTGTGAGCATGATAAACATACCAGTGGGGTTATCGACAACTTGGGTAGTAAATTTATAGGATCTGCTGGTACGCCGGGCACCCACAGACTTTCTATCGCCTTTTAGCTCTGTGACCACACCGTTATTAAAGACGAACAGTGACGAATTGGCTCCGGCAAATTCCAACTGACCGGTCTCTCTGTCCAGAATACATAGCGTGCCATCAAACCCTGCATCGGATTCTGCGCTGTCAGATTCGTTCTGAAATAACATATCTTTAATCAAGCGATTAGATTCAGATAAATAGCCACCTGCTGTGGTGATGCTATCGTCTTGTATTGCACGATCAATCACAGAACGGGCAATCACCGAGGTAAAGGCTCCCGGAACACCATGACCAGTGCAGTCAATGACCGCAATGACGGTTTTCTGCTCGGTGGTACGCACCACATAGATATCGCCGCCCACCACATCCCTCGGCTGCCAGGTCAGATTAATCTTAATATCGTCAGGGAAACTCTCTGTTCTCAGCAGCGCTCGCTGCAATTTGGCCGCATAGTTAATGGAACTCTGAATTTCACGGTTGGCGTCAGACGCCTGCTCGTAGGCTTTTTGCATCTCTTGAGTACGCACATCAAGTAAGGCTGTCACCTCTTCAGACATTCTCGAAAATGCTACAGACATTAGCTCAACCGAGGCATCTTCTGTGTTCTCTTTAGCCCTACCCGTAGCGAGTTGCTGCATTTTGGCGACATCAGACAAAATGAGTCGCTTGGAGTCCCCTTCAAGCTGGTCAGCTAGATGGCGCATCTTCTCAATCATAATGGCATCTCGGCTCTGCCTGTTGTACTGCTGGTATAGCTTGATGTCTTCCATCTCAATAAGGTGAGCCCGATAAGCCTCCAAGGCCTCTGATAACAAGGCAACTTCATCGTCCTCAGACCTCAACCAATGATTTGTCTGCTCTATCGATACCGTGTCATCGCCCTTCACCAGCGCCTGTAGCACCTTAATGGCTTTGGCAATGCCATTAAAGGCATAGTTAATTAACCAGACGTTGGCGAGCAGTATCATTAAAAATAGCACCATGGCCGTGACAAATTTCGACTGAGCCGCCTCCCTGCTCTGCTGAAGCGCCACACGCTGGTCCCTCAACACCATAAACAGGGCCTGCTGCGTATCAGTGAAGTCGTTAACTGGAAAACCAAAGATATTGGCTTGGAGACTCTGGTTTATGTACCCAAAGGTGCCGTTGGCTAACAGGGATTCCTTATTGTCGTTAACCCCATTAAGGGACTCACCGACAATGTCAGCACTATCTGAAATGCCAAAATAGTTGCGCACGTCAGCGTAGTTATCAAGAACAATGGTCTGGCTATTAAAGTTAATGACGACTTTTACATCAAACTCGGCTTCAAAAAATTGGACTGCTTCGAAGAGGTGTTTACCCAACACTATAGTGCCCATCTTCTGGCCGCCATTAAGGATATCGACGTGCATTACTTGATAGATAGAAGGCTCTTGAATACCCCTCAAATCGTCGGCAACCATTAGATCGGGCTGCACAGCCAATGATATTGAGGAGCCTGTTGTTATTAATTGAGACCGGTCAACTCCTAAGTCTGAAAACTCGATACGCGACGTTTCACCACAGGGGTCAACGCCATAGCCTTCAGCGGCCGTCTGACAAAACACTGTTTTGTTGTTGGCGTCTAAAAAAGAGACAAAGCTTAAGGTTGTAGACTTAAACTCTCCAAAAAACACCCTGTCCACTACCGAATTTATTTCAGACTGCTGACCTTTAAGAATCGCATTAAATAGGGGGTTATTGCTTACAGTGGTTTCAACCTGCCAAATAGCACGCTTGCCTGCATCGCCATCCTTAGGATGCCAGGTGCCAACAGAAGTGATAAACGCCTCCTCTGCCGCAACCTTCCAAGCTTGCTGATAGAGCGAGACCGTATCGTCTAGATGGCTTTTCTCTTGATCCCTAAGTTGGTTCAAGGTTAATACTAGAAACAGCGCTGCAAGGCCGAGGTTACCGAAAACTGCCAGGGCGAGAATTTGGTTTTTTGTCGTCATGTTGTTATCTCCATTAACATCATTACGCCTGGCCTCTGCTCTACCCACTGCGAGATAAAACATGAAAAAAGAACCGGTCTTATGAAGGTTCCTTTACCGCCAGACCTATTTATTCACTTATGCATAGATTTTGTCAAAAAAAGGTGCTCAAATTCAACTTGGCACCACCGCTTTGGGCGGTTCTCGACACTGACGGATTGGAGGTAACAGAGCAATGGCAAACAATGACGCCATTTTTCGTACGGAAGACACGTTTATATCTGAAGCGAAAGCGCTCTTAAGTGACGACGGTTCGGCGCTGTCAACGGACCAATATCAGCGTCTAGTCACTGAGTATGAGCACCTGCTTAAAACCACTAAACGACTTGTGAAATTAAACGATCGCGGCGCCGATCGCCTCAATGAGTTGGCTCGCGAGACTCAGGAAAAAAACGCTCAGCTTGAGAGACTGTCCAACCAACTTGCCAAATACCTTTCGCCCCAGGTCTACCAGTCGATATTTAGTGGGGATCAGACCGTCAGCCTCGCCAGCTCACGTAAAAAATTAACCGTCTTCTTTTCCGACCTGGTGGGCTTCACCTCTATCACCGACAGCCTTGAATCTGAAGATCTAACCGATGCTCTTAACTATTACCTAGACGAGATGTCCGCCATTGCCTTGGAGTACGGCGCCACCATTGATAAGTATATCGGCGATGCCATTATGATCTTCTTCGGCGACCCAGAAAGTCACGGTGTTCAGGAGGACGCTATTCGTTGTGTGTCTATGGCCATTGCCATGCAGCGGCGAATGGAAGAGCTTTCTAATCGCTGGGCCGACTACGGTTTGCATGAACCGTTTCGCATGCGCATAGGTATCAACACAGCTTACTGCACCGTAGGTAATTTTGGCTCGGAGCACCGACTCGATTACACGGTGATAGGGGGTGGCGTTAATGTAGCCTCAAGGCTTGAGACAGCGGCAAAAGCCAGCAATATTCTGATGTCTGAAGATACTTATAATCTGGTGAGAGATAGCATTCTATGCCGTGAAGCCGATCTGATAACAATGAAAGGGTTTGCCAATCCAATACGGACATTTGAAGTGCTGGACCAAAGCCGTGCTGAGGAGACCATATCCGTCGATGCCGACAAGTCTCATCTGCGAGTACGAGTCGCGGCATTGAGTAAAATAGAGATTGAACAGTTAAAAGAGTCGCTAGAAATTGCCCTGCAAAAGGTCCAAGACCATATACAGAACCGCTAGCACAGGGCGGCAATTTGCCACCCCGTTATAGATTTAGGTCTAAGCCTTGGGCACCTCTACCCAGCCCCTATACAAAAAGAGTAACACGCCACCACGTTCTTCAAAGGCATAGTCAAAACTGGAGCTTCTACGCGCCACCTCAATAAACCCAAGGCCTGCACCAACACTGCCCTCCGGTGGCCCAGACTTCATGCGCTCTCGATAAGCCCGTTTAAGCTCTGATTCATCCATACTTTGTAGCTCATCCAACATCTGCGCCACTCTGACCTGATCAGTCGGGTTGATTTCATTGACAGCCTCAAGCACAAACCCAGTATCCGTGTGGCTAATCGACACCGAACCGACACCGCTTTTTTCTAAACGAGCGCCAGAATAACGAATAATATTTTGCGCCTGTTCAATAAAGATACTGAACACTTTTTTCTTAATCAGCAAGTCTGAATCAGAGTCGGTCAGCTGGTCTTTCACAACCCCAGAAATGCTGGTCAGCACCTCCTCTGACAACGGGCCGGCATAACAGAAGAACGTGCCTCTAGAAAGCATTAGCTCGTGAAGTTGAATGGATTTAGTATTCATCGACAGTACCTTTACTTTTTGAGAGCGAGCGCACTAAAAAGTGCTCGCAAACAAGTGTTAGTCCAATTGCTCTAGTTTGAAGATTAGGTTGCCCAAGTCCTCTTGAAACTCTTCACCTGCATCTTGCATGGTGTCGTCATCCTCACGGTATCGCCAGATGACAGAGATCTCTTTATTCCCTGCAGCAGACTCATCAAGGAAATCAAAAAAATCAAAAAAGAATTTCGCCGACGAACTATTAAAGTAATACAGCTCTATCTCTGCTTTATAAGCATCTGCCTCGCCTACACCAAGCTTGATGTTTTCCATAATGGGTATAGAAAATTCACTGATATCTTCGGGATAACACTCACCTTTAATAGAGCACTGCTGCTCAGAAAAAGCGACTTCTGGTGTTCGGCTAGTGGCCGGAATAATCATGATAAGCTCCGATAACAACACTTCTGGGCAAGCACAGCTTACCCAGTAATAATTTCCTGACTCCTGTTTGAGAACTGGCCCTTATGACAGGCGGCCAGCATCATCCAAAGGAGTTATAACTCATACCTTCTAAGTCGGCGCTGAACAGTCTCTGGTGTAGCGCTTGATCTGCCTTGTAGACCTTGCCGGTGTAGCGCCCAAGTTTATAGACCGCGGCTTCGATACTGCGTGAATCTTTCAAGATATTGGCTCGAACACTGTGCTGAAAGGCCTGTTGCCGAGATGACACTAATGAACCAAAAAGCTTTAGCAGTTGAATTCCGAGTTTGGGTTTAGCGTCGACAATACGATCGAACTGTTCTTGACTTAACATGTAACAGGCACAGGGATCTCGCGCGACCACCGTAGCTGTTCTTGCACTCTGGTTGAGCATGTTCACTTCACCAAGAATGCTGGGGCCCGAAAATGTGGCCGTGTTCAAGATAACCGATGAACCATTGATACTGACCTTCTCTAGCACCGAGAACGCCCCACCTAGCAAAAAGTAGACATCGGAATCCTTTGCCCCATGGGTTATCACAACCGTACCGCCAAGAATGTCCTTTGCCTCTAAAAAGGGCATCAGCCTACTAACATCTTCCGAGGAGAAACCGGTTAGTAACTTCCCTAGGGCAGCTTTATTTTCACTTTCACTCATACCAAAAAAAAATCCTTTTTTCTTGCATTTATATCTATGCATATGTGAATAATACTACTTAAAAGACATGCTTGTATAGCGCCAGTCAAAAAGCACTTCTCCCCTTAGGGCTCAGTACTTTTTGACTATAGCGACAGGGCTAATAGTTTTAAGGGGTAATACTTAGGCGGGAAGAATAAGGTCCGTTTCGATGCACTGATCTAACAGTTGCAGAAACTCTTTACGTGATTTGGTTTTGGTACCCTTGAAGGCTGTCATATCTAAGTTACCAAACGTCTCTGCCGTCATGCTAGCAACAGTATCAAGCTGGTCAGCAGGCACTATGCGGTCATAAAATCCAGCAGAAATAGCATCATCTGGGCTCCATATTTCCGCATTAATCACGGCGCGACTGTAATAATTTAGCGGTATTCGATAGCGCGCCAGCTCAATACCAAAATGGTGCATGGTCATGCCAATCATCGTTTCGTTAAGCCCGATTTTGAAGTCACCCGCAGTACCAATTCTGTAGTCGCAGGCCAGCATCAAAAAGGCACCCATAGCGATACAATGGCCTGTGGACAGCCCTATCACCGGCGTTGGGAAAGACAGTATACGTCGCGCCAGTGTCGACCCACGAGCCGTTAGGGTTATAGCTTCCTGAGCACCCTTACCAATCTCTTTGAGATCAAAACCCCCAGAAAAAATGCCTGCACGACCTTTTAATATTACCACTGCACCGGCAGCTTCAGCTTGATCAAAGGCCGCGTCTAACTGGTCCCACACTGCGTGGCCCAAGGCATTAGCCTTTCCATCATCCATGGCAATAATAGCCACGCCATTGTCAATTGAAACTGTCACTGTATCGCTCATACCCTTCCCCTAAATGTGTGTGAATCTGCTGTTCTTTTATGCTGGCAGTTTACCTGCTTTAGTCCTTCAAAAAACCCAAACCTGTGGATGGTCAGTCTCCATAGTGCGCTGACACAAAAACTAGCAGTAGTTATGCCACTTGTTAGCGAAGATTGCTAGGGACCTAGGTTATTAATCTCTATTTAAATGGTTTACGGGTGTCAGTTTGGTCTAAAATAAAGGGCTTAAACTAAGCGATACCTGAGGGCTCTTTATCTTAAGCAGCTGAAGGCTCTTTTACTTAGATCGCGGAAGGCTCTTTATCTTAAACAGCTGAAGGTTCTTTATCTCTAACGCAGAAGGCTCTTTATCTCAACCGCAGAAGGCTCTATGACCACTAGCACAGAATCCAGCCCACACACTCCTATGATGCAGCAGTACCTGCGCATTAAGGCTGACCACCCCAACGATATTGTTTTTTATCGTATGGGTGATTTCTACGAGCTTTTCTTTGACGACGCCAAGCGGGCTAGCCAGCTTTTGGACATTACCTTGACTGCGCGGGGCAAGGCTAATGGCAACCCAATCCCAATGTGCGGAGTGCCCTATCACGCAGCTGAAGGCTATCTGGCCAAGCTGGTAAAACAGGGTCTATCAGTGGCAATCTGTGAACAGATTGGCGACCCAGCAACCAGTAAAGGTCCCGTTGAACGTGCTGTTATGCGTGTACTTACGCCAGGTACCCTAACGGATGAAGCATTACTTGATGATCGCAGTGACAATTTATTAGCGGCCATTAATCATCGCGATAACCAATTTGGTATCGCCACACTCGACATGAGCAGCGGTCGTTTTCAGTTGTTGCAAATCGACACGAGCGACGAGCTTCATGCGGAGTTACAGCGCCTAAGCCCAGTAGAGCTATTAGTGTCCGAAGATCTGGCCCCCCTAGAGTTTATTGAAAACCGTGCGGGAGTGCGCCGACGTCCACCCTGGGAATTTGAGATCGATACTGCTCAGCGTCTTTTAAACCAGCAATTTGGCACTAGAGATCTAAGTGGGTTTGGTTGTGATCATCTGCCCATAGGCATCAGTGCTGCCGGTTGCCTGCTCCAATATGCCAAGGACACTCAGCGCAATCACCTGCCCCATATCCGCAGTATCAGCGCCGAGAACCGCGAAGATACCGTGGCTCTAGATGCCGCCAGCCGGCGTAATCTTGAGCTCGATATTAATTTGACTGGCGGTCAGGAAAATACATTATTTGATGTGTTAGATAACAGCGCCACCACCATGGCCAGCCGCCTGCTGCGCCGCTGGCTCAACAGACCACTGCAAGATCTTGCGGCATTAGAAGCGCGTCAGCACAGCATCTCTGGGCTACAAAACAATTACCTGTACGAAACCCTCCACGGCCACCTTAAAAAGGTCGGTGATATGGAACGGATTTTGACCCGCGTTGCCCTCCGCTCTGCACGCCCAAGAGACTTGACTCGCCTACTAGATTCCCTAGCGGTGCTACCACAGATTGCCACTGAGCTTCAGAACGCCGAAGTCAGCCACCTGCAACAGCTAGCCGAGGGTGCCAAGCCACTGCCCCATCTTGTAGACCTACTGAGCAATGCCGTTAAAGAAAATCCGCCGGTGATTATTCGCGACGGTGGTGTGATTGCCGATGGCTATGACGAGCAGCTCGATGAACTGCGCGCGCTAAATACCAATGCCGGTGAATTTTTACTGGCCATGGAAGAGCGGGAAAAAGCCAACACAGGTATCTCGACACTCAAAGTCGGGTACAACCGAGTGCATGGCTACTATATTGAAATTTCTCGTGCTCAGAGCGCCTCGGCACCCGTGGAATATATTCGCCGCCAGACCTTAAAAAATGCCGAGCGATTTATTACCCCAGAATTAAAAGAATTTGAAGACAAGGCCCTAAGCGCAAAAAGCCGCGCCCTAAGCCGCGAAAAACATCTCTATGAGCAACTGTTAGAAACCCTTAACCAAGATTTAGCCCCGCTACAGACCTGTGCCGCCGCCATCGCAGAGCTCGATGTGCTGACTACCCTAGCCGAGCGAGCTCACAGCCTTAACTTCTGCATGCCAACCCTGAGCCTAGAGCCCGGGATTAGCATAGAGGGCGGCCGCCACCCGGTGGTTGAACAGGTCTCTGACGCACCCTTTGTCGCTAATGATCTGCACATGAATGACAGCCGCAAAATGCTAGTAATCACAGGGCCCAATATGGGTGGTAAATCCACCTATATGCGCCAAGCTGCCCTAATCGTCCTGCTGGCTCAAATTGGTAGCTTTGTGCCAGCAGCGTCCGCACACATAGGTTTAGTTGACCGTATATTTACCCGCATCGGCTCCTCCGATGACCTGGCAGGTGGCCGCTCGACCTTTATGGTAGAAATGACCGAAACCGCCAACATTTTGCACAATGCCAGCGACCGCAGCCTAGTATTGATGGACGAAGTGGGTCGCGGCACCAGCACTTTTGACGGCCTCTCGTTAGCCTGGGCCTGCGCATTCCATCTAGCAGGAAAGGTCAAAGCGTTCACTCTATTTGCTACCCATTATTTTGAACTGACAGCACTACCAGAGAAAGTTACTGGCACTGTGAATGTGCACCTGGATGCCACCGAATATAATGACAACATAGTGTTTTTACACAGCATTCAGGAAGGCCCAGCCAGTCAGAGCTATGGTATTCAGGTGGCCAAGCTAGCAGGCATACCGGCAGAGGTAATTGATCTAGCACGCCAGGAACTAGCGCTGTTAGAAGCAGGCAGCGCTGGCGTTATAAGTCCAGCCCACCAAATTCCCAACCAACCAAGCCAGGCAGAGTTATTTCTGCCACCGGTCAATCCTGAACTTCAAAAACGTCTAGAAGCGCTGAGCCCAGATGAACTATCGCCCAAGCAAGCACTGGATCTAATGTATGAACTAAAGAAACTGCTCTGACGTAAGCCATAGCAGCGGTTGCTAAGATAGAACTAAATAACCTCAGCAAGGCATTCACAGGAGAAATCTTCCTGCTATAATGCCGCGCCTAAGGCGACCCCAAATTCAGAAGAGATGTAATCGATGACCTTTATTGTTGGCGACAACTGCATTAAGTGCAAACATACAGACTGTGTAGAAGTATGCCCGGTGGACTGTTTTTACGAGGGACCCAATTTTTTGGTTATTCACCCAGACGAATGTATCGATTGCGCCCTCTGTGAACCAGAATGTCCAGTGGACGCAATCTTCGCTGAAGATGAGATTCCAGCAGGCCAAGAGATTTTCCTAGAGCTCAATGCCGAACTCGCCGATGTATGGCCTAATATCACCGTTCAAAAAGACCCGCCAGCAGACGCAGAAGAATGGAACGGTGTGCCAGACAAACTTCAGTACTTAGAACGATAAATTAAGCTAAACTGCAACATACTGCACTCGTAGCTCAGCTGGATAGAGTAGGTGGCTTCGAACCACTTGGTCGGGGGTTCGAATCCCTCCGGGTGCACCAATTAAGATTGCAGAATCCAGCAAAATATAGGGTTCTAGCCGCAAAAGCCTTTAGTAATGTACACACAATTGTACACACACTAGAGGTTTTTTACGTTATGCTGCAGTTCGCTATCGGCACATACACCATATCAATGAAATATCTGTTTAAAAGAAGTAACAGAAATACCTACTACTATAGAAGGCGCGTTCCTGCCGATCTAGCAGACCAGTATCCCAAGCCGTTTATTGAAATCTCGCTGAAG
>CAJJAO010000023.1 GCA_905182265.1 gamma proteobacterium HTCC2207 | reverse complement strand
ATGGGTATTCAGCGCGGGCCATACAGTGCTGCCGCTGGCCATGAGTTAGAGCTGACTCTGGATAAGATTAAGCAACATCCCCATGGTTTGGATATTGGTCCATTAGCCCCTAGCTTGCCCGAGCGTCTCTGCACTGCTGACGGCAAAATTACCTTGGTAGCAGACTACATAACTAAAGACCTCAAGCGCCTTGGCGCGGATAAGGCCACGACAGAAGCCGATGAGCTGTTGCTTATTGGTCGTCGTCATATTCGCAGTAATAATTCTTGGTTGCATAACTCTCACCGTTTGGTAAAGGGCAAGCCGCGCTGGCAGTTGCTAATGCACCCAGAAGATCTAGCGGCTCATAATCTGCAGGATCAGGGGCAGGTGCGTATTACATCTCGGGTGGGTGAGGTGGTAACCCAGGTGCTGGCCAGTGATGAGGTGATGCCTGGTGTGGTTAGCTTGCCTCATGGTTGGGGGCATAAGCGCGCTGGTGTGAGTATGGCGATTGCGAGCGAGCAGGAAGGGGTTAGCTGTAATGACCTGACTGACGATAAGCTTGTTGACCAAATTAGCGGTAATGCTGCGTTGAATGGCGTGCCGGTGAGAATATTTGCGGTGCAGTCATGATTTCTGAGATAAGAGTGCATAAATGACGGGCAATATTAGCCTTTGAAATCTCACCGTTAACCAAATATGTAAATTAAAGTTGACAGCGCCTGCTCCGGCCTTATTATCGGCACCTTAGCCAGAATAATCGGAGTACGGCCATGTCACCCCAAGAAGGATCTTCAACCCGTCACAATTGGACCAGAGACCAAGTCCTGGCCCTGTTTAACCAGCCTTTTAACAATCTTCTCTTTGACGCTCAGGTCGTTCACCGCCAGCACTTTGACCCCAATCAGGTGCAGCTGAGTACATTACTGTCGATTAAGACCGGTGCCTGCCCTGAAGACTGCAAGTATTGCCCTCAAAGTGCCCGCTATGACACTGGGTTAGAGAAAGAGAAGCTGCTGGAATTAGAGCAGGTGATTGCAGCGGCTAAAATAGCTAAGGCCAGCGGTTCGAGCCGTTTTTGTATGGGTGCTGCTTGGCGTTCGCCCCATGACCGGGATATTCCTGTGGTGTCTGCAATGATTCGTGAGGTGAAGGCGCTGGGTCTAGAAACCTGCATGACACTGGGTATGCTCAGTGAAGAGCAGTCGGAGAAACTGGCCGATGCCGGGCTCGACTATTACAACCACAATCTTGATACCTCCAAAGAATTTTATGGCGAGGTGATTACCACCAGAACCTTTCAAGATCGCCTAAACACATTGGCCAATGTGCGTAACTCTGGAATGAAGGTCTGTGCCGGTGGTATTGTGGGTATGGGGGAAGAGCAGCAGGACCGCGCTGGGTTATTAATGGCGTTGGCTAACTTGCCGGTTCACCCAGAATCTGTGCCCATTAATATGTTGGTCAAGGTGGCTGGCACACCCATGGCCGACCAAGCAGACCTAGACCCTTTTGAATTTATTCGCACCATTGCTGTGGCAAGGCTAATGATGCCTAAGTCTTATGTGCGCCTGTCGGCGGGTCGTGAAGACATGAACGAGCAGATGCAGGCCATGGCCTTTATGGCGGGTGCCAATTCCATTTTTTATTGCGATAAGTTGCTCACTACGCCCAACCCCAAAGCCAATACCGATATGCAGCTGTTTGAGCGTCTGGGCATTAAGCCGGAAGAGTATCAGGCGGATAAAGACAGCCTGCAGCACGAAGAAGATCTGCATCGGGCTATTAATGAGCATAAAAACGATGCTCTTTTTTATAGCGCGAGCTAACCCGTACTTTGACCGCTATACATTCTATGGACGCCATGGCTTCTATGAATTCTAAGACAGGTATGGACGCCATACTTCAGGCCCAACTAGACCAGCGCCATGAACAGTTTCTCTATCGCCAGCGACTTAATGTTGCCTCGGGCTGCGGCACTGTTTTGCAGGTTGAGGGCCGGTCGTTGCTCAACTTTTGCAGCAATGACTACCTGGGGCTTGCGGGTCATCCGGATATTGCCGTCGCGCTAAAGGCCGGGGTAGACACCTATGGCACAGGCAGCGGTGCGTCCCATCTTATTAGTGGCCATTCTGTGGCTCATCAGCAGTTAGAAGAACAGCTGGCAGAGTTTACTGGCCGTCCCAGAGCCATACTTTTTAGCACCGGTTATATGGCCAATATGGGGGTGATTAATGCCCTGGTGGGTCGCCATGACTTGGTGCTGCAAGACCAGCTTAACCATGCCTCTTTGTTAGATGGCGGTCGCCTTAGCCGCGCGGACTTTAAGCGCTACAAGCACAATGATATGGCTAGCTTACAGGCGCAGCTTGAACAGGCTGATGCCAGCCGTACGCTAATTGTCACCGACGGTGTATTTAGCATGGATGGCGATCTGGCGCCTCTGCCAGAGATTAGTGCATTAGCGGCACAGCACAATGGCTGGCTGATGGTCGACGATGCCCATGGTCTTGGTGTACTGGGGGCAACCGGTGCCGGTATTGTGGAGCAGCAGGGGTTGTCGGCGCAGCAGGTGCCAATTCTTATGGGTACGCTGGGTAAAAGCTTTGGTACCTTTGGGGCCTTTGTGGCGGGCAGCGAGGCTTTAATTGAAACCCTAATCCAGTTTGCCCGCAGCTATATATACACCACTGCGCTGCCGCCATCGATTGCCTGCGCTAGTAGTGCCGCTTTAAAAATTGTGCGCAGGGAACAATGGCGCCGTGAGCATTTACAAAGCTTGATTGGCAGGTTTCGCCGCGGGGCCCAGCAGATTGGTCTTGAGCTTATGGATTCCCAGACGCCTATTCAGCCTATCTGTATTAATGATGATCGGCGGGTGATGGAGATTAATCAGCGCCTGCGTGATAAAGGTTTTATGGTGGGTGCCATTAGGCCGCCCAGTGTGCCTGCGGGTACTGGGCGTTTGCGGGTTACCTTGTCGGCTAGCCATACAGAGCAGCAGATTGACCAGCTGTTAGACGCTTTGCAGAGTTGCCTATGAATGCTGCTACGCAAATTCGCTCTGGCTCGAAAAATCATTCTCTAAATCGCCCTCTAGCTCACTCAAGCAGGGTAAGCACCACAGCAGGCATTACCCATTACCCTTGTCTTGGGGATAGGCTTGCGCAACAGCCAATGGTTTTAGTCCATGGCTGGGGTAGCGATAGCCAAATATGGGGCTCTATGCCCGAGCAGCTTCGCCAATGGGCCGATGTTGTTACCCTAGATCTGCCAGGGTTTGGGGGCTCTGCCGCGCTAGATGATTATTCTGAGGCCAGTGTTTTGAGCTGGATGCACCAGGTGCTTACTAGTGAACTGGGTCAATCTAATCAATGCACGTTGCTGGGCCTGTCTCTGGGCGGCATGCTTTGCCATGCTTTTGCGGTGGCCTACCCAGAACTTGTTGCAGGGCTGATAACCATTAGTAGCAACGGGCAGTTTGTGGCTAGTAAAACCTATTTGCCGGCCATGCCAGAGTCCGATTTTGCAGGGTTTTTACAGAGCTGGCGGGCAGACCCAGAGCTGTGCCTAAAACGCTTTGCTGGCTTACAGGCTCAGGGTGACCAGCACCAGCGGCAGCTTATACGTCAGCTGCGGGCCATGGACTGCGAGATTAATCTGGCGGCAGGGGAGGCGTTACTTAATCTGCTGGGTGCTCTTAAATGCCAAAACCACGACTTATCAGTTCCGACGCTAGCTATATTTGGCGAGCATGACGCCTTAGTACCCGTTGATGCTGCTCGTTGCACTTCTAAAGGGCTTAGAGAGACTCTGGTCATTGAGAAAGCAGGCCATCTGCCTCATCTAAGCGCAGAGCCACAGGTTTTACAGGCGATACAGACTTTTCTAGATACCCAGCGCTACAGCTTGGATAAACCCAAGGTTGCAGATTCCTTTGGCCGTGCCGCCCAGCAATATGACGGCGCTGCTACCTTGCAGCACCGTATTGGCGAACAGTTGCTGGCGTCTATATCGACTGCAAGACAAGTACCAACCCGAATTATGGACCTTGGTTGCGGCACCGGTTACCACAGCATTCAATTGCATCACCGTTACCCAGAAGCCGACGTACTGGGGGTGGATATTTCTCCCGGTATGCTGGCCTATGCTCAGAACAAATATCCCCAGGGTGGCCTGAGCTGGCTCTGCGGCGACGCCGAAAATCTTGCCCTCGACAGCGGCTCCCAAGACTTAGTGTTTTCAAACTTTGCCCTGCAATGGTGCGACCGGTTGGAGACCTTGGCGGCAGAACTGAATCGCGTCTTGGCACCCGCAGGGCAGCTAGTGTTTGCCGTGCCGGGCCCCAGCACCCTCGTTGAATTGCGTGAAGCTTGGGCCGAGGTAGACGACGCGGTGCATGTAAACCGCTTTGCCAGCTTGCAGCAGTGGCAGCAGGCATTAGATGGTGCCGGGTTTAGCCAGATAGAGTTGAAGACTATGCTGGTGACCGAAGAGCATGAGTCAGTGCGAGAGCTGTTTCTCGCGCTTAAAAATATGGGCGCCCATAACAATAATGCCGGCAAAGTGACCCATATGACTGGCAAGCAGCAGCTAAAAGCGCTGTACAATGCCTATGAAATATACAAACTACCCAATGGCCAACTACCGGCCACCTGGGAGATAATTTTTGGCGTGGCTTTTAAGTAGTGCGTGGCTTTTAAGGAGTGCGCGGTTAAAGAGTAGAGAGCTTATAAGATGGCGCGCTACTAAATAGTGCGCTGCTTTTTAGTAGTGCGCGGCTAAAGAATACGGTGCTTATAATCAGTGCTTATCAATAGCGCTTAACTAAAGAGTACGTTAAAAAGTAGCTTCTTAAGAGACCAATTTATGCCCCCCAAGACCAACAAATGGCTATTTATTACTGGCACAGATACCGATGTGGGTAAGACTGTTATTGCCACTGGTTTATTGGCTGCGGGTAACAAGGCAGGCCTGCGCACTGCTGCGATTAAACCGGTTGCGGCTGGTTGTGAGCAGCACACCGCTGGCAGCAACGAGCACGCCGCTGGCAGCAACGAACAGTCCGCTGGTTTACAAAATGACGACGCGCTGCAACTACAGGCTGCAAGCAGCCATCAACTTCCATACCAGCAGGTCAACCCAGTAGCCCTCAAGGCTGCCGTTGCCCCCCATATTGCTGCCGCAGAAGAGGGTAAAACCCTCAATGCTTCTCGGCTTGTGGGCTATTGTCGAGGCCTGAGCCTACTACCTGTAGATATGTTGGTCGTTGAGGGTGCGGGGGGCTGGCGAGTGCCCCTTAACCCCCGTGAAACGCTGGCGGATGTGGCTATAGAATTGAACTGTTCGGTGGTTATAGTCGTAGGACTAAGACTGGGATGTATTAACCATGCGCTGTTAACCGCCGAAGCCGTGCGCCGTGATGGGCTGCAGATTGCAGGCTGGGTTGGCAATATAATTAACCCAGATATGCCGCGGTTAGACGAAAATATTGCTACACTAAAGCGCTTGATCAATGAGCCCTGTCTGGGTGTTGTACCCAGGCTGCCTGACCTGACTCCGGAGCAGGTTAGCGGTTACCTTAGTTTACCGGCAGAATTTGAGAGTAACGTATGAGCGAAGACAATAAGCTATCTGCTGAAGACATGAAGCGGGTCGAGAAGTACCTAAACAGCGGCTTTAACAAAACCGAGCGCAAGCCATTTCGTGGTTTGATATTGCTGGGTGGTATCTGGTCGATAGTTGCGGCGCTGGGTTGGGTTAGTTACCTTATTGGTAAGCAAGCTGGCTACTTATAAACAAGCGTTTTAAAGCAGTATTTTTTAGACAGACTTTTTAAATAGACTTTTAAACAGACTCTTAAATCGACAATCCTATGCAAATCGCAACACGACCTGTAGATCTTAGTGGCTGCGACTTTTCTGAGCAGCTCGACCCTCTATTACAGCGTATTTACCAATCTCGTGGTGTCAGCGATCAGCAGGCCCTAGAGCGTCAACTCAGCTGTCTTCCAGCGCCACTAGCCATGCAGGGCATCGCCGCCGCGGTAAGCCGTTTGGTTACGGCCATTCATCAGCAAGAAAGCATTTTAATAGTCGGTGACTTCGATGCCGACGGAGCCACCAGCTCGGCACTTATGGTATTGGCTCTGCGCGCTATGGGCTTTAAGACCGTCGACTTTCTGGTGCCCAATCGTTTTGATTACGGCTATGGTTTAACCCCAGAAATTGTAGACTTAGCTGCGCAAAAATCTCCCGATCTTATTATTACCGTCGACAATGGCATCTCCAGTGTTGAGGGTGTGGCGCGAGCAAATACTCTAGGTATAGAGGTTATTGTTACCGATCACCATCTTCCCGGTGCGGTGTTACCCGCTGCGACGGCCATAGTGAACCCTAACCAGCCGGGTTGTGAATTTCCCACTAAAAATCTTGCCGGTGTCGGCGTTGCTTTTTATCTGCTGAGTGCCTTTCGCGGGCAGCTACGCAAAGAGGATTGGTTTACCCAGCAACAGCTCCCAGAACCCAATATGGCCAACTGGTTAGACTTGGTAGCTCTGGGCACAGTGGCCGATGTAGTGCCTCTGGACCAGGTTAACCGAGCGCTGGTGTATCAGGGTTTATTACGAATTCGCGCTGGACGATCACGACCTGGTATACAGGCGTTATTACGCATAGCGGGCAAAAACCCTGCGCGACTAGTAGCCACTGATTTGGGCTTTGCCTTAGGTCCCAGACTCAATGCAGCGGGTCGCCTAGACGATATTTCTCTGGGTATTCAGTGCCTGCTAACCGAAGACCACCAGCAAGCCTTACATGCCGCCCAAGCTCTGGACGACCTTAATCAGGACCGTAAAACTATTGAAGCCGGCATGCAGCGCGAGGCGCTGGCGATTGTTGAACAGTTTTCTATGGACCCCACCAGTATGCCCGCGGCTCTGTGTTTGTTTCAAGAGGACTGGCACCAAGGCGTAGTTGGGCTGTTGGCTTCCCGTATTAAAGAAAAATATCACCGCCCAGTAGTGGCGTTTGCCCGGGGTGAGAGCGGCGAACTCAAGGGTTCGTCCAGGTCTATCCCCGGCCTACATATTCGCGATGCGCTAGATGCCGTCGCCACGCAAAACCCCGGCTTAATAACCAAGTTTGGTGGCCATGCCATGGCAGCGGGTTTGAGCTTAGATGAAGATCGTTTAGAAGATTTTACCCGAGCCTTTCAGCAGCAAGTGGCCAGCTCCCTAAGCGAAGATGATCTGCAGGCCAAACTGGTTACCGATGGCCCGCTGACTCCTAAGCAGCTCAGCAAACAGACCGCCGAACTATTGCGCGAGGCGGGTCCCTGGGGTCAGCTGTTTCCCGAGCCCTGCTTTGAAGGCAACTTTGTCATTCAGCAGCAGCGTATTGTTGGCGAAAAACATCTCAAGCTGGTACTGGCTCCCGAGGGCCAACCTGAACTAGGTATAGACGCAATCTGGTTTAATATTGATACTGCCGTGTGGCCTAATCTCAATGCCGGCGTTGTACACTGCGTTTATCGTTTAGATATCAATGAGTTTCGCGGAGTTGAAAGCTTGCAGCTACTTGTGCAGCATCTGCAACCAAATGACTAAATAGCTACAAAACAATAGAAAGCCAAATAATAAAAAAAGAAAATTCCATGAGCCTAAGATCCGACTTCAAAGCAGATTTAATTCTGCTACTAACAGCCTTTATCTGGGGCCTCGCCTTTGTCTACCAGCGTTCTGGTATGGACCATATTGGCCCAGTGACGTTTACGTTCGGGCGTTTTTTGATCGGTGCACTGGCCATATTGCCTATATGGTTTTTGATGGAGAAGCCGAAAAAGATTTTTGCCTTCAACAAAACCAACAGAAACGCCGCACTGCTGGGCCTAGTGTTGACGTCGGGTATGTTGCTGCAGCAATGGGGCATGGTCTATACCACGGCAGGCCGCGCGGGCTTTTTGACCGGTATTTATCTAGTGTTTGTGCCGGTGATTGGTTTGTTGTTTCGCAACAAAACCGAATGGCCTACCTGGGTGGGCATTGGCCTGGCCCTATTTGGTTTATTCTTTTTAAGCCAAATCGACAGTGACGAATTCTTTGTTGGTGATCTGCTGGTACTGGGTAGCTCGCTGCTGTTTGCCCTGCATATTATTTTTACCGGCATTATTGCCAACGACACCTCACCGTTTAGATTGATTTTTGTGCAGTTTTCTATCGCGACAGTTATCACCGGGGCCATGATTCCGATCTTTGAAGTC
The DNA here is from genome assembly GCA_905182265.1 of gamma proteobacterium HTCC2207. Lineage (GTDB taxonomy): Bacteria > Pseudomonadota > Gammaproteobacteria > Pseudomonadales > Porticoccaceae > HTCC2207. Next base: position 1,534 of record CAJJAO010000023.1, on the reverse strand, counting down.
TGGGACTGGCAGGGCATTTTAGATGCCGGTGTTGCACTGCTCTATGTGGGTATATTGTCGTCTGGGCTAGGTTTTTGCTTGCAGGTGGTGGGGCAGCGCACAGCGCCGGCCTCTCACTCGGCTATTATTTTGAGCTTTGAATCTGTATTTGCCGCGTTCTGTGGCTGGTGGTTGTTAGATGAATACCTTACTGGGCCAGAGTTGTTAGGCTGTGGTTTGATCTTGGCCGGCGGCCTTGTATCGCAGCTTAAAATACTCTTAAAGCAGTCCCCGGGCGAACCGATTATGCATCCCCCGGGCGTTAATTAAATAAATGTGCGGTCTTAGCTAGAAGGCTCCTTATCTAGAAGCTAGAAGGCTCCTTAATCTAAAAGCTAGAAGGCTCATTTAGAAAAGTAGTTAAAATTAAGAGAAAGAGGTAAATCTCATGAATCGACGTCATTGGATACAGCGCCTAGGGCTTGGTTTTGCCGCCGCGGCTGCTTCGGCCCAAAGCTGGGCTATAGATAATATAGAGAAAATAACTCGCCCCGACAGCCAGTGGAAAAACATCCTCACTAAAGGGCAGTACTATATTTTACGGGAAGAGGGCACAGAGCGACGTGGCTCCAGCGACCTGAATGATGAGCACCGCGACGGAGAGTACATCTGTGCAGGTTGCGATCTGCCTCTGTTCACCTCAGAGACCAAGTATGAGAGCAACTCCGGCTGGCCTTCGTTTTATGACCATATCCCAAAGCATGTAGAGACCAAGCGAGACTTTAAAATGGTCTGGCCCCGCACCGAATACCACTGTGCCCGCTGCGGTGGGCATCAGGGCCATGTGTTTGATGATGGCCCCAAGCCAACAGGCCAGCGCTGGTGCAATAATGGGTTGGCGCTTAAATTTGTACCCCGATCTTAGTGCCTGTTTTTGTTCAATGGCATTAATGGTCGGCACCGTGCTGTCGTTAAACCCCTCACTTAAAAAACATCCTCATGCTCTTTAGCTGGTATTAGACCTACTTGGTATCAATGATAAGCGGCTCTAGTTGCAAGGCTTTTAATTTTAAGGCTTCTAGATCAACTCAAGAGCGACTAAACACACTGGCCAGAAATGACAGCCTATTGGCCATAGTGGCCAATGTTGCCAGTTTTAAATCGGCACAAGCTAGTTTAGGTAGACGTAGAGTAGCTGAAATGGGCTATTCGCTGACCATAAACTCTAAAAATATGAGGACAGTTTGATGTCGAATAAACCCTATTATCGATCAGCGATTACCTGTATCGCCGCCACCATAGCCGCATTGTCTGGGCCATTATCTGCCAGTGAAGTAGGCCTTGAAGAAATTATAGTTACCGCGCAAAAGCGCAGTGAAAGTGTCCAAGATGTGCCCGTTGCTATTTCGGCCTTTAGTGCAGAGATGGTCGCCAACACAGGCGTGGATACGATTAATGATTTGATTCCAATGATTCCCGGACTCAATGGTTCCAGCGCAGGTATTGCTACCAACGCTTGGGGCATCCGCGGTATTAGTACCAATGATTGGAGCGC
>CAJJAO010000022.1 GCA_905182265.1 gamma proteobacterium HTCC2207 | reverse complement strand
GGCGCGACGCAGCTGGTCTGCTTCGCCACCGGTAAAGCCAGCGGCGACCATGGCGAGTCGAATTACCTGCTCTTGAAATACCGGAATGCCCAGGGTGCGCTCTAATACATTTTTAATGTCTGGGTGAGGATAGGTGACTTCTTCTAAGCCCTGACGGCGCTTTAAATAGGGGTGCACCATGCCACCCTGAATGGGGCCGGGCCGCACTATGGCAATCTCGATCACTAGGTCGTAAAAGCAGCGGGGTCTTAGTCGCGGTAGCATGGCCATCTGGGCTCGAGACTCGATCTGGAACACGCCTACAGAGTCGGCTTTGCACAGCATGTCGTAGGTGGCGCTGTCTTGTTTTGGAATAGACTGCATATTTAGGTTAATGCCCTGATGACCCTTAATAAGATCAAAGCAGCGATGTATGGCAGTTAACATTCCCAGAGCCAAAATATCGATTTTCAACAGCCCCAGAGCTTCAATATCTTCTTTGTCCCATTGAATCACTGTGCGGTCGGGCATGCTGGCATTCTCTACGGGCACCAGAGTGCTTATAGGGCTGCGGGTAATAATAAACCCGCCCACATGCTGGGAGAGGTGGCGGGGAAAGCCCTGAATCTCTTGGAGCAAGCTGTGGAAGTGCTCGGCCATATTGCCTCGGGCACCGGCTTTGGCAAACTGGTCTTGCAGGTCACTACTGCGGTCCCACCAGGCCAGAGACTGGCTGAGCTGTTCAATAAACAATGGGTCTAGGCCCAGTGCCTTGCCCACATCACGCACGGCACTGCGCGGCCTATAGGTGATCACTGTGGCGGCCAGTGCGGCGCGGTCTCGGCTGTAACGCTGGTAGATATATTGAATCACTTCTTCCCGGCGCTCGTGCTCAAAGTCCACGTCGATATCTGGCGGTTCGTTGCGTTCGGTGGAGATAAAGCGCTCGAATAGCAGGGAGATTTGGTCTGGGTTAACTTCGGTAATAAACAGGCAGTAACAGACTACTGAGTTGGCGGCTGAGCCACGGCCTTGACAGAGAATATGCCGGCTGCGAGCAAAGGCCACCAGGTCATGAACGGTTAAAAAATAACATTCGTACTGCAGCTCGCTGATGACCTTCAGCTCATATTCAATCTGTTTATGGATGGCTTTAGATAGGCCGTCGGGCCAGCGTTTTGCTGCTCCTTGCTCGGTTAATAGCCGCAGCTGTTCGGCGGGGGTTAGGTGTGCGGGTACCACTTCGTCTGGGTATTCATAGCGCAGTTCTTCGAGACTGAAATGACAGCGTTTGGCCAAGTTGACGGTTTCGGCTAAAAGAGCCGCGGGGTAGAGCTTTTCTAGGTGGGGCAGGCTACGCAGCCGCCGTTCGGCATTGGGGAAGCGGCGGTCCCCTAGCTCCATAACCGAGCAGCTATAACGAATAGCTGTGAGTGTGTCCTGTAGCGCCCGGCGTTCTTTGCAGTGCATGTGCACATCGCCACAAGCCAGCATGGGTAACTGCCAGAGGGCGGCAAGATTGCGGTAATAATAGTACTGGTAAGCTTCGTTGCCATCTAGCAGGTGTTCAATGCCAATCCACAGCCGTTCTTTAAACCAGTGGCTCAGTCGCTCACCTACCTCATGGTCGGGCTCTAGATTGCCGCTGGGGAGCCAAATTAATAATGTATTGGGTAGGTTACTACTCAGGTCAGACCATTCTAGGCGGTACTCGCCTTTGCTGCTGCGTCTGCGAGCTAGGGTAATGAGCGCCGAGAGCTCGGTGTAGGATTCACGGTTGCTAACCAGAGCGATTAGACGCTGGCCATCAAGGATAAATTCACTACCAATAATTAACTGTAAATCACAGTCCACGGCTGCCACATGGGCTTTAACCACAGCGGCCAATGAGCATTCATCGGTGATTGCTAAGGCGCTGTAGCCCAGTGCTTTAGCAGTACGGACTAATTCTTGAGGGTGGGAAGCCCCGCGCAGAAACGTGAAGTTGCTGACGCAATGAAGTTCGGCATAGGCCATAAGGTATACAACTGCTAGTAGAGATTAATACTGTATATATAACCAGTATAGCCTCAGTGCAGTGTAATTTCCAGAATGGATGCTTATGTGAGCTTATTGATACCCGGTATATGGTCTTGCATTTATTTACTTTGGTTTAAGAGGTGTAAGCTCTCAAGCCTGTGATGAAGTAATGGATATTTTGCAGCGCAGCTTTTATGATTGAGCCAATCAAAAAATAAGGGATAGCCGCGGGACAGCGAGCAACCCAATAACACAATAAATCTTAGGGGATTTTTCATGTCAAATTTACAGACCGCAGATATCGGTTTAGGCCAGACTATTTTGCGTCGCGCAGCTATTTCACCAGATAAACCAGCCATTACTTTTGAAGGCCACACGCAAACCTTTGCCGAGCTAGGTGATCGCGTGCGCCGCATGGCCGCTGTGCTCCGCGCTGGCGGTATTTCTACTGGTGATCGTGTTGGTTATATTGGTCTTAATCACCCAGTGTTTTTAGAGATGCTCTATGCCTGTGGCTGTCTGGGTGCGGTATTTGTGCCTTTAAACTTTCGTTTAACTGGCCCTGAAGTTCGCTTTATTGCCAATGATGCGGGTATTAGTACGTTGGTTGTGGACGATATGCTGCGCCCGGTTATTGATGAGGAGCGAGCTAACCTTGAGTGCACTCGCTATATTACTGCCGAAGCCGATGCCGATAATTGGGAAGCTCTTGAGCCTCTTATGGCTGCCGCGCAACCTATCGCCGCTAGCGAAAAAGTCGACGGCGATGAAGTCGCCTTTATTATGTACACCTCTGGTACCACCGGTTTGCCAAAAGGCGCAATGCTTACTCATGGCAATATTTTCTGGAATAGCATCAATGTGTGCTTTGGCGAAGATGGCCTTTCTGGCACTACGCTAACTTGCGCTCCGCTATTCCATATTGGCGGCCTTAATGTCACCACACTGCTATCGCTGGGCAAAGGTATCGAGGTTGTTTTACTGCGCAGCTTTGATGCAGAGCAGGTGTTGGCGCTAATTGAGAAGCACAGGGTCACCACCATGTTTGGTGCACCGACTATGTTCCTGATGATGGTTCAGCATGAAAAATTTGCTACTACCGATCTGTCTAGTATTGAGACATTAACCTGCGGTGGTGCACCTGTGCCTGTACCGCTGATTAAAACCTATGGCGAGCGTGGCATTAACTTCTGCCAGGGTTACGGCTTAACGGAGACTGCACCTTTTGCCAGCCTGTTAGCCAGTGATTTGGCTATGGTTAAAGTGGGCTCTGCAGGTAAGGCCCCTATGTTTACCGAAGTGCGTATTGTTGATGAACACAATAATCCTGTTGCTGCTGGCGTGCACGGAGAGGTCTGCATTAAAGGCCCCAACGTGATGAAGGGTTACTGGAATCGTGAAGATGCCACTGCCGAAGCTATTGATACTCAGGGTTGGTTCCACAGTGGTGATATAGGTTATTTGGATGACGAAGACTTTTTATTCCTCTGTGACCGCGTTAAAGACATGGTGATTAGTGGTGGCGAAAATGTTTACCCCGCGGAAGTTGAGTCGGTTCTCTATGGCCACCCATCAATTGTTGAGGTAGCTGTTATTGGTCTACCTGATGATAAATGGGGAGAGGCTGTGACGGCGATTGCTGTATTGGAAGAGGGTGCTGAACTTACCTTGGAAGAGCTGCGCGATTTTGCTGGTGAGTCTTTGGCTCGTTATAAGCTACCTAGCAAGTTACAGTTTATCGATATACTGCCGAGAAACCCGGCGGGTAAGGTTCAGAAGTTCAAACTAAAAGAAGCCTCTTAAGAGGGAAGGTTTTTCATAAAAGGCTAAAGGCTTTTTATAAAGGGCTAAAGGGCTTTTCATTAAGGTTAGCTAAAGGCTTTTTATGAAGTTGGCTAAAGGGCTTTTTATAAAGGGCTAAAGGCTTTTTATAAAGTTAGCTAAAGGCTTTTTTAAACACTGGTTTGTTGATGGGTTGGTTAGGAAAAGAGCCCATGGACAAACCAGCGTTGATTAGCTGTCTCCCTAAATAACCAATAGCGTGCCCCTTTATTGTCGCAAGCCAGATAATAATCGCGCTGTTGTTCGCTCTGCCACCAGTTACCACAAACACGTTCTGGCCCGCTGATAATAGACAGCGGCTGGCGCCAGTACAGCTGTTGATTGCGCATCTGTACGGGTGCAGGTTCTGTTAATAACCACAGGGGTTGGGGTGCTTTAGATGGGTCCTTAATATTGGATTTACTCAGCACACCAGGCAGCCCCAATGTGCTCGCCTGTTCGGGCAAGTATTCTTCGCTGAGTATCGGCTGTGATAGGGCCTCTATGCCTAGGCGCGCATTCAGACGGTCAATTAACTCGCAGGACTCTTGGGTGGACTGCTGGTCACCGAATAGGTCCAGATTAAACACGCCCATTGGTGCCTCGATAAACTGTTCGCTGTAGAGGCTAATCTGTTCAATGCTTCTAGGTAGCTCCAGTCGCTCTAGCTGTAATCGGCTTAGGGTTAATAAACTCGACCAGTTGTTTTGGCTGCCAGAGAGCTGCATCTGCATCTTTTGTGGCTCTCCTATCAAAGGCTCAAAGCGCCATTCAATTTCAAGGCAGTGACATTGCCGTGCAGTCAAATACTGGCATAGCCGTTGTAATAATCCTTTCATCGGGAACAACAAACTCTCTTTGTTAAAAATGCCCTGAGGGTTTTGAACCACATCATGAAATATATTGGCCGGTTGAAACGGAGTTGCAGTAAAAGGCTTTTCGCTTTTTAACTGTTGGATGATGGCCATGAGCTGCCCATCAAAACGACGGCTTAGGGCGCTACGGGGTAGAGCAAATAAATCCCCCAAGGTATTTAAGCCAAGCTGCTTAAAACTCTGCTGCTGTTTGTGGCTAGTGTCTAGGCGAGTTAAGTCTGTTGCCAATAGATTGCGCTGCATAGCTGTAGAACTGGGCAGCTGGGTCTGAAAGCTAGATTGGCAGAGTAGCTGTGCCGCGAGGGGGTTTTGGGCAATACCATTAATCGCCGTAATAGACTGATCACGCAGCCTTTTCTCAAGATCTTGTAACAGAGTATCGTAGCCTTTAAACAGCTTATGGCAGCCAGATATCTCTAGCCATAGACCAATATCGTTATACAAAATAACTAGGGGGCTAAAGCTATAGGCCACTAGTGCCAGCTGTTGCAGGTGACGCTGTTCCTGTTCGAGCTGCCTTGGCAATACCAACAGATCAGGGCACAGGGCCAGCGCGGTAGAAAGCGACAGCTCGGGCTCTATTCCCCAGGCCGATGCCTGAGTATTGCAGCACAGCACCAGCTGGGCATTTTTGTGCAGCCTGACAATGGCGAGAGGTTTATGGGCTTGTTCTTCAGGCATCTGCGGCAATAATGTTTCCATTGCCAGCAGCGGGAAGTGCAGATATAGCCAGATATCCTGCTTCAAAGGTTAACCGTTTAATCGCAAAATAGGGTTACTTAAATAACCATGATGGCGATCAACCGGCAACATGGCTAAGTCGGTTCTTTGAGCCCAGGGCTCACCAAGAGAGAGTGCGAGTTTTTCCCCGGCGGCTTTACCGCGCATCTTATGCAGGGTTAATAGCAGCTGGTTTACACCCAGACTCTCGAGCTCCAGGCGCAATGCCACTGGTGATGGTGAGCCTAATACCTTACTTGGGCTGCTAAACAGAAATGCCGCATTGCCACTATCAGCCGCAGCCAGTTGCAGTTTACGCAGGTCGGCATAGCGCGGTGATGGCTGCCTTGTCCATGCCATTAATAGCGCGCCACTGCGAATAGACTGCTCAGCAGCCCACAGCCATTCGCCATGGCTTTTGCTGCGCACTAATAGAAGCTTATTCAGCGCAATATTGGCGCCGACAAGCGCCGGCGCATAGGGCTGGTAAGGAGGGTCAAGCCAGACGCAGAGCTGATTGTTGTCTGCATAATATTTAAGGGTAGGCAGCAGTAAACTCAGCTCACCAATACCAGGCTGCTGGGGTAAAAGTTCAGTAATCGAGGAGACCGGCCAGCCACCCTGTAATAGAAGATCTAAGCTGCGATGACCAGTACTAAGAGTGCGGCGAGGTGAGCGCTGGTTGCGACCACGCCATGTATCTGTGCGGGTTAATACTGCCGCGATATTGTTATTAGGCATTGGATGGAAGCTGCGTTACGAGTAAGACTAATTTCTTAACTACTGTTAATATATACAGTATTTATGGATATGTCATCTTCTACATTGCAGGCTAGATAAAAATTAATAAGAATTAATATAAAGTGGCTCAGCCTCTTTATAGCCGCCATTTTATAGTCGCAATACTCCCGCAATGATTGGATCGGCTTATGCGCTGGTGTTAAAGTAATAATTGAGCAATACGAGAATAATATCGCTAGCTATGCCGACAGTCTCTGACAGTAAATTCCCAATAGACCCGAGCTGGACTGTTTATGCAGCGCCAGTGCAGACTATTTTGCAAGTTTCTGAGCAGCTGGGCGTTAACAGGCAACAGCTGCTAACAGATTCTGGCTTGGATGATGCTGAGCTTAAAATCCCCGATCGACGTTTTCCGGTTAACAGCTACTTTAGGTTGTTTCAGCTGGCCGCCAACGCGACCGGCGATGCGGACATTGGCCTTAGGGTAGGGCGCGTGACTGCCCTTAAGGGGCTCAATTTGCAACTCTATATGGCAACGGTCTGCCAGTCTTTTAGAGACTATCTCAACTTACTGCCAAACCTGTTAGAGCTGCGTGGTGATATTGGTAAGGTGACCGCTCACCGAGATATGGACCTTGTAGAGTTGCGCTGGGAGCCTCTATTAGCAGAGACCGGCCGCAAGCGATTCATTAGCGATGAGGTACTGGGAGCCGCGACGAGCATTATTAACTCTCTTTGCGCGATGCCCGTGCCTGTGGTGAAAGCTCAGTTTACCTATGCTAAACCTCAAGACCTATCGGTGTTAGAAGATACCTTTGGGTCTAATCTAGATTTTGATCAACAGTACAGTAGCCTGTTTTTTAATGCTGTCGCCTTAGACTTTCCTCTGCTTCAACAGGACCATCATAGCGGGCCAGATCAAGAGCATCCGTTTCGTGACTTTTTTGCCGGTGATGACCCAGCCGATCAACTGCTGTCGAGCCTGAAACGATCGATTATTCAGTATTTGCCCGAGGGCGAAGCGACCATCGATAAACTTGCTAGCAAGCTTAATATCTCTAGGCGTACGTTGCAGCGCCGGCTCTCTGCACGTGACACTAACTTTTTAAATGTTTTACAGGAGGTTCGTTCGAAGGTGGCCCTGCGCTATCTTGCCGATAACCGCCTGGGTATCACTGAAATAGCCTTTTTGCTGGGCTATGCAGATCAGGGTTCTTTTTCTAGTGCCTTCAAAAGCTGGCATGGGGTTTCGCCTCGAGACTATAGACGTAAGTAATAAATAGCCGACGTAAGTAACATCAGCCGGCGTAAGTAATAAATAGCCGGCGCAAGTAACGATTTTCATTGCAGGTAGAGGCCTTTTTGGTTGGCATTTATTCCCAACTAAATGGCACTCATTAGCTTGTCGGCAATTAGCATCGAGCCTAATATCTAAGTCTAAATTCTATCTGCCAATAAACAGAGAGTTACTATTATTATGTCACTGGACTTCGATAGCGCACGTTTGCCTAATAGCAGCCTAACGGCTGAACACCATGAATGGCGGGCGCAACTGCGTCGTTTCTTCGATCGTGAGGTAATCCCCTACGCTGAAGACTGGGACGAAAACGGTGCTATCCCGGATGAGTTATGGCCCAAAGCTGCTGAGGTTGGTTTGTTGGGCCTTGGGTTTCCAGAAGAATTCGGTGGTACCTCTGAGGGCATAGATGTCTGGCACAGCATTATCGTCAATGAAGAGATGGCGCGTATTGCAGTGGGCGGTGTGGCCGCCACATTGATGGTGCATGGTATTGGTTTACCGCCGGTGATTAACTTTGGCAGCGACGCTATTAAACAGATGGTAGCGCCGCCTGTACTGGCCGGTACCAAGCGTATTTCCCTAGGTATTACCGAACCTGGCGGCGGCTCTGATGTGGCGCAATTGCAGACCACGGCACGCCTCGACGGGGACCACTATGTGGTCAATGGCTCAAAAACCTATATTACCGGTGGCATGAATGCCAACTGGATTACCACCGCAGTGCGCACTGGTGGTGAAGGTGCTGGTGGTGTGTCTGCGCTGTTGATTCCGGCAGATGCAGAGGGCTTTTCGCGCACCTCTCTGGATAAAAAACAGGGCTGGTGGTGCTCCGATACAGCGACCATTTATTTTGACAATGTACGGGTGCCGGTTGGCAACTTGTTGGGTCAGGAAAATAAAGGGTTCAGCGTAATTATGAATAACTTTAACTCTGAGCGTCTAGCCATGTCAGCGGCAATGGAAGCTTTCTCAAGAGTATGCCTAGAAGATGCAGTGATCTGGGCTCGCGAGCGCCAGACCTTTGGCAAACGCCTGGCCGACCATCAGGTAATACGCCACAAGATTGCCGAGATGAAGCAGCGTATTAATGCCACTCAGGCCTATTTGCAGCTGACTTGTCAGCAGGTGCAGGCGGGCAACGAGAACGCGGGTGATATCGCCCTATTAAAAGTGCAGTGCAGCCAGACCATGGAGTTCTGTGCCCGGGAAGCGATGCAGATATTGGGTGGTGCTGGTTATATGCGCGGCAACCGTGTTGAGCGTATTTATCGCGAGGTGCGGGTTAATGCGATTGGCGGTGGCTCTGAAGAAATTATGCGTGACCTTGCCGCACGTCAGTTTGGGCTGTAGCCCAAAACAGGGGTTGTGGTTTTCGAGAAATAATCGACTTAATAGGTTGGCTTGTTATCAGCAACGCATCGTTCAAAACGCTGGTGCTGAACGTCCATATTTAACTTGAAGGCAGTCTTAGAGACTTCTAAAGACTCGAGGGTTGGCTTGGACTTCACTCGCTTGTTGTCCATCAACCACAGGCCCACTTCATAGAAGTGCCAGAGCGGCACGCTGCCAGTGGCGCTAGGCTGGGGAAAAGGCGTTTTTGTGTCGGCGGCTAGCTGGCGAATATTCTGGCGCGAACAGCCCACCAGCTCGGCAATATCAGAGAGCCCTACAAGGTCTGGCTTGACCTCCAATAATTCTGCCCCCGCAATAGCCATAGTGACCTGCGCAATTGACTGCCGTATCGCGGACTCTGCTGTGTCGCTGTGTCGATCAAAGGTCAGGGCAATAGAGTTCGCTGCACCCACGCCAACAACCGCGTCATCGCAACCGGCCTCAAACAAAAGGTCAGTGCACTCCTCAGAGGTTTTGGTGGCTTTGGCCAGAGAAAAACTCAGGCTGTATTCATAATGTTTCATGGTTTGATCTCATATAATTTCGTTGTTGGGTAAATATAACCATCAACAGTTTTCTTTAGCTGTTTTGCAAAGTTACGGGGATTCTTTGGGGTGCTCCAAATAGAAATTTGGCAAAACGTCCCGCAGCGGCAGTCGGGTTTGTTCTTTGGACAACGTATGGTTGCTCAGGCATGTCCGCTTGCGGCCTTAATCGCCCAACCTTGTGATATGGCGTGCTGAACGACTTTATTTATATCCTTATTGGGGTGCTTCATCCTTTTGGTCTCGGTAGATAAAGCATTAGTTGCTAAGACGATAATTGTCAAATGACAATTAAATATTAATGTGCTTTTTGATAACTTACAAAAAAGCTTAGGCCAGGTTTTTTGGCGCGGCCTATGGGAGTTCTCAAAAACAGAAGGGGACTTGCTAAACGAGGTGACTAAAACAAAGAGGCGGAAAAGTAACAGACAAAAAAATGCCCCGCTGGTTTGCAGCAGGGCAGTTCTGTTTAGAGCAAAACAATAACGCTTAAGCTAGGATCGGTGCCAACTTCATGGCAATACCCATATCCCCTTGGATCTTTAGCTTACCGCTCATAAACGCCATAGTACCGTCTAGTTTACCGTCTGCCATTTCCATAAAGTTTTCTAAGCTGAGGACCATAGTACAGGCTGCTTCAGCATCGTCATTGCTTACTACGTTTGGCACCTGAGAGGCGTCTAGTACTAAGATGCCATCGTCACCGAAATCAAACTTTAGTACTGCGCCCAAACCACAGTCTTCCCCAACTTTTTCTTTTAAGCCCGCTGTAACTAATTCCAATGACATATCTATGTCCTCTTTTATTGTTGAAGGGCCCTGATTCGTTAGGACCCATTTAATGTTTTGACAGAGTTACTGTAAAAACATTAACAGCCAAACTCAAGATAAACTTTGACCGCAGAATACTAGCAGCTTGAAAAGTGCCTGTGTTACCCCGAGTGTCATAGTTTAGGTCATAGTTTAGGTCGTGTTTTAGGACATAGTTTAGGTCATAGTTTAGGTCGTGTTTTAGGACAAACTCTGCAATAGTATTGCAATAATAATATCCGCCCAGCCTGGGTTTTAAGTCCATTATGCTTTTGGCGCAGTTAATCCAATATTTGGCATGCTAAACGAAGCGAGTGAGGCGCTGACTGGGTATTTTAGTTATCTAAACGCTTAAAGGCCTTGGGTTTTAACTAGGGTTTATCAATAACAATAATAAGAAGGCCGTAAATGGACCATATTCAAACTACGTTAGCACCGGAATCTGCACCAAAAGCTGCTCCGAAAGCCATGGGTATTCTGCTATTTCTAACTCTGCTCAATATTCTCAATATGGTCGACCGCACCCTTATCACCAGCTTTGGCACTGCGATCATTACCGACCTCGAGTTAAGTGATTCCCAGTTTGGCCTGCTAACCGGCCCGATCTTTGTGTTCTTCTACTCGATTATGGGCCTATTTATGGGTGCCCTGGCTGACCGGGTGCATCGGCCTCGCTTGATTGCTGCGGGCCTTATTCTGTGGAGTGCCCTGACTGCTCTATCTGGTATGGCTAAAAGCTTTGCCCAAATTGGTGTAGCGCGGTTATTTATTGGTGTCGGTGAATCGGCAATGGCGCCGTCGGCTCTTTCAATGATTGCTGATCTGTACCCAAAAGCAAAAAGAGGTACTGCTACGGGTATTTATTATCTTGGTGTGCCACTGGGAGCGGGCGGTAGCTTTATTGTTGCCGGTATTCTTGGGCCTATGATCGGCTGGCGGAATTGTTTCATGCTTTTGGGTGCCATAGGCTTGGTGTTGGCACTGGTTCTGCTGTTCTTGAGGGACCCGAAGCGTGGGGCTATGGAGGAGAAGCAGGGGCAAGAAAAGCAGGGGCAAGAAAAGCAGGGTCAAGAAGAGCACGCGGAAGAGGGTCAAGGACCACAAGAGGATTTAATTGGCGGCAACTGGCGCCGAATTGTTTCTGATGTGTATGGCATCGTAAAAAGCACGCCAGCGCTTGGCTGGACGATGATGGGCGCTGTGTTTCTGCATATACCATTGGGGGCAGGGCAGTTTGCCATTGTTTGGCTTGAGCGCGAGAGGGGCTTTGGTGTTGGCGAAATCAGTGCTCTCTACGGCCTAATTTATATAGTGTTTGGTACGGCAGGTACTTTTTTAGGGGGCATTTTGAGTGACTGGTATCAGGCTCGCTTTAAGGGCGGCAGAGTCCGGTTTCTCGCTTACTTAATGCTTGGTATGACACCTCTGTTAATTTCTTTTCGTTTTGTCGACCCTTCATCGGCTCTATTTTACGTGGGTATGGCTGCTGGTATGTTTAGTGTCAGTTCGTTTTATGGCCCGGCATTTTCAACGGTACAGGACCTTACGCCGGTGCGACTGCGAGGTGTGATGACCGGGTTGTTACTGGTTGCCTGCAATCTTCTTGGACTGGGTATTGGCGCAATGATGACGGGCCTACTTAGCGACCTGTTTTCTGCCAATGGCTTTATTGAGCCCCTAACTAAGGCTTTGTTAACGGCCGATGTTTTGTCCTGGGGAGCACCCGCCAGCTTTATTGTGGCATCGATTTATCTGGAAAAGGCGCTACATAAGCAGCCATAGTGATAACCGTTTCGGGGAATGAACATGAGCGATAAAAATATTCGTATTGCAGGGGCTAGTGGCTTTTGGGGCGATGCTGCCCGCGCTACGCCGCAGCTGTTAAAGGGCGGTAATGTCGATTTTATCGCCTATGATTATCTGGCCGAAATCACTATGTCGATTATGGCTAGGGCCCGAGCTAAAAACCCTGACTATGGCTATGCACTTGATTTTGTTACAGCTGCCATGAAGCCAAATCTTAAAGAGATTGCCCGTCAGGGCGTTAAAATTGTTTCCAATGCAGGTGGGGTAAATCCTCAGGCCTGCGCCAATGCATTGCGCGCTGTTATAGCAGAGCAGGGTTTGAGCCTAAAAGTCGCCTGCGTATTGGGTGATGACTTGATTACCCAGCGGGATGAGTTAGCTGCGCAGGGCCATACCGAAATGTTCACTGGTGGGGCTTTTCCTGCGACTGACAAAATCGCCAGCATCAATGCTTACTTGGGTGCATTCCCCGTGGCCAAGGCCTTAGAAGAGGGCGCCGATATTGTGGTCACAGGCCGCTGTGTGGACAGTGCCGTGACACTGGGCGCCTGTATTCATGCCTTTGGTTGGGGTCGTGACGATCTCGATAAGTTAGCTATGGGTTCGTTAGCTGGGCATATTATTGAATGTGGCCCCCAGGCGACCGGTGGCAACTTTACCGATTGGGAAGAGGTTCATAGTCTTGAAACTATTGGTTACCCCATTACCGAAATTAGCGCTGATGGCAACTTTGTTTGTTCCAAGCCGGAGGGTACTGGCGGTCTTGTAACCAGAGCAACCATTGCTGAACAGATGGTTTATGAGATTGGTGACCCCCAAGCTTATATGCTGCCCGATGTAATTTGCGACTTCTCAAATGTTGAGCTTGAGCAGGTAGGTGAAAACCTAGTTCGTGTTACCGGTGCTATCGGCTCACCTGCACCGGATACTTACAAAGTCTGTACTACTTATGCCGACGAATTTCGCGGCGGTACCAACATGACCTTTTATGGAATTGATGCGGACCGCAAAGCGCAAAAGCTCGCCGATGCTATTTTTGTTGCAGCACGACGAACGTTAAAGCATTTAGGGCTGCCCGACTTTAGTGAAACCAGTGTTGAGATTCTGGGCGCAGCGAGTCAGTTCGGTAGTGCTGCCACAGTGACTAACTGCCGTGAAGTGGTAATGAAAATAGCCGCCAAACATCCCGATGCTGCTGGTATTGGCATTATGTTAAAAGAGACTGTTGGTCTTGGTTTGGCAACACCGCCGGGCCTCTCTGGTTTTGCTGGGGCGCGTCCCAGCCCGTCCCCTGTTGTTCGTCTTTTCTCATTCGCTCTTTTGAAAGGTGCAGCTGAAGGCTCAACTAAAGGTGCAGCTGAAGGCTCAACTAAAGGGGCTGTCAAACCTCAGGTTGAGCTGGATGGGGTTGTTTTTGATGTGCCAGATACTGCTGGTGTCACGTTTAATCGCCAGAATATTACAAGGCCTAAAGTGCCAACATTACCCGCAGCACCTGCCGGTGATCTGGTTGCAGTGCCGCTCATCAAGCTTGCTTGGGGTCGTAGTGGCGACAAAGGTGATAAAGCCAATATCGGTATTATTGCTCGCCAGTCAGAGTATTTACCCTATATCTATGCCGCGCTGACCGAGCAGGCTGTTTTTGAAAAATTCGCGCACTTTTTACCTGAGGGCGCTACCAGTGATAAATCTGTTGAGCGCTACCTAATGCCCGGTACCCATGCTATTAACTTCCTGATTCATGATGTTTTGGGCGGTGGTGGCATGGCCAGTATTCGCAACGACGCTCAGGGCAAAGGTTACGGTCAGCTGTTATTAGCCGCGTCAATTCCGGTTAGCGCAGAGATTGCTAACAAGCTAAATAATTAAAATAAGAAACACGGAGATAGCCCAATGGCAGTATTTGCCTCAAAAATAAACACCAGTTCTGAGACTTTTTTGCGCCAGAGAAAAGAGATGCTTGAGCTGGTTGATAGGCTCACCGAACTCAATAGTCGCGGCCGTGCCATATCAGAAAAACGTAAACCACGCTTTGATGCAAGGGGGCAGTTAACGCCCCGTGAGCGTCTGGCACGATTGCTTGATCCCGGCATGCCGTTTTTAGAGATTGGTAATATCGCAGGTTATATGGTCGACACCAAAGACGAAGCGAAGTCGATTCCAGGCTCTACGGTTATTGCAGGCATTGGTTTTATTTCTGGCGTGCGCTGCACAGTTGTTGTGGACGACAGTGGCATTATGGCGGGCTCTTTAACCACGGCGGGGGGTTACCGATTGCGCCGCGCAGAGCAAATTTCTCTCGAACAAAAATTACCCTTTGTGCATTTAGTAGAGAGCGCCGGCGGCGACTTAATGAACTACACAGTGGAAGGCTTTAGTGTGGGTGGTGCGCTATTTGGTGCGCTGGCGCAGTTAAGTAAGGCAGGCATTCCCGTTATTTCAATTCTTCATGGTTCGTCGACAGCAGGTGGTGCTTACATGCCCGGCCTCAGTGATTATGTGATTGCCATTAAGGGCACTGGCCGTGCCTTTTTGGCCGGTCCACCATTACTTAGAGCGGCTACCGGTGAGATTGCCACCGAAGAAGAGTTGGGTGGTGCAGAGATGCATGCCACGGTTTCTGGTCTGGCCGAATACCTCGCAGAGAATGATGGCCAGGGTATTCAGATCTGTCGCGAAGTTATTGACCGTTTGCAGTGGAACGACAACTGCCCGCTGCCAGCCAAGCGCGCTTTTCTCGAACCCATTTATGATCCGGATGAATTGGCTGGTGTTATACCCACCGATTACCGCACGCCTTACGATATGCGTGAGCTGGTTGCACGAGTGGTTGATGGTTCAGATTTCTTAGATTTTAAGCCTCGCTTTGGTGTGTCTACCGTTTGTATTCAAGCAGAAATATTTGGTCAGGCTGTTGGCATTATTGGTAACAATGGGCCGATTGATCCCCAGGGTGCCAATAAGGTTACTCAGTTTTTACAGCTGTTAGATCAAGCCAATATTCCCGCACTGTTTTTTCAAAATACTACGGGCTATATCGTCGGCACTAAGTCTGAGCAGGCGGGCATGATTAAACATGGCTCTAAGATGATTCAGGCCGTGCGCAATATTGATGTACCACGCATTACCTTTATGACCGGTGCCAGTTTCGGTGCCGGTAATTACGGCATGTGTGGCCGTGGTTACGACCCCGATTTTCTCTATACCTTTCCCAACGCCAAGATGGGCGTTATGGGTGGCGAGCAGGCGGCCAAAACTATGTCTATGGTAGCTCGCGGTAAGGCTGCGGCTATGGGTGTAGACCCTGATGAAGAAGCTTTAGCCAAGCAAGAAAAAATGATGGCACATATTTTTGATTCCCAGTCCGATGCCTTTTATACCTCGGGCCACATGATGGACGACGGCATGATCGACCCACGCAATATGCGCGATACATTGGGTATGATTTTGGAAACGGTGCGCGAAGGTCGTGGAAGAAAAGTACGCCCCAATAGCTTTGGTGTTGCCCGCTTATAACCCTATTTAAAGGTCGAAAATAATTATGAGTGATCTGTCTAAAAGTGAATTACCTGCAACCAAGTCTCTAATTTTAGAGCGGGATGAGTCGGTTTTAAGAATATGGTTGAACCGCCCAGAGTCTAAAAATGCTCTGTCAGCAGAGATGACCGATGAGTTAAATGCAGTACTAGATGCTGTGCACCACGACCGCACTATTCGCACCATTGTGCTGCGAGGTAAAGGCGGTGTTTTCTGCGCCGGTG
Organism: gamma proteobacterium HTCC2207; assembly: GCA_905182265.1. GTDB lineage: Bacteria > Pseudomonadota > Gammaproteobacteria > Pseudomonadales > Porticoccaceae > HTCC2207. The sequence continues at coordinate 39,045 of CAJJAO010000022.1, read as the reverse complement.
GTGATATCAAGGGCTTCAAGTCTGATATGCAAGCGATTAGCGCCGACGCAGTCGCTAAGAGCAATCGTAGCTTTGGTGATCTGATGATCAAGCTTAATGAGCAGCCTCAGGTCGTGATTATCTTGGTAGAAGGTGCTGCTATTGGCGGAGGTTTGGGTCTTGCCTGTGTGGCTGATGTGACTCTAGTAACCGCCGATGCCCGTTTTCGGTTAAGCGAAACCAGCCTGGGTATTCCCCCCGCGCAGATAGCGCCATTTGTTACCGAGCGTGTGGGTCTAACTCAGGCACGTCGGCTAATGCTGACCGGTGCACGCTTTAAAGGTGAAGAAGCGGTTGCTCTGGGAATAGCCCATGGCGTGGCCGCAGATGTAGCTGATTTAGAAGCCCAGTGCGAAACCATACTGGGAAATATTAAGGCCTGTGCACCAGGTGCTAATGCGGTGACCAAAAGTATTTTGTTTGAAACATTACGCCGTCCCCGGGCGGAAGCATTGGACTTTGCCTCAAGAGGTTTTGCTAGCTGCATGCTAAGCCCTGAAGGTCTAGAAGGCATTGCCGCCTTTGTTGAGAAACGTAATGCTTCCTGGAATAAATAGTAGGAACCCTATTAATGAAACGTTTTAACAGTATATTAATTGCTAACCGCGGCGAGATTGCCTGCCGCGTTATTCGCACAGCAAAAGAGCTTGGCTATCGCACTATCGCGGTTTATTCCGATGCCGATTCAGGCGCTCCCCATGTGCAGCTTGCCGATGATGCCGTGCGTATTGGTCCCGGGCCTGTTGGAGAATCCTATCTGCTGGCAGAGAATATTCTTGCCGCCGCGGCCAAGAGCGGTGCCGAGTCGATTCATCCGGGCTACGGTTTTCTCAGTGAAAATGCCGCCTTTGCCGATGCCGTTGAGTCTGTTGGGTTAGTGTTTATTGGCCCAACCCGAGAAGCGATTGATGTGATGGGCAATAAGGCCGAGTCAAAGCGGCGCATGATTGCGGCTGGTGTTCCCTGTGTACCAGGTTATGAAGGCCATGATCAGAGCGATGAGGTTTTGCTGGCTGAGGGTAATAAGATTGATTTACCACTAATGGTTAAGGCAGCCGCTGGCGGCGGTGGTCGCGGTATGCGGCTGGTGCACGACTATGCCGAGCTCGCCAATGCTATTAAGCTGGCTCGGGCTGAAGCGGAAGGGGCCTTTGGTTCCGGCGAGCTGATTCTCGAGAAAGCCATTATCCAGCCACGCCATGTGGAGATTCAGGTGTTTGCCGACACCATGGGCAATACTGTGCATTTGGGTGAGCGGGACTGTTCAGTGCAGCGTCGCCACCAGAAGGTGATCGAAGAAGCACCCTGTCCGGTGATGACCCCAGAGCTGCGAGAGCAGATGGGTCAGTCGGCTATTGATGCAGCTAAGAGTGTTAACTATCGCGGTGCCGGTACGGTCGAATTTTTATTGGATGCCAGCGGCTCATTCTATTTTCTAGAGATGAACACGCGCCTGCAAGTAGAGCATCCGGTAACGGAATTAATTACCGGCCTTGATCTGGTGGCGCTACAAATTAGCGTTGCTCAGGGCGAGCCTCTCGGCATGAGGCAAGATGATGTAAAGCTAGAAGGTGCTGCTATAGAAGTACGTCTGTACACAGAAGATCCTAGCCAAGACTTTTTGCCAGCCTCTGGTCCAGTGGAATTATGGCAGCCAGCCACCGGTGTTGGCGTTCGTGTCGATGCCGGTATCTGCACTGGCCAGGCTATCTCGCCGTTCTATGACCCCATGGTAGCCAAGGTGATCGGTTACGGCCCTGACCGTGAAAGCGCCCGTTTGCGTTTGATCGAAGCGCTTAAAGAAACCGTGTTATTTGGTACTCCCAACAATAAGAACTTCCTGATTCAATGCCTCGAAAAGCAGAGCTTTATCGACGGCGCAGCGACTACAGCTTTTATTGCCGAGGAATTTCCAGCAGTAGATTTACAGACGACTCCACCGAGCTTTGCTGACAGCGCCGTTGCAGCGGTAATTGATTTAGCGCTAGAGCATAAAAAGCTGTTTGACCATTCTGTGTTGGTTAGCCGCCGCCTTAAAAACTGGGCCAGTGCTAGCGCTATAGTATCGCGCAAACAGTACCAGTTTGGTGACTTGACTCATGATTTGGCTGTGACGCCCATAGGCTCTGAGACATACAGAGTATTTGATATTGCCGGTATTGAGGCGGATGTAGAAGTTGCTATGCTGGCTATGGATTTATCTATTGCAAAGAATACCGCCAAGGTAATGGTCAATGGCCTGACCCTGACGGCCACCCATATGTCGACTGCCAAAGGGCAGTTGCACTGCTCGATTGAAGGTCGAGGTGCATTCTTCAAAGATATGATTATTGTCGATGGCGTAGTCGAGGATGCAGCAGGCGGTGGTCGAGTTATCTCGCCTATGCATGGTTTGCTATTGGAGGTCTTGGTTAAACCGGGAGATACGGTGTTAAAAGGCCAGACTTTGGCGGTACTCGAAGCCATGAAAATGCACTATGAAATTGTTGCAGAGATTGACGGTGTAGTAGCCGAAGTTACTGCGGTTGCCGGCAAGCAGGTTGCGGCAGATGATGTACTAATTGAAATTACTGAACAGAATGAGGAAGCATAATGGCACTTAAACTTTGGCACTGCGCTGGTTCGCGATCAATTCGCCCACTGTGGACATTGGAAGAGATGGGCTTGGATTTTGAGTTGGAAGTGATGAAGTTTCCGCCACGTTTTGTACACCCTGGTTACACTGATATTAACCCTATTGGCACCGTGCCTTTCTTTACCGACGATGCTGGCGGGCCGGATAATGTGATCCAGATGACCGAGTCTGCGGGTATTAGCCAGTATGTAGTGGACAGATATGGGCCCACAGATTTGGCTGTTGGTGTCGATGAGCCAGATTACGGAAGCTATCTGAATTGGCTGCACCGCAGTGATGCGACCCTGACTTTTCCTCAGACATTGGTGTTGAGATATACCATTCTTGAACCAGAGGCGACTCGTTTGCCTAAGGTTGCTGATGACTACAGCAAGTGGTTCCACTCGCGCCTGCGTTCTGTTGAAGCTGCTATGGCAGATAGAGAATTTCTGTGTGCCGATCGCTTTACCATTGCGGATGTTGCGGTGGGTTTTGCCCTCTATTTTGCGGAATTCTTGAAGTTGAGCGATGGCTTTAAGCCCAATACAAGGGCTTATTATGAGCGCCTAAAAGCGCGCCCAGGATTCCAACGTGCGACTCAGTATGATTCGCCGTCGGCACTTCCAAAAGTAGATTAGTATCAACTTCCTAGTAGGAGTCTGTTATAAGGCGCGAAATAGGCACTAGTCATTCGACAGCACCTAATAAACAGCAGCTAATAGACAACAATAAATAGATCTTAATAAACAGAACAATAAAGAGAATTAATCATGACCGCTAGCACCACCGCCAATGCCCCGGACCATAAAAAATACCCCAATCTTTTTACACCACTAGACTTGGGTTTTACCCAACTCAAAAATCGCGTAATCATGGGTTCCATGCACACGGCCTTGGAAGAAGTGGAGGGCGGGTTTGAGCGCCTAGCCGTTTATTTTGCCGAGCGTGCTAAGGGTGGCGTTGGCATGATGATCACCGGTGGTATAAGCCCTAACGAAGAAGGCAGTATGGGCTCAGAGATGTCGACCCCGGAACATGCCATTGGACATCGTCAGGTGACTGAAGCAGTGCATGCCGTGGATTCAGGTATTAAGATTTGTATGCAGATACTCCATGCAGGCCCTTTGGCTCATACGCCAACGATGGTTGGCCCCTCAGCGGTGCCTTCGCGCCTTTCACGAATGGTGCCCAATGAGCTTGACGAAGCCGGCGTACAGAAACAAATTGATGACCATGTTAACTGCGCCAAAATGGCCAAGTTGGCTGGTTATGATGGCGTAGAAATTATTGGTTCAGCGGGCTATTTACTGAGCACGTTTTTGGTCGAGAAAACTAATCAGCGAGAAGACCAGTGGGGCGGGAGTTACGAAAATCGTATGCGCTTCCCTCTAGAAATTATGCGTCGCTGCCGTGCAGAAGTTGGTGAAAATTTTATTCTGATCTTCCGTATCGCGGCTATGGATATGCTGCAGGGCGGGATGTCCTGGGATGAGGTTGTATTGCTGGCCAAGGAAATGGAAAAAGCTGGTGCGACTATTATTAGCACGCACTTTACCTGGCATGAGTCTGCGGTACCCACAATCGCAACCATGGTGCCTCGTGCGGCATTTTCCGGTGTCACCGGGCGTCTGCGTAAAGAGCTAAGCATTCCTACTATTACTAGCAATCGAATCAACATGCCCGACGTGGCTGAGAAAGTACTGGCCGACGGCGATGCAGATCTAGTCTCTATGGCAAGACCCATGCTGGCTGATGCGGAGTTAGTTAAAAAAGCCTTTGAAGGCCGTGAAGACGAAATTAACACCTGTATCGGTTGTAACCAAGCCTGTTTGGACCATGGTTTTGAAGGCAAGGAAATTAGTTGTCTGGTTAACCCACGAGCCCTTAACGAAACCGTTTTAAATTATGTGCGCAGCACAGTGCCCAAGAAAATTGCTGTAGTGGGTGCCGGCCCGGCAGGCCTAGCTTATGCAACTGTGGCAGCCGAGCGTGGTCATTCGGTGACTCTCTATGATGCGGGTACTGAGATAGGCGGCCAGTTTAATCTTGCCAAGCAGGTGCCTGGCAAAGAAGAATTTTACGAAACCCTGAGATACTACGCGCGAATGCTTGAAGTGCATCATGTAGATGTACGCCTAAATACCAGAGTGTCTGCCGATGATTTAAAATTGGAGGGTTACCAACACGTGGTTGTAGCTACGGGCATTACACCTCGGGTTCCTGATCTTGAAGGTATTGATCACCCTAAAGCAGTGAGCTATGTCGATGTGATTCGCGGCAACGTTGAGGTGGGTAAGACTGTTGCTGTGATGGGCGCTGGCGGTATTGGCTTTGATGTGTCTGAGTTGATTATGCACAAAGGGGTTTCGGCGGCCATGGATAAAGAAGTCTTTGCCCGAGAATGGGGAGTGGATTTTAAGAATCACCCTCGTGGTGGTGTCACCGGTGTAGTTCCTCAAGTAGAAGCCGCAGATAGACAGGTTTTTCTATTGCAGCGCAAAACCACTCCCGTAGGACGTGGCTTGGGCAAGACTACAGGTTGGACTCACCGTATGTCATTGGCAAAGCGTGGCGTGCAGATGATGAATGGTGTGGATTACCACAAGATTGACGATGAGGGCCTGCATATTAGTATCGAAGGGCAGCCTCAATTACTGGCCGTTGATACCGTTATTATCTGTGCAGGCCAGGTACCCGCCAGAGGTTTATTTGACGATTTGGCTAGCTCGGACATTGAGACAAGCCTAGTGGGCGGTGCCTTTGAGGCGAATGAGCTGGATGCCAAGGCAGCCATTAAGCAGTCGAGCTATTTGGCCGCTGCGATATAGCAGGTCGGGCGCAATAACCTGACTGCCGAGCCACAGTTTGTGTATTGACATAATAAATGCCACATCCTATTGTGGGGCTCTGATAAGGGCTCTGCTAGGTGCGCTAATAAGCGCGCCAATAAGTGCAGTAATACCTGCCGTAATAAAAAGTCTTAAGCTAGAAGGCTAGTCTTGAGAAAATAGTGAATAATTTTGGGAGTGAACCTCAGTGGATATTAAGTTTTCAGCAGAAGACCTCGCATTTAGAGACGAAGTACGAGAGTTCTTTGCGACTGAATATGATGCCGATATGGCAGCAAGACTAAGCGGTGGTCAGGGAAGTGATTACAAGCCAGCAATCGTTGCATGGCAGAAAAAACTCCATGCCAAAGGCTGGATTGCTCCAGGCTGGCCTGTTGAGTATGGCGGCACTGGCTGGAACGCCACGCAGAAGTTTATCTATGAAACTGAGCGCGGTTTAGCCGGTATCCCCGATGTTGTTCCCTTTGGTTTAAAGATGGTCGCTCCAGTTATCTATACCTTCGGTAACGAAGAGCAAAAAGCTAAATTTTTACCGCGTATTTTAGAAAGCGAAGACTGGTGGTGTCAGGGTTATTCTGAGCCCGGCGCTGGTTCTGACTTGGCTGCACTAAACACCACTGCAGAATATGCAGGCGATGACTACATTGTTAATGGTCGCAAGATTTGGACTACATTTGCTCAGTATGCAGATTGGATTTTTTGTCTGGTGCGTACTAGTAAAGGTATGCGTAAGCAGCAGGGTATTAGCTTTCTGTTGATCGACATGAACACTCCCGGTGTGACTGTTAAGCCGATCGTAACTATCGATGGCAAGCACAGCCTCAATGAAGTGTTGTTTGAAGACGCTAGAGTGCCTGTTGCTAACTTGATTGGCGAGCAGGACAAAGGTTGGACTTACGCCAAAGCGTTGCTAGCCCATGAGCGCACAGGTATGGCAGAGATTGCTGACTCTACTCGTTCACTGGACGCCTTGAAGCGTCGCGCCACTACCGAAATTAATGGTGGCCAAGCGATGATTAATGATCCCGTTTTCCAAATGCGCCTGTCGGACATTGAAATGGAATTGATGGCATTGGAGTACACCGAGTTGCGCGTGTTCGCCTCTATGGCTGCCGGTGGTATGCCAGGGCCAGAGTCCTCGCTATTAAAAATTAAAGGCACCGAAATTACTCAGGCGATTCAAGAACTTCAGCTTCAGTTAGCAGCAGATTACGGCGGTGCATTGCCGGAAGATCTAAATGCCGAGCAGTTGGGACATGATTATGCGTTCGAAGCCCGTGGCAAGTATATGTACGGTCGCGCAGCAACTATTTATGGTGGTTCTAACGAAGTGCAGCGCAATGTTATTGCCAAAGCGGTTTTGGGACTTTAAGTTGCCAAAGCGGTTCTTGGAGTTTAAATAGCCAAAGCGGTTCTTGGGCTGTAAGTAGCCCGTTGCATAAGTGGCTCCCTGCGGGTTGAGCCTTTAAAAGATTGAGGAGTAGTAATTAGATGAATTTTGATTTTACCGAAGAACAAACAATGATCAAAGACAGCGTCTCGCGCTTTGTTCGTGAAGAGTATGACTTTGATACCAGGCGTGGAATCATTGAATCAGATGAAGGTATAAGCCGTAAATTCTGGTCAATGTTTGCAGAGCTAGGTTGGTTGTCAGTGCCCTTCGCCGAAGAGTACGGCGGCTTTGGTGGCACAGTAGAAGATATTGCAGCAGTGATGGAAGAGCTAGGCAAAGGTATTGTCGTTGAGCCCTACGCATCGACGGTTGTTGTGTTTGGTGGCTTACTGTCAGCTTCAACTAACGAAGCGCTTAAATCTGAGGTTATCCCTAGTATTATTGATGGTAGCTGCATGGGCTCGTTTGCCTGTGTTGAAGCCCAGTCTCGTTTTGAAATGGCCGATGTTGCAACAACCGCAACGGCCTGTGATGGCGGTTACAAAATCAATGGTGAGAAAACAGTTGTCGCCAACGGTGGCACAGCGGATAAGTTTATTGTGACAGCGCGCACTAGCGGTTCTCAGTTTGATCGTTCAGGAGTGAGCCTATTTTTAGTCGATGCCTCTACTGCCGGTGTGACGGTTAAGAGCTACAAGATGATGGACGGCCAGAGTGCAGCCACAGTGACCTTTACTGATGCTGTAGTTGCCGAGTCTCAGCTGCTTAATACTACGGGCGAGGGCATGGACCTGGTTGATCAGGTAATGCCACAGATTCTTATGGGCCTGTCTGCGGAAGCGCTAGGCATTATGGCGACATTGAATACATTGACCGTTGAGTACACCAAGGTACGCCAGCAGTTTGATACGCCGATTAGTTCTTTCCAAGTGTTACAGCACCGCATGGTCGACACGTTTATGGCTTGCGAGCAGACCAAGTCGATGCTTTACCGTGGCCTGTGCCAGGCGGGTGAGGATGATGCTCATGAATTGTCGAAGACTGTTCATGCATTGAAGGCAACAGTCGCACGCTATGGCCGATTGATTGGTGAAGAAGCGATTCAAATTCACGGCGGTATTGGTATGACTGATGAGCTTAATGTCGGTCATTTTGTTAAGCGCCTGATGATGATTAATGTGACCTTTGGCGACGGAGATTTTCACCAGAAGAAGTTTAATCAACTCAGCTACTCAGCGTGAGTATGACGACGCAGCTGTGGTTACTATCAAGCATTGCAACCACCGCTTGGGTCGCCTATTTGATCTTGCGCAAGGACAGCCTTGCGCAGTTTGATCAGCCTGCAGGTCAGCTCTTTAAACTGAATACCAAAGCAGCACAGGCCGAGTCGGTTAAGGCGCTTAAGGCGATTAACCAACGACTCAGGGGCAATGCAGCAAATTCTACCAAGATGTCGATGCGTGAGCGTCTACCGATTATGCGTGAGTCCATGGACACATTCTTTGCCTCCGGTGAGGTTGACTGTGTCAGTGATTTTATCGCTGTCGACGCTGGCGGTGTGCCCGCAGAATGGGTTACAGCGCCTGGTGTCGATGCCAATAATAGTCGCCGCCTGCTGTATATCCATGGTGGTGCCTTTATGGCAGGTAGCCCTAAAAGTCATCGGGTTATCACCAGCAAATTATCAGAAATTACCGACTGCACCGTACTCTCAATTGATTATCGATTAATGCCAGAGCATTCGCGAATGGCTGGTGTTGATGATTGCCGATTGGCCTACGACTGGCTGTTAAGTCATGGGCCTAAAGGCGAGAAGGATGTTTCTAGTCTGTTTGTGGCGGGTGACTCTGCCGGTGGTAATCTCACGCTGTCTCTGTTGGCCTGGGCGCGAGACACAGGGCGCAGATCTGCAGATGCGGCTGTGGCGCTATCGCCGGTGACTGATGCACGCTTCGTGAGCCCCAGCATTAAAGACAACCTTGATACGGATGTGATGCTTAAACCGCTTGCCAGTCGCATGGCGAAGATACCGAGGTTTATGATTTCTGTGGCAGCCCGTCTAATGTCAAAGCACAGCACTACAGACCCTGTTGTTTCGCCGTTGCTGGGCGACCTTTCTGGCTTACCACCAATATTGGTGTTAGCTAGCGACCACGAAATTCTCCGGGACGATGGCCGTCGCTACGTTAATAAAGCCAAGGCAGCGGGCACCGATGCTACCTTTCTGTACTGGAAAAATATGCCCCATGTGTGGCCTATTTTTTACCCCGATTTACCTGAGGCCCATCAGGCCTTTGAGCAAATCGAAGGGTTTGTTAAAACCCATTCTTGAGTCAGTAGACAGCCCCGCTAGACTAAGTGCGGGGCTTTCTTAATATCAATGCAGGCGTTGATTTTGTATAGGCAATAAACTCCGGATCTTCTCCCCATTTCTTTTGCGCTAATCTCTCTAGAAGAGGAATGCCGCTCACCTTAGTCAACAATAAATACACGAAAATTGGTGAGATCATGGTGGCCAGTTGCCAGCCAGATAACACAGGAAGGGCCAGCAGTCCTAGACCTAACCAAAGTGTAATTTCACCAAAGTAATTGGGGTGTCGAGACCAAGCCCAGAGCCCGGTGGTGATAAACCGATCGCGATTTTCTGGGTTTTTCCTAAACTGGGTTTTCTGACTGTCGGCGACCACTTCGATTGCCATGCCTGCTACCCACAAAGTAATACCCACATAGGCAAGGGGCCCAAGGGCGATTGTGGTGTCCGATGTCATTGCGGCTAAACCAGCGGCCATGGTGACAAGCACCCAGAGCCCACCGAGAGTCCAGGTTAGTAGAAACCATAGAAACTGAGTTTTCATGACAATAAAGCGTTTGTCTTGGCCGTCTTTTTTGATGCGCCAGAACAAGAATGACCCAAGCCGTAGCGCCCAAATTAATATCATCGCGCAGATAATAAGATCGCGGACATCTAGGTTAGGGTTAAGGTAGATCGCGGCTATTACCGTGGCTATATAAGATAGCGAACCGGTCAGGTCAAAGTAATGTTCAGTTTGGAATGCGTAGGAGGGTAAAAATATCGTCCAGTGCAAAGCGAAGCCAATGGCGCCACAGACAAAAAATAATGGCAACCCAAATACCGTGATACTGCCTTGACTCCCGGCGAGTAAGATTAGGGCGCCAATGATGATGGATACGGTAATCCCGATGATGCTGTTAGCTTTTTTCATTTTTATTATTCTCAGCTATTGGTTAACTCAGTTTTAACTAGAGTTTATACGGCAAATGGGAGAATACCAGATTGCTGGGTTGTAATCCTGCTCCCCAAAACTCTAGAAACTGCTAGAGCTTGGGCTAGAACTTAACTTAGAGCTTGGGTTAGAACTTGACTTAGAGTGCTCGCTAGAGATTTCTACAAGGCATCGACAAACTGCAAGGGATCATGCTCCGCACAGCCACCCCCGGTGAGATTGGCATAGCGCTCGGGATCCCAGTAATCACTGCTGTGATAGGAGATCAAAAAGCTTTTAACAAATAGCTTACAGCGATCTTTTTGCTTAGGTATTTTTGTGTCTGCGGCAATGCGCTCCATCAGACCCTCTGGCGTCGGACTATAGTGCTCCATTCGCCAGCCACCGCCCTCGGGGCTGTCTAAAAGCATAATGTTGGCGCCAGTTTCTTGCCATGCTACCCATTCGGGTTGCTGGTCAAATAATCCTTTGCCTGGAGCGCCGCTGTGGGCAAATCGGCCCCAGTAATTCATCATTGCTTTGGAAAGCGCTTGGCGGCCGGGCTGGCTGTCTTCACCGTACAAAAATGGCAGTCTCAGGCCGCCTTTAAAGTCATTGAACACAAAGCTAATTTCACTGCCATGGCCAGCGCCCACTAGGGTAGGCAGGTCAACAATCCAGCTACTTGGGGACTCGTCCCAGTCAAATCGATAGCCATAAATGCCTATCTCTGGGTTGGCGGCTTGCATCGACCGAGCCATTTGGCCAACGCCCAATATGTGCCAGCGCTCGGCATAGTAGCTGGCGTAGCGCTCGTAACGCTCTGGGTCTTTGATGCTAGGAATCAGGCCAAACTTGAGGTCAACAAAGGCAGGGTCGCTGGCCATAAAGGACTTATCTTCATCGCGATTAGCACCCATGATCATTGGCACTGCGTTATAGCCATTGGGCTGGCTAAATAACTCTGCCATGGTTTCAGTGGGCAACACATGGCCGTCGCGCAACAATTGGGGTATCTGAGGCATTTCTGGGTGGTTGGTCAACTGCACACTGGCATTGATCAATGCTTCGGAGCTCTGCTGGTACAGCAGGGCAGCAATGGCTTCGTCGGCCATTATGCTGAGATCAGCCTTGGCTTCACCGCGATCACTGGCAGCATTTTGATTGATTAAAACCTGGGCCAATAATTCATTGGAGCTATTCGGCCAGCCTGGCTGTTCCGCGTCGGTAAAGTTTTCGGCGCTGGCAGGGGTTTCGGTTCTAGACGACCCGCTCTGGCTAATGGCCTTGTGAAATAGACCCTTGGCTAGGGGCGAGGCGAGCAACCCAAAGACATTGCGCCCGCCGGCTGATTCACCAAATACGGTGACATTAGAGGGGTCACCGCCAAAGGCGTGGATATTGGTCTGTATCCATTGTAGAGAGGCAATAATGTCTAAGAGGCCATAGTTTCCAGAGGCGTCTTCTAAGTTGACGGCGGAGTTGCGCAGAGCACTGTTGCTCAGCCAACCAAATAGACCGAGACGATAATTAATTGAGACAAAGATAACTTGCTCGTCGTTGGTGATATTTTGCCCGGTATAAAAACGCGAGGAGCCGACGACATTGCCGCCGCCATGAATCCATAGCATCACTGGGAGTTTGCGGGCTGCACTATCATTATTAGCATTACTATCATTACCAGCATCGCTATTAATAGCACTGGCATCGCTATCAATAGCAATGGTATCGCCATTGGTACCACTAGTATCAGTACTGATACTAGTGTTGGCTGACAACTGGCGGGGCGCCCAGATATTAAGGTACAAACAATCTTCAGCGCCGACAACGTCGCCTTTCTCGCCAGGTTCTGCGGCGAGAAATGTCCAAGGCTGAGAGCATGCAGTGGTGGTTGTTAAAGCGGGCAGTTGTTGCTCCCAGTCCTGTGCTGGCTGCGGAGCACGCCAGCGCAGGTCATCTACTGGTGGGGCGGCATAGGGTATGCCAAGCCAAGCGTAGGTATTGTTGCTGTCAGAGAAGCCAATCACGGGGCCATTTGCTGTGTTCCGAATAGTAGCGGGGTCAGGGTCATGGGGGATTGGCGCTGAGACTGCCATGTTATCAAGATCAACCGTGTCGTCACGGAGCACAGTATAGAGGCCGGCCACTAGAGCCACTGAAAGGCCTACTACCGCTAAAATACTGAGTACTGTTTTGATCGACATTATTAACCTGCTGTTTTTTTAGTTTTATAGGTATTTATTATTCGGGCATGCAAATGCATGCCCGGGTCTGTATCAAGCAATATAAAAAAGCTTAATCGAGTAGCAGGTTCGCCAGGTGTAAACGGTGATGTTGGGCATCGCCATACTGGTGCTGAACCCATAGGGCGCGACGCAAATAAAGCTGCGCATCGCATTCATAGGTAAAGCCCATGCCACCATGAAACTGAATCCCTCGATCGCCAGCAAACAGCAATGCGTCTGTAGCCTGTGCCTTGGCCATGCGGCAGGCAATCTCAGCATCCTGGTCCAAATGCTCGTCACCAACCACTGTGGCTGCGTGATAGATAAATGAGCGTGCAGAGTCCATACCGATCAACATCTCGACCGTGGGGTGCTTTAGGGACTGATAGGAGCCGATAAGACGGCCAAACTGTATTCTGCTAGTGAGATAGGCAACCACCACATCTAAAGCGGCAGCAGTGCTGCCTGTAGCCTCTGCCGCAGTAAGTAGCGCGCCAATTAGCTTACTGTCCCGCAGGGCAGCTTCACTATTGGGTAAAATGGCATCGGCTCTTAGCTTTACACCGCTAAAGTTCACACTGCAGGCGCGTTTGGTTTCGTCGATGAGTACCTTCTTGCTAAGAGCTTCGCTAGACAGCTGATCTGCGGTCACTAATACCAGTACCTGTGCGCCCTGATGGTTGGCCGAGACAATAAAGAAGTCGGCCACAGCGGCATCGTTGACTAATAACTTGGTGCCCTGTAGTTCAAGATCTGCAGATAGGTTACAGCTTGTAGAGGTGGCGCCCCAGTCTTCGCTGTCTAGCAGGGCCATGGTGCCAATACTGCCTTCGGCGACCAGCGGTAACCAATGTGCTTTGTGTTGCTCTGAGCCACCGCGCAGCAATGCTTGGGACGCAAGGGTAGTCGAGATATAGGGCGTGCTTAATAAATGGCGGCCCATGCTTTCAACTAAGGGAACAGTAGAGCCAATGCCCAGTTCTGAGCCACCGTATTGTTCGGGGATAGCGATACCCGTCCAGCCTAGTGCGACCATTTCAGCCCAGATGTCGCCACTGTAGCCATTGTCTGAATTGAGTAGGCTGCGCACAGCGGTGATATCTGAGCGGTCGCGACAAAAACCTTTGGCGCTCTCGAGAATCATTGCCTGCTCGTCGCTAAAGGCGATAGCCGTATTCTGTGTTCTATTGTTAGTCATAGTTTGAGTCCTCGCCCTAATCTTTTGGAAGGCCGAGCACGTGCTCGCCAACAATATTTGCCTGTACCTGGCTGGTACCCCCACCAATAGTGGTGGAGAAGTTGTTCATATAAGCGCGCTGCCAAAAACCACCATCGATGGCGTCATCATCACCCACATAGAATGACCCCTGAGTGCCCTGCAGGGTAAGTGCATACTGGCGCATACGTCGGTAAAACTCGGTACTACGCAGTTTGCCTGACAGTGATAGGGAGTTGGGGTAGTCCGCGCACAGGGCCGGAATGGCAATGCGCTTGTTGGCCAGAGTGAGGGCTTTTTCTTCAATCAGAAACTTGACTAGATTTTCTCGTGTCACCGGGTCTTTAAGTAGAGGTTGGCCCTCACGCTCAAGATCCTTTGCCATGTTGAGCAGGTCGTTCATCACAATCGATAAAATAGAGATACCGCCGGCTGCGCCTGCTTCTGCACCACGCTCATATTGCAGCGTCTGCATGGCGATACGCCAACCCTGACCCTCTTCACCCATAAGGCAGTCTGCGGGGATGCGCGCATCAGTAAAGAAGGTTTCGGTAAAGCCGTATTCACCGGTCAGTTTCTTGATTGGCTGGGTGCTAATGCCTTCAGCGTCCATTGGGGCAAGAAAAAATGACAGGCCGTTGTATTTGCGTTCTGTCTGGCTAGCGGTGCGAGCCAGTAAGATCATATATTTGGCGTAGTTACCCATGGTGGTCCAGATTTTACTGCCGTTGACCACATAGTCAGAGCCGTCTCGCTCTGCTTTTGTTTGAATGCTACCTAGGTCTGAGCCATGGTTGGGCTCGGAAAAGCCCTGGCACCAGATATCTTCAGCATTAAGAATGCCTTTGAGGTATTTCTCTCTTTCGTAGTCTGTGCCTTTGTCGAGTATCAGTGGGCCAGCCCAGCCCAAACCAATCACGTTAAAACAGATGGGAACACGAGCCAGTTTCATTTCGGCATCGACAATGTTCTGGTGATCGGGGGAGAGGCCTCGGCCGCCATACTGCTCGGGCCAAGCCATACCTAAATAGCCGGAAGACCAGACTTTGTGCTGCCATTCACGAAGAAAGTCCAAGACTCTTTCTGAGCCAACTTCCATAAAAGTTTGCGGTAGTAAAAAGCCGGGATCAGCTGGTTTATTGTGTTTTATCCAGTCGACGACTTCAGCGCGTAATTCCTGTAGCTCATTGCTCATACTTGGTATTCCCCTCGGTAGGATGTCACTTCTCTTAACCTTAGCTAGGACTCTTGTATGGGTCTCTTGAATTGGTGCCATTTGATAGAGATTTGGCGCCAATAAAGCTAATGCTGGCGTCTTCTTAAAAGTATGCGCCAATGGGGCTAGATAACATCGTTCGATTACCTGTTCTGTCAGGCTTTTTATTAGTTAATCCTATTTATTACAATAGCTGTATAACTTACTGATAAATATAATAAACATTAATTATATTTTTGTTGTTTTATGTATGGGTATGCACTCTGACTTTACGGCTAATCTTGTGTCTAGTCGCCATGCTAGTCTACACAAAATTATGCTGCGGATGATACTGATTTACAGGGTCTTTAGTATTCTCAGATGTATTAAATTTGGATAGCCGCAATGGTTAACCCGAGGTGGGGTCAACTAACAAGCTATAGAATATGATCTTCGCCTTACCTGAGGCTTTGCTCTGTGATAATGTTGCCCACCTAAGCGCAGCCGAGCAGATTGCGCAGTTAATAATAATTAATTTAAGGAAACTCACTATGGCTGAGTCGGCCGAAAAAACTATCTTGGGTCACCCCCGCGGTCTGGTTATTTTGTTTTTAACCGAAATGTGGGAACGCTTCTCTTATTACGGGATGCGCGGGTTACTGATTATCTATTTGACCCAGCACTTTTTAATGTCAGACGAGAGCTCTAGTGTGCTCTACGGCGCCTATGGTGCGCTGGTGTATGTGATGACTATTATTGGTGGGTCTCTGGCAGACCGCTATTTGGGAGCCCGTAAGGCGGTGACCTTTGGCGCCATACTGCTGACCTTTGGCCATTTTGGCATGACCTTTGAGGGCGATGGTGCTAAACAGCTGCTCACCCATGGCGAAAATCAGTATGAAATCGTACTGGATGGCCGTGGCGGTGATGCACGCCAGCAGATCGTCACTGACCTGGGTGCTTCCTATGTCAACTTTACAGAGACCACTATGGATATTGCCGAGCCGGCCCTAGTGGGTCTTCCGGCCAGTATTGATCGCTCTGAATTTACCATGAGCGTGCAGACTGAAGAAAAGTACCTCAATATTCTCTATTTGTCTCTGGCACTTATTATTGCTGGGGTGGGATTTTTAAAGGCCAATATTTCAACCATTGTTGGTTCGCTGTATGGCTTTGGTGATACCCGCAGAGACTCTGGTTTTACCATCTTCTATATGGGCATCAACATGGGCGCATTTTTGGCGTCACTGTCCTGTGGCTACCTAGGTATTGTCCATGGCTGGAAATATGGCTTTGGTCTGGCGGGCATAGGTATGCTGCTGGGTCTGGTTATCTTCCTTTCCTGCCAGAGCTGGCTTGACGGCAAGGCTGAGCCGCCGAATCCAGAGAAGCTAAAAGAGAAGGTTTTCTTTGGCTTAAATGTTGAATGGATGTGCTACTCGGTAGGCCTAGTGATTATTGCTGTGTCTATGTTGCTGGTGATGAACGCTGATCTGGTGGGCGGCATATTAGGGCCCGTTGGTATTCTGATGTTTGTGTGGTTAGTGAGCCATGCATTCACTCAGCTAAAGGGTGATGAGCGTTCACGAATGCTCGCCGCCATCTATTTTGTATTGGCGCAGATACCTTTCTGGGCGCTGTTTGAGCAGGCGGGTTCTTCACTGAACCTGTTTACAGCCAGACTAGTGGATAGAGAGATGTTTGGTTGGTCCGTTCCCGGGCCAGTGTTCCAATCATTGAATGCCGGCTTTATCTTTATGTTTGCACCGATCATGGCTTGGCTGTGGATTTATCTCGCCAGACGTAAGCTCAACCCATCGACACCGGTTAAGTTTGCTCTGGGTGTTGCAATGGCTGGCCTTGGCTTTTTAGCGTTGGTTGCTGGTATGAAAGGGTCGGGTGCTATGGGTTATACGCCAGTCTTCTTTATCTTCTTGATCTACTGGATACACACCATGGGTGAATTAATGGTCTCTCCTGTAGGCCTGTCAGCGGTAACTAAGTTGGCGCCGGTACGTATAGTTGGCATGACTATGGGAGCCTGGTTCCTCTATTCAGGTCTATCCAACTATCTGGCCGGTATTATTGCGCGCACTACGGGTGCCGAGACCATTGGCGGACAGATGATCAATGTTGCCGAAGCTAAGGCTGGCTATGTCGAGGTCTATTCGCAGGTGGGCTATATCGCCCTGGGCATTTCAGTACTGATGCTACTCATTTCGCCGACTATCACCAAGATGATGCGCGGCGCTGACTAAGATACACCTCGAGGGAGGGGATTTATGAACATTAAATTATTACTGATTGCCGCCAGCCTATTTATGGTTGGCTGTGGTGACGCGACTAGAACCGAGTCGGCTGCGGACTTTGTTGCCCGTATGGAAGTGGAGGGTAATGAATTATCCAAAGAGGCGAGTGCCGCCTATTGGGTACGCAGCACCTATATCACCTCTGATACCGCCATTTTGGCTGCCAAAGCTGGTGAGCGAGGCCTGGCATTTGAAAGCGCCATGGTCAAACAAGCAAAGCAGTATCTGGGTACAGACATGGACCCAGATACCACAAGAGCTATCGAACTGATGTTGCGTGGCTCTTCGGCCCCAGCGCCAGATGATGCTGCACTGCGGGCGGAGCTGTCAGCCATTCTTACAGACATGGAAGGCCAGTATGGCGCAGGTAAGTACTGTAATGCCGAGGGTGTCTGTAAAGAATTACAGGAGCTAGAGGCAGTACTCGCAGAATCCCGGGACTATGATGAGCTGCTAGAAGTCTGGAAAGGCTGGCGTGAGGTATCGCCGCCTTATCGCAAGGAATATCAGCGTTTTGTTGAGATTGGTAACCTAGGTGCACAGGAGTTCGGCTATGACAATTTAGCGGAGCTATGGCAGGGTGGCTACGATATGGACAGCAAAACCTTCACTATCGAGTCGCGTCGCCTGTGGGATGAGGTAAAGCCACTTTATGACGAGCTTCACTGTCATGTGCGCGCAAAGCTCAGCGAGACCTATGGCGCCGATAAGGTGGCCCTAGACAAGCCTATTCCCGCACATTTGCTGGGTAATATGTGGTCGCAAACCTGGGACAATATCTACGACATTATGGAGCCTTTTCCGGGCGTAGCTCCTGTGGACGTCACCGCAGCCATGCAGTCGCAGGGTTGGGATGAGATTAAGATGACTAAAACCGCAGAGGGGTTCTTTACTTCTCTGGGTATGCCGGCACTACCAGATAGCTTTTACAAGAACTCCATGCTCAAAAAGCCTCGGGATCGCAATGTTGTCTGTCATGCCAGTGCTTGGGATATCGACAATGGCAATGACCCGAGAGTAAAGCAGTGTGTCGAGGTCAATGGTGAGCAGTTCGGTACCTTGCATCACGAGCTGGGTCATATCTACTACTACCTGCTGTACAAAGACCAGCCCTCAATCTTTAAAGGGGGTGCGCATGATGGCTTCCATGAGGCTATTGGTGACACGATTCAGCTGTCTATGACACCGAGTTATTTGCAGGAAAAAGGCTTAATGGGTGAAATCACCGAAGGCCACGAAGCGACTATCAACAAGCAGATGAAGCTGGCTTTGGAGAAAATTGCTTTTTTGCCCTTTGGTAAAATGATTGACGAGTGGCGCTGGCAGGTCTTCTCTGGGGAAATTGCCCCAGAAGACTATAACGCTGGCTGGTGGAAGCTGCGGGAAGAGTACCAGGGCATAGAAGCCCCAGTGGCGCGTTCTGAGCAGGATTTTGATGCGGGCGCTAAGTACCATATTCCGGGCAACACGCCTTATACGAGATACTTTTTGTCATTCATTATGCAGTTCCAGTTCCATAAGGCGCTCTGTGAAGCGGCCGGACAGGAAGGCCCATTGCATGAATGCTCAATCTACAACAATAAAGCGGCTGGTGAGAAGCTGAGTAATATGCTGGCCATGGGTCAGAGTAAGCCCTGGCCTGATGCGATGGAAGCCATTACGGGCCAGCGCGCAATGGACGGCAAAGCCATCACAGATTATTTTGCACCGCTAAATGTCTGGCTAAAAGAGCAGAATAAAGATCGCTCTTGTGGCTGGTAATTGACTCCAGGGTCATAAAAACAAAAAAGGCAGCCCTATGGCTGCCTTTTTTCTATTGGGCGATCTTGTCATTTATGGCATTATAAATGCCAATATATAAGTGCTAAAAAATAAGCACCAAAAGTAAGGTCCATAAGCAAACACCAAAAGCTGTCGCCGCTAACCCAAAGGCAAAGGCAGATTTAGAAGAAGAGAAAGAGCATAGGCATCAAACCTGATGACTGGAATCAGTTCCAGTGATAGGGCATGTGCACTCCAGCATTTATGATACCGAAGCAAAAAGTTCGGAGAGGCAAGTTCCTCCGGCAGAATTTAACCTGGCGCTGAATCAACAGCTGGCGACAAGAAATAAGACTAACCTAGGATCAAATTTATGCCACAAGTTATTAAGAAATCTGAAATCGAACAATATATTGGCCACGTCTGCGAACCCACTGATTGGTTCGAAGTAACCCAACAGCAGGTTAATGAATTTGCCGAGTGCACCTTAGATCGGCAGTTTATTCATATTGACCCAGAAGCAGCGGCTAAAACTCCCTTTGGTGGCACCATCGCCCACGGGTTTTTAACTCTGTCGATGCTGTCGTACTTCTCAGAGAGCTACAACCTGCTGATTGAAGGCATCTATATGGGTGTTAACAAGGGTTTTGATAAGGTGCGTTTTGTTGCTCCCGTTCGCGTTGGTAGCAAGATACGCTGTCATGCCACAGTTGCTGAGATCGTTGAAAAGCGCCCAGGCCAGTTCGACTTTAAAGTCGAAGTCTCCGTTGAAATCGAAGGTGGTGATAAGCCAGCTCTGGTTGCCGAGTGGTTAAGCGTTCAGATGGCCAAGTAATCCAGGTGGCAAGCTAATTCAGACGGCAAGCTAAATCAAATTTTAAGGAAGTTTAGTATGAGCATTAATTTTGACGGAAAAGTCGCCATTGTCACAGGTGCAGGTAACGGATTGGGTCGCTCTCACGCGCTGGCCCTAGCCGAGCGCGGAGCCAAGGTCGTGGTAAACGATCTGGGCGGAGCAAGAGATGGCACTGGTGCCTCTTCAGATGCAGCTATGGAAGTGGTTGCAATCATAGAAGCAGCTGGGGGTGAAGCCTTTGCCCATGGTGCCAACGTGGCCAACTTTGACGAAGTGCAAGATATGGTTGCCCAGGCAATGGCGAAATGGGGTCGTGTCGATATCCTAATTAACAATGCCGGTATCCTGCGTGACAAATCATTTAGCAAAATGGATCTGGCCGACTTTAAATTAGTAATGGATGTTCATCTCATGGGCTCGGTCAACTGTACTAAAGCTGTATGGGACATTATGCGCGAGCAGAACTACGGCCGTATTGTGATGACAACTTCTTCAAGTGGCATGTACGGTAACTTTGGCCAGAGTAACTATGGTGCTGCCAAGATGGCTGTACTGGGCCTTATGAACACATTGGTCCTAGAGGGCGGCAAGAACAATATCCATGTTAATGCACTGGCACCTACTGCTGGCACACGCATGACCGAAGATCTTATGCCTCCAGAAATATTAGCACTGCTGACCGCAGAATCTGTCACCGCAGGAGCTCTAGTTCTCTGTGACGAAAAAGCCCCAACCAGAACGATTCTTTGTGCTGGAGCCGGCGGTTATGCCAAGGCCAACATGTATGAGACCGATGGTATTTTTATGCCGGTAGACGAGCAGAGCCCCGACGCCATCGTGGCCAAGTGGGATGAGCTCAGCGACCCGGCAAATCATCAGGCTCTTGAGTCTGGTGCTAAACAAACCGAGAAGTTTTTGACCAAAGCGATGGCTGCTCTAAAAGGTGCCTAGTTTTAAAGCCTAAAATTAAAAATCAAAAATAACAGAAAAATAAATAAAGGAAATCCTTATGAAAGAAGCAGTAATAGTTTCAGCCGCTCGTACCCCAATCGGTAGAGCCTTTCGTGGTGCATTTAATAATCTTGAATCACCGTCTATGAGCTCCCACGCAATCACCGCTGCTGTTACACGCTCTGGTGTTGACCCCGCAGAGATTGATGACTGCATCATGGGTGCTGCTATGCAGCAGGGTACTCAGACAATGAACCTTGGTCGTCAAGCGGCTATGGCTTCTGGACTGCCTGTTTCTGTTTCTGGTATGACAGTTGATCGTCAGTGTTCTTCTGGCCTGATGGCAATTTCAATCGGTGCTAACAACATCACTAACGACGGTTCTTCAGTGGTTATTGCCGGTGGTTGTGAGAGCATCAGCTTGATCCAAAATGAAAAATTCAATGTTCACCGTGTTGCGGACCCGTTGGCCATGAAGCATGCGCCTCTGATTCATATGCCTATGCTGGACACTGCTGAGACTGTTGCTAAGCGTTACGGTATTTCTCGTGAAGCCCAGGACGAATACTCAGTGATTTCTCAGGCTCGTACTGCCGCGGCTCAAGAAGCTGGCCTGTATGCAGATGAGATTGTTCCTGTTACTGCTACTAAGCTTGTGACTAACCGTGAAACTGGTGAAGTGACTGAAGAAGTTGTGACTCTGTCTAAAGATGAAGGCAACCGTCCTGGTACTAACCTGGAAGGTCTCTCTGGTCTGAAGGCTGTTCGCGATGGCGGCACGATTACTGGTGGTAATGCCTCTCAGCTATCTGACGGCGCTGCTGCTGTTGTTTTGATGGACGGCACTTTGGCTTCTCAGCGTAACCTTGAGCCTCTTGGTGTTTACCGCGGCATGGCTGTTGCTGGTTGTGAACCTGATGAGATGGGTATTGGTCCGGTTTTCGCTATTCCTAAGTTACTTAAGCGCAATGGCCTAAAGATTGAAGATATTGGTTTGTGGGAGTTGAACGAAGCTTTCGCTGTGCAGGTTATTTACTGTCGCGATAAGTTGGGCATTCCTATGGATCGTTTGAATGTTAACGGCGGTTCTATCTCTATCGGTCACCCATTTGGTATGAGTGGCGCTCGTATGGTTATGCATGCGTTGATGGAAGGCAAGCGTCGCGGCGAGAAGTACGTTGTTATCACTATGTGTGTTGGTGGTGGTATGGGTGCTGCTGGTCTGTTTGAAGTACTGTAATTTAAGACGTTTTTGAATTAGAAGTAATGTAGTAAATGTTAAATGCGCCACCGGGTTCTTTTTAGAGTCGGTGGCGTTTAAACACAGGGATTCCCTTATAAAACACGCTGTGAATACATCCCTGTAAGCTCAGATGCCGCGTCCATGCGGCATATGGTTTTATAAGGGAATCCCTGTGTCTAAACTTTATGCGCACCATTGCGATACTTAATAAGTTTTTTTGTTGAAAATAGTGCACAAATAGTGATGCTAAGGTGGGTGTGAAATCTGCTGAGGAGGACCGTGTGCAGCAGGGATGCTGCACCCGAGCTTACAAGGATGTATTTACAGCGTGTCCTCATCAGCAGATTTTACAGCCAACGCTACAAACCTATTCGATGGGATAAAAATAACAATAAGGGCAGCACAATATGAACAAACATTTCAGCTGTAAATTAGCACTTTCCTTTTTTATCCTTCTAATATTTACCGGTTGTGAACAATCACAGCAGGCGTCACAAACCGCCAAATCGGAAGCAAGCAAATTCACTATAGCCGCCAATCAGAAATTTGCCGACAACCTAGATCTTGATCATCAGCAAGACTTTGAAGATGCAAGACGCGGCATGGTAGCCGAAGCACCTAATGATTCTGTTATTGCAGCTAGTGGCATACAGATCTGGGATGGGGCTGCCTATGATTTTATTCAGGGTGAAGCGCCAGACACTGTTAACCCAAGTCTTTGGCGTCAGGCCAAATTAAATAACATTCGTGGACTGTTTAAAGTCGATGAAGGTATTTACCAATTGCGCGGTTTTGATCTTGCTAACAGTACATTAATTAAAAGTGACAATGGTTGGATTCTAGTCGACCCACTGACTACCTTGGAAACCACAAAGTCTGCCATGGACTTTGCAGAGCTGCACCTCGGTAAAATCAATTTAACCGGTGTCATTTTTACTCATAGCCATATTGACCATTTTGGTGGCGTCTTGTCGTTAATTAATTCACAGGAAGCAGTGGCCAAGAATGTGCCGATTATTGCACCTGTTGGATTTATGGCAGAGGCCACCAGTGAGAATATTATTGCCGGCCCCACCATGACTCGTCGTGGCAGTTATATGTTTGGCGATCTGCTTGAACGTTCGGCCACTGGCCATGTGGACGCGGGTCTTGGTAAGCAGGTTATCTTTGGCAGCATTTCAATTCTTCCACCCACCGTAGTAATCGATCAGCCTGAAAGTAAAACGATTGTCGATGGTGTTGAATTCGATTTTTATAATATGCCGGGTACTGAAGCTCCTGCGGAACTGACTTTTTATCTTCCCAAATGGAAGGCTTTTTGTGGTGCCGAAATTCTTAGTCATGTGATGCATAACGTGCTGACCTTGCGTGGTGCCAAGGTTCGCGATGCGCTGTTGTGGAGTGATTATATTGGCCAGTCCATAGATCGCCTTGATGAGGTTGAGGTGTTCTTTAACAGTCATCACTGGCCGACCTGGGGTCACGATCGCATTATCACCCAGATGCAGCAACAACAAGATATGTACAAGTTTACCCATGACCAGACATTGCGTCTGGCCAATATTGGTTACACGCCAAGAGAAATTGCCGAGCGGTTAAAGCTGCCTGAAACCCTGGCGGGAAATTTCCATCTTCGGGGCTATTACGGCACTTTGAGTCATAACAGTAAGGCGGTGTATCAGCATTATTTTGGTTGGTATGAGGGTAACCCGGCACAGCTTAATCCGCTGCCGCCAGTTGAATCGTCGCTGCGCTATGTTGAGTTTATGGGCGGATCGGATGCGGTTCTTGAGAAGGCGGCACTCTATCTGGAAAAAGGCGAATATCGCTGGGTGGGTGAAGTTCTAAACCATGTTGTTTTTGCTGAGCCAGATAATATGCAAGCGCGAAATATGTTGGCCGAGGCCTATCGTCAGATGGGTTACCAGGCTGAATCTGGTCCCTGGAGAGATATTTACTTATCCGGTGCTCAAGAGCTTGCTAAGGGAAAGGCCGTTGAAGGGTTTACTAAGCTGGCCTCTCGAGAGTTTATTTTACAGGTTCCATTGATTGAGTTCATGAAACTGTTATCTGTAAGTTTGGACGCTGAAAAAGCTGCAGGTGAGCGGTTAAAAATTAATGTGTTATTCAGGGATCTTGATCAGAATTTTGTTCTGACCATTAGGAATTCCGTAATGCACTATTCTGAATTACCCTATGATGAAAGTGCAGATGCTAGTGTCATTCTTACTCGAGAATTATTTTTTCAGGTGCTGATGAAGCAAGTAGGCATTGCGAGCTTGTTGACCTCTGATGACTTAGAAGTTGAGGGCAGTGCCTTAAAGCTTATTAAGTTTTTCTCGCTGCTGGGCGAGTCTAACGATAACTTTAATATTGTTCTTCCGTAAACATTGGGCACAGTATGAATGTTATTGAAGCGCGAATGAAAAGCGCGAATGAAAAGCTCTAATAAAAATCTCCAAAGGTATTTCTAGGGTAATAAGATAGCAGTCTGATTTAGTTCAAGCTGTTAGGTTAACGAATAATAAAAAATAATAATAAAAATAGGGATAGGCTCGATATGTCTACAACGCTTTCTTCTACAAAGCTTTCTTCTACAAAGCTTTCTTTCGCACAACAAAAACTCATTGAGCTAAATGTAGAAGGCTATGCCAGTTTGGTGGATGCCTTTGATCAATCTTGCGCTGAGTTTGCAAAAAAGCCCGCATTTCATTGTTTGGGGCAGACATTATCCTATGCCGATATAGAAGCCCATAGTCGTAATTTTGGTGCCTTTTTGGCGGAGTCTTGCGGTCTAAAGCCTGGTGATCGCATAGCGATTCAGCTACCCAATATCAACCAGTTTCCTATCGTTGTGTGGGGCGCACTGCGTATTGGTTTAACCGTTGTTAATACCAACCCCATGTATACCGCGCGCGAGCAGCTGCACCAGTTTAATGACTCTGGAGCTAAGGCGCTGGTAGTGTTAAGTGACTTGCTGCCGGTGACCGAACAGGTAGTGCCTAACACTGGCATCGAAACCGTTATCGCTACCCATGCAATGGATATGTTGCAGGCGCAGCCCGCACCACAGACAAGCTTGACCAATGTAGTGACCTTGCCCGATGCTTTGGCGCTGGGGGCTGATCTAGTGATGCCCAAGGTGATTATGAGCATGGATGATTTGGCGGTATTGCAATATACCGGCGGAACCACAGGGCCAGCTAAGGGTGCCATGTTAAGCCACGGTAATGTATTCGCCGGGCGTCGCATGTCCAAGCTGAGTGTTTTTGAAGAGACTGATGACGATGAAATCTTAATTGCGCCTATGCCGCTCTACCATGTATTTGGCTTCACCATGAATGTAATCGGTGGGTTTATTGCTGGTAGCCTATCGGTGCTGGTGCCTGACCCAAGGGATGCAGATGCGCTGGTGGCATTGATGCGGCAGTATAAATTTACCAGCATGGCCAGTGTGAACACATTACTGCAGGGGCTGATGAGTCACCCTGACTTTGATAAAATTGATTTCTCTGCTGTAAAAGGGATTGTTGCTGGCGGTACGGCATTGGTTAAAGAGATTGCCGACGAGTGGTTTGAACGCACTGGGTCGAAAATTTTTGAAGGTTACGGCCTTTCGGAAACGGCGGCGGTACTTACCTGTAATAGCCCGGCTAATAGACGCCTTGGCACAGTAGGTAAGAGCATGATTGCTCAGGAGATTAAGCTAGTTGATGATACAGGTGCCAGCGTTGGCCATGATGAGCGTGGGGAGATCTGCGTTCGCGGTGCACAGATTATGCAGGGCTATTGGCAGCGGCCAGAGGCTACTGCAGAGGCGATTGATGCCGATGGTTGGTTCCGTACCGGTGATGTAGGGGTGAGGGGAGCTGATGGTTTCCTGAGTATTGTCGACCGAATTAAGGACATGGTCTTGGTGTCTGGTTTTAATGTGTATCCCAACGAAATTGAAGATGTTGTTTACAGCCATCCCGATATTATTGAATGCGCAGTGGTGGGTGTGAAGGATGATAAAACCGGTGAAGCGGTTAAGCTATTTGTGGTGTCCAGTAATCCCGCGTTAACCGAAGCCGAAATCAAAGATCACTGTCGCCAGGAGCTTACGGCTTATAAGGTACCCAAGATTATCGAGTTTTCTGATGATCTGCCCAAGTCTCCAGTAGGTAAAATCTTGCGCAGAGAGCTGCGCGACTAGTAACGTTAATAGTTTCGCTAACAGTAACGCTAATAGTTGTGTTGATAGCTATGTTAATAGTTTGTTAATAGTTATGTAAATAAATAGACGAGTAATCACGTGAAAACAGATGCCACCAAGTACCTAAAATCCAATGGTTTGAACATGGCCTATGAGGAGTTTGGCGACCCCTCTGCTCCAGCAATATTGCTGGTTGCCGGCCTTTACAACCAGCTGGTGCGCTGGCCATTAGCGCTCTGTGAGCTGCTGGTCAGTAAAGGGTTTCGCGTTATCCGTTTTGATAATCGCGATATAGGCCTGACCGACAAAATGGATGGAGTTAAGGCGCCGGGCTTTGCCCGTCTATTGCTGAAATATTATTTGGGTATTCCGGTGACTGCACCCTACAGTCTTGATGATATGGCAGCAGATACTGTAGGTATCTTGGACGCACTCGACATTCAACAGGCCCATATTGTGGGTATGTCTATGGGGGGCATGATCAGCCAGCTGGTCACCGCAAAGTATCCCGATAGAATTTTATCTCTATGCTCAATTATGTCTACCAGTGGCGAGCGCGGTAAGGGAATGTCTTCACTTAAAGTGGCTGCTAGTATGGTTAAACCGGTGACCAAAGAGCGCAGTGCATTGGATAACTCGGTGGAAATTTGGCAGATGATTGGCAGCCCTGCCTACCCTATGTCTGATGACGATGTGCGCAGTTTAATCAAGGCTGAGCATAAACGTTCGAGTAACCCCGCAGGCTATCTGCGTCAGATCGCGGCCATCCGCACAGCACCAGGACGAGCCCATTTATTGAGCACCATTACTGCGCCGGTATTGATTATTCATGGCAATCAGGATGTGCTGGTGCCCGTGAGCGGCGGTATAGATACTGCCAAGCATATTACCCATGCTCAGCTAGCGTTGTTTGAGGGGATGGGCCATACCTTGCCCCATGAACTGTTGCCAAGCTTTGTTGATTTAATTGCGGCCAATGCGAATAAAGCACGGCTTTAAATATTAGGCTCTTTTAGCTACAGCTTTGGGGTAGGGGTGATAGGCCACACTATGTGCTAATGTCAGGGAAACAACTGTATAGCCCATATTGAAAAAAGAGGTCGTTAATGGAAAGTTTCGGTGCAATAAGCCTAATCCCCACCGTTGTTGTTATTAGCATTGCGGTGCTGACTCACCGTCCTATCTTGGCTCTTTTGTCTGGTGTTATAGCCGGGCTTTTGTTAATTAACCCAGCTACTGTCATTGGCGGTGTGGCTGATCTCAGTCTAGAGATTATGATGGATGAGACCATCGGTTGGGTCATTATGGTCTGTGGCCTGATGGGCAGTTTGATTATGCTGCTAATTAAAACAGGTGCCGCTAGCGCCTTTGCCAACACCTTGGCTGCTAAAGCCAATACGCGGGATAAATCCTTGCTGGTCACCTGGCTGTTAGGCATGGTTATTTTTATAGACGATTATCTCAATGCCATTGCCATTGGCTCTTCTATGAAAAAGGTCACTGACCGTTATAAAGTATCCCGCTCTATGCTTTCCTATGTGGTTGACTCAACCGCAGCACCCACCTGCGTGATTGTGCCCATTTCTACTTGGGCTGTTTATTTTGCTGCCTTATTAGAAGATACAGGTACTGCGGCAGCCGGTGAGGGTATGCGCATGTATATTTCTGGCATTCCCTATATGTTCTACGCTTGGATCGCGATTATGCTAGTACCTTTGGTGGCCACTGGGCGGTTGCCATTAATAGGCCCCATGAAGCGTGCGGAGGCGATGGCCCAGAAGGGCACTCTGGCACTTGAACAGGTAACTGAGTTTGATGAGGGTGCAGACCCTAGCGACACGGGCGCAACTCTGTGGACGTTCTTGCTGCCACTGCTATCGTTAATTGGTTTCTCTTGGTACTTCGATATTGATTTACTCAAAGGTGTGATGGTGACCTTGGCGATTACGGTACCCATGATGGTGCTACAAAACCTATTACCATTTAAAGCGGCCCTAGATGCCGTAATGGATGGTTTTAAAATTATGCTGCCGCCTCTAGCGGTGGTGGTGACTGCCTTTATGTTTAAGGCAGTCAATGACCAACTGGGTCTACCTCAGTATGTGATTGATTCGGTGACGCCATTGATGTCTCCCCTAATGTTGCCATTGGTGACGTTTATTACCATGGCGCTAGTGGCCTTTGCCACTGGGTCTTCTTGGGGTGTTTTCGCTATTGCCATACCCATCGTAATGCCTTTAGCCGTCGCTATGGATGTGCCAATGCCACTAATGATCGGTGCACTATTGTCGGCGAGCTCTTTTGGCAGCCACGCCTGTTTCTACAGTGATTCAACGGTGTTGGTCGCCCAGAGCACGGGTAGTGGTGTGATGGAGCATGCCTTGAGTCAGCTGCCTTACGCATTGATTGCGGCGAGTCTTGCGGGGCTGTTGTTTGTGCTTGTTGGCTTATAAGGGATATTAGTCTGCTCATGGCTATTTATCAGGCTTATGGCTATTTATTAGGCTCATGGCTATTTAGTAGGCTTTTAGCTTTTAGCTTTTAGATTTTAGATTCTAGTGAGTGTGGTTAGAAATCGGGGCGAAAAAAAGGGCCTTACGACACAACAGTAAGGCCCAGAGGGGGAGAAAGAGACTCTATACGCAGCCTTAAAATAGGCTTTATCTCTCGATAATAGCGGTGACACCTTGGCCACCAGCAGCGCAGATAGAAATAAGACCTCTACCTTTCCCTTTTTGTTCCAGTAATTTTGCCAATGTCGCAATGATTCTTGGCCCGGTCGCGGCAAAGGGGTGACCGGTGGCTACGCTTGAACCATTTACATTGAGTTTTGAACGATCAATGCTGCCTAGTGGGCCGTCTAGCCCGAGTTTATTTTTGCAGAAATCTGCGTCTTCCCAAGCCTTCATTGTGCATAGCGCCTGAGCGGCGAAGGCTTCGTGAATCTCATAGAAATCAAAATCCTGTAATGTTAAGCCAGCGCGAGCTAGCATTCTTGGCACCGCGTAAGCTGGGGCCATGAGTAGGCCTTCACTCTGTTGACCCTCTGTATAGAAATCCACCGCAGCTACTTCGCTATGCGTGAGATAGGCCTGTACTGGTAGGTTACGCGCGGCGGCCCATTCCTCGCTGGCGAGTAAAACCGCGGCAGCACCGTCGGTGAGGGCGGTGGAGTTGGCGGCGGTCAATGTGCCATTTTCACGGTCGTAGGCGGGCTTGAGTTTTGCCAGCTTTTCTAGAGGCGTATCACGCATAATGCCATCGCGGCTGACACCATTAAAGGGCTTAATAAGATCATCAAAAAATCCGCGCTCGTAGGCTGCGATTAGATTCTGGTGGCTGTTATAGGTCAGCTGATCTTGGTCTTCACGACTAACGCCCCATTCTTTAACCATAAGCTCACAGTGCTGGCCCATAGAAAGCCCTGTCCGAGGCTCGGCATTGGCTGGTATGGCAGGCACCATAAAGCTGGGCCTAACACTTGCCAGTACTTTTAAGCGTTGGCCTAAAGTTTTGGCACGGTTTAGGCGCAGTACCATTTTGCGATATTTTTCATTGAGGGCTATAGGTGCATCACTAGCTGTATCTGTGCCACCCGCAATACCAGAGTCAATTTGCCCCAAGGCTATTTTATTGCCGACCAAGATAGCGGCTTCGAGGCCAGTACCGCAGGCTTGCTGTACATCATAGGCTGGGGTTTGCAGAGACAGGCCAGAATCTAAGGTTGCTTCGCGAGCCAAATTAAAATCCCTAGAATGCTTCATCACGGCCCCAGCGGCGACTTCACCCAAACGTTCACCTTCCAAGTCAAAGCGCTGCACAAGCCCCTTTAAGGCGGCCGTGAGCATGTCCATATTGCTCGCGTCGCTGTAGGTAGTATTGCTGCGAACAAAGGGAATTCTACTTCCGCCGACGATGGCTACTTTGCGAATCTTGGTCATAATGGCTTTCCAGTGGTTTGGTTTTTATTAGTGATATAAGAATGTTCTCAAGAATAGGTGATTAGACTACATAAGCCAATGACTGTAATAATGAAAAAACTGTCATTCGGGTCAATACCATTATCTAGGTTGGGAGTAGAATGACCGCAAATCATGATTAATTCAGGAAAATAATAATGTCTGATACCTATTTGGAACTTGCCAACTCGGCGCTGGGAAAAAAACTCTTTTCTGCCATGGGATTACCAGAGCCTGTAGCTCTAGTGCGTGAGGACCCAGAGCAACCCCATAAGCTAAGTGGTCAGGTACTTTTAGGGGCTAGTCTGGGTGCTCTATTCGCCGACCAAATTGGATCTTCTTTGCAGGACACGTCCATGCAGATCAGTGACCCTCTTGTCACAGAAAAACGCCACCTTATTTATGATGCTTCTGGCATTGCCACAGCGGAGCAAAGCACAGAGCTCTACGAATTTTTTCATCAGCATATCAAATCACTGGCAGCCTGTGGCCGAGTCATTGTGATTGGCTTAAAGCCCAGCGCGGCGGCCAACTCTGAACAGGGTGCCGTGCAGCGCGGTCTGCATGGTTTTATTAAATCACTGGCTAAAGAGATTGGACGAAATGGTTCGACTGCCAATTTATTGATGGTCGATAATGGCGGTGATACTGCTATAGAAGCGCCGTTACGATTTCTACTCTCTGGTGGCTCTGCCTTTATGAATGCGCAGATATTAACCAGCAGCAAACCAGTTGCGGCGATGGCGGCGGATTGGACGCAGCCATTACTTGGCAAGATGCTAGTAGTCACTGGTGCAGCGCGAGGTATTGGCTTGGCGATTGCCGAGGTGCTGGCCAGAGATGGCGCCATTGTTATTGGTGTTGATGTGCCCCAGGCGGAAGAGGAACTTAGAGCCACCATGACAAGGCTGGGCGGGTTGGCACTACCTTTGGATATCACCAGCGAAGGTGCGGCAACTATTCTGCGGGACTTTTGTTCCGCTCAGACTTCGTCTCTCCATGGCATTATTCACAATGCCGGTGTCACCAGAGACAAAATGTTATCGCGCATGACCGATCACCAGTGGAATATGCTCATGCAGGTTAATTTGGGAAGTGTGCAGCGTATTAATACTGCACTGCTTGAAACAGAGCTTCTCGATAATGGCGGCAAAATTGTTGGCGTCGCCTCGATCAGTGGTATTGCCGGTAATGTTGGGCAGACTAATTATGCCTTTTCTAAGTCGGCGGTGATTGGCATGGTGGAGACCTCAGCTCAAGCCTGCGCCTCACGAGGTATTACAATTAATGCAGTAGCGCCAGGGTTTATTGAAACTCAGATGACCGCAGCGATTCCCTTTGTGACTCGACAGATGGGCCGGCGACTTTCTTCATTGGGACAGGGCGGCTTACCTATTGATGTCGCAGAAGTGATTGGCTTTTTTGTCAGCCCTCAGGCTGCGGGTATCAATGGCAATGTGGTGAGAGTCTGTGGACAGAGTATCTTGGGTGCTTAATCAGACCTGAGGGGCTACTTAGCTCAAATAGCTCAAATAGGTCAAATAGGTCAAATAGGTCAAATAGGTCAAAAAAAATGGCGAGGAGCAAAACTCCCCGCCATTTTTTTATGCATAATTTTAAGCGTGAAGCGCTGCGTTAAGCTCAACTGCACTCTTGTTAGTTAGGCATTCAACAGTACCGGTAACCGAATTGCGTCTAAACAACAAATCACTTTTACCGGAAAGCTCGCGAGCTTTTACTTTGCCGGTGGGCTGCTTCTGATCATCAAGCATAGTGACAATGGTGCCAGCGGTAATATACAGACCAGCTTCTAATGTACAGCGATCTCCGAGAGATATACCAAGGCCAGAGTTTGCACCAAGTAGGCATTTCTCGCCTAGGGCAATTACCATGCTGCCGCCGCCGGAGAGGGTTCCCATAATAGATGCTCCGCCACCAACGTCAGATCCAGCTCCACAGAATACTCCTGCAGAAACGCGACCTTCGACCATATTCGGGCCCATGGTGCCGGCGTTAAAGTTAATAAAGCCCTCATGCATAACTGTGGTGCCTTCACCTACATAGGCTCCCAGTCTCACCCTAGAGGGGTCGGCGATACGAATACCTGAAGGCACAACGTAATCCACCATCTTGGGAAACTTATCAACACAGTTTACGCTGAGAACCTGTCCTGCCATGCGAGCCTGTAGCAGGCGCTCTGGCAGCTCATCAATGTCTATGGCGCCAGCACTGGTCCAAGCAACATTTTTTAGTGCGCCAAAAATGCCGGTAAGGTCTGTGCCATGGGGTTTCACTAGGCGATGACTCAGCAGGTGCAATTTTAAGTAGCTTTCAGGTACCGTGGTTGGTGCGCTGTCTTGGGACAACATAACTGCGACCACGGGACGATTGGACTCTGCCAGCAGGGCAATGTCAGCGGCTAACTCGGTAAAGCCATTGTGGCGCAGAGCCGACTGCAGGCTCGCTAGCTGTTCAAGGCTGGGTTCAATTTCACCGGAGTCTATTCCTAAGCTAACCTTGAGAATATCCCCAAGGGTAGTATCTGGATTTAATAATGGTGCTGGGTAAAAAACTTCCAGCCATTCGCCGCGACTATTTTTAGTGCCAACACCTATAGCGAAACTGTATAGATTACTCATGGATTTACTCTTTAATATTAGTTAAAAATTGTTTGGTATTGATCGGCTTTAAAGCCAATGGTGATAGCGCCATCCACATCGAGGACCGGGCGCTTGATCATAGCCGGGTGCTCTAGCAGAAGGGCGGTTACGGTGTCTGCATTAATGGTCTCTTGAATACTGCTGTCGAGCTTGCGCCATGTGGTGCCACGACGATTTAAAACGCTCTCCCAGCCAGCCTGTTCGATCCAGTACTCGATTTTTTCAGCATCGATACCATCGGTGCGCACATCGTGAAATTGATAGTCGATGCTATGGTCGGTGAGCCAGTTGCGAGCCTTTTTGATGGTATCGCAATTTTTGATGCCGAATACTGTTATCACGTTGGTTCTTCCTTGTTAGATAAAATAGCTAATAAAAAAGGCTATCTAAAATATTTAAGACCAGCTCTCAAGCGTTAAGCATAGCAAAGCTGTCATGGTTTGTGCGCGACAAACGGGTTTTTACGATTGGGGTAGCAGGTGGTACAGATATCGCATACTCGGCCATCACAGCCATGGGCGGAGCAGAACTCGCGGCCATAAAAAATAATTTGTAGGTGCAGCGCGTTCCACTCTTCACGGGGAAATAGTTTTTTTAAGTCCGCTTCGGTCTTGGTTACATTCTTACCCTTGGTAAG
Organism: gamma proteobacterium HTCC2207; assembly: GCA_905182265.1. Lineage (GTDB taxonomy): Bacteria > Pseudomonadota > Gammaproteobacteria > Pseudomonadales > Porticoccaceae > HTCC2207. The sequence goes on along the minus strand of CAJJAO010000022.1, from coordinate 5,719 downwards.
ACCCCAGCGTTGCGCCAAACGATGGATGTGGGTGTCGACAGGGAAGGCAGGGTGGCCAAATCCCTGGGACATTACTACTCCGGCAGTTTTATGACCGACCCCCGGCAGTGACTCAAGAGCTGTCCAGTCATCCGGTACTTCGCCCCCATAGTTGTCCACCAGGATTTTTGACAGCTTGGATATGGCGCTTGATTTTTGTGGAGCCAGGCCGCAGGGGCGTACTATTTTATAGATGCTGTCGAGGGGTACGTGCTGCATATCAGAGGCGTTGTCGGCAAGAGCAAACAGGGCTGGTGTAACAATATTGACACGAATGTCGGTGCACTGGGCACTGAGCAGAACAGCGACTAATAACTCGAAGTTATTGTTATGGTCGAGGGGCACTGGAGTCTCTGGGTACAGCTCATTAAGTCTCTGTAAAATAAACTCTGCCCGCTGTTTTTTCAGCATACTGATGGCCTCGTTTTAATCATTAGGGACCTCTTGCTAATCGAATGGCTGCTAATTTTTTTCATTCAGAGAGACTTTCGACATAGCGCACAATACGTTTAGCGGCTTCAATACATTCATCGATATCAGCGACTAGGGCCATGCGCACCCGGTTTTGTCCGGGATTACCGGTGGCTGTCTGTCGTGACAAATACTGTCCAGGTAGCACGGTAACATTTTGTTGGGCGTAAAGGCCGCGAGCAAATTGTTCATCGTCTATGGGCGTTTTTGGCCACAGATAAAAGCTGGCATTAGGATCCGTAAACTCTAAGGTGCCGCGCAAAATATCGGTGACGGCGGCAAACTTTTTTCGGTAAGCAGTGCGATTGGTTACAACATGGGCCTCGTCGCTCCAGGCTGCAATAGAGGCTTCTTGAATAGGGAGCGACATAGCACAGCCATGATAGGTGCGGTAACTTAAAAAGGCCTCTAGTACCTTTGCGTCGCCGGCTATAAACCCTGATCTTAGACCCGGTAAATTGGAGCGCTTCGACAGGCTGTGAAACACAACACAGCGATTAAAATCTGTACGGCCCAATTGCTGGCAGGCATCTAATAGGCCAAGAGGGGGATTGTCTTCCTGCAAATAGACTTCGGAATAGCATTCGTCGCTGGACAGAATGAAATTATATTTATCGGCGAGTTCGATGGCCTGCTCGTAGTCGGCTAGGGACATGACTGCGCCTGTGGGATTGCCAGGCGAGCAAATCTGTAACAGCTGACAGCGCTGCCAAATCACTTCGGGCACAGTGCTTAAGTCTGGAATAAAACCTAACTCAGATCGGCAGTCGAGATAATAGGGCTCGGCGCCAGCGAGTATGGCTGCCCCTTCATAAATTTGATAAAACGGGTTAGGTGAGATCACCACAGGCTTATGGGTGCTGGTATCGATCACCGCTTGGGTAAAGGCAAATAATGCTTCTCTGGTGCCTGCAACGGGCAGCACATTAGCCTCTGGGTCTATGGCAAGGTGGGGCAACGAAAAGCGCACCTCAAGCCAACGGCTAATAGTTTCACGGAGTTCTAGGCTGCCTTTGGTGGTTGGGTACAGGGCGAGTTTGTCTATGCTATCGCGCAATTTCTGTTTGACAAATTCTGGAGCTGGGTGCTTTGGTTCGCCAATAGATAGTGCTATATGGCTTAAATCTTTGGGTGGCTCGATGCCTGCCTTAAGTTGCTTAAGTTTCTCAAAGGGGTAGGGGTGCAGCTGCTGTAAATTAGAGTTCATTGTACGCCTGCAATTGGGTCGCTAAACTTTTGCTTGTTTTTTTGGTAGGCATTTCTCAATCCTGCTTGTCTGGAATATTACGAGAATCTAATTCATTACAGATTGTCTGCTGCAGATTTTCACCAAAGCCTACATCTGTCAGTGATTCGTGGTTGTAATCAGTCAGATAAAAAGTATCTTCTACACGCTCGCCCAAAGTAGTAATTTTTGCATTGTAAAGGTTGAGCCCATAGCGCAAAAATATGCTAGCTAGATGCGCTAATAGCCCAGGGCGATCAGGCGTAACAACTTCGAGTATTGAGGTATTGGTTTCGCTGTCATTGACCAGAGAAGTCACAGTTTTTAATGTGAAGTTTTTTAGCTGTCGAGGGGTGCGACGCGAGATATCAAAGCTAACACTGCTGGGGTCTGTAATGCCTTGATTAATGGTATCAATTACCAACTTGCAGAGGTTAGTGTCTTTGCCAATAGGCTGGTCATTGTCGTCCAGAACATAGAACACATCAAAGGCACGATTGTCGTTAGTCGTGTGTAATCGAGCGTCCTGAATGTTGAGTTGCAGCTGGTCTAGTACCGCCGCAATAATGGCAAAAATATTTTGTTGATCTGTGGCGTGAACAAATATTTGTGTGGCTACAGGAACTTCGACGCCGACATCTCGCATAAGAATAACTGGGTCGTCGATATTGTCGTTAGCAGCAATCGCTTGAGTAAAGCTGGCGATGTCTTCGACGCGCTCGCGCAGGAAAAATTCTTCATCGACATCATTCCACACGCTAAGTGCTTGCTGCTCGGTAATCTGCTGTTCATTTAACAGGCGAAGTGCGGCTGTTTTGGCGTACTCGACCCAATCTGACTTGTCGATGGGAACACCAAGGCCCTGTTGCAGTGCACGCTTGGTTTCGAAATACAGGTTGCGCATCAACAAGCCTTTCCAGTCTGTCCAGAGCCTGGGGTTGGTTGCGTTAATGTCGGCTACCGTGAGTACATAGAGCAAGTCGAGATGCCACATGTCACCACAGTGTTTGGCAAACTTGTAAATCACGTCTGGATCAGATGTGTCTTCCCGCTGGGAGACTGTGGACATCAGAAGGTGATTTTCAACCAGCCATTGGAGTAATTTTATTTCTTGAGATCGCAGACCGTGGCGTTCGCCGAACTCTGCAATGTCCTTGGCGCCAAGTATCGAATGATCACCACCACGACCTTTGGCCACGTCATGATAGAGAGCTGCAATAATAAGTAGTTCTGGTTTAGGTAAATTCTTAAAGATGTGGGCGCAAACAGGGAATTGCTCAGCGACTTCCGGGCGAGTCAGGCGCCTAATATTGCGCACCACTTCTAACGTGTGCACATCTACTGGATAGATATGGAAAAGATCGTGCTGGGTCTGGCCGACAATTTTTCCGAACTCGGGAAGATAACTGCCGAGAATGCCGTAGCGATTCATACGCTGTAGCTGGATTGACAGCATGTAGGGAGCCCGCAGTAGGCGCATAAAGAGTTCCCGATTAACAGGGTCGGCTCTGAAATCGTCGTTGATCAAATTTCTATGCAGGCGAATCTGCCTAATGGTTGAGGCGCGAATGCCGGTGACATTTTCGTTTTCACCTGCAATGACAAAGAGTTCAAGTAGGGCCGAGGGCCTATCTATAAAGACTGTCTCGCTGGTGGTATCCAAATAGTTGTCACGAATGACAAAACGGTCATTAATGGGTACCACTCGTTTAGTTTTATCTTTTTGATAGATCGCTTCGTCGAGATACTGTAAGAGTACATCGGTGAGCTCGCGAATCGATAGCACTGCGCGGTAGTAGCGCTGCATAAACTTCTCGACACCGAGTCGCCCTGGGCTATCGGTATAGCCAAACATGGTGGCAAGCTTACGTTGGTAATCAAAGAGTAGGCGCTCTTCTGGGCGGTCGGCAATAAGATGCAGGCCGTAGCGAACCTTCCACAGAAATTCTTCTTCCCGGCGTAGGGTTAAATATTCTTCGTCAGATAAAAACCCTGCATGCACTAGCTGGGAGCGTCGATCAACTTGAAAGTGTCGCTTGGCGGTCCAGTTGATTAGCTGAATATCTCGCAGTCCACCCGGGGCTTCCTTTACGTTGGGTTCGAGGTTGTACTCGGTATCATCGTGTTTGCGGTGACGGGCACTTTGCTCGTCAATTTTGCCGCGATAAAAATTGCTCGATGACCATATTTTGTTGGGCCCGGTCTTTTTTAGCATTATTTCGCGCAATGCTTCATCGCCGCATAGCAGCCTGGTTTCCATGAGGTTGGTTGCGACGGTGATGTCGGCTTTGGCTTCTTCTACGCATTGGGCGAGAGAGCGGACGCTGTGGCCTATCTTGAGTTGAATATCCCATAAAAAAGTTAGGAACTGTTCGATACTCTCGCGATATTTTTGTGGCCGATTGCGGCGCATCAGAATAAGCAGGTCGATGTCGGAATGCGGGTGCAGCTCTCCGCGGCCATAGCCTCCAACGGCAAGAAGACTAATATTGTCGTCCCACTCAAAGCGACTCCAGGCATAGTCAAGAATAAGATCAGCGAATTGCGCGGCTTCATTAACCAGCCTATGTACTTCTTCACCCTCGTGAAAGCGATTATTGAAGTGGCTTTGAGCAGCGGCCAGGGCGTTGCGGAACACGGTAACAGGATCGCCTTCGACCAAGTCAGCGGCAAAGCGCTTTTGGTCAAAGAACATTGGGCTCATAAGTTCGGGCCGGAGGGCTACAGTGTTGGCTAACATTGTTTTACATTCTCGTGCTGTGATTGAAGGGCAGACTTGGGCTAGGCTAAAGTCAGGCTAAAGTCAGGCTAAAGTCAGGCTAAAGTCAGGCTAGGGATAGACTTTAGGAGGCAAAAGTTAGAAAGATTCTTCACCGCGAGCGGTAAATACTTCAACACCATCTGCGGTGACTAGCATGGTGTGCTCCCACTGGGATGAGAGTCGCCCGTCCAGAGTTTCAACGGTCCAGCCATCACGTTTGAGCTTGGTTTGGTGCTTGCCTGCATTGATCATCGGTTCGATGGTAAAAGTCATGCCTTCTAAAAGCTCGAGTCCGGTGCCGGGACGCCCGTAATGCAGTATTTGTGGCTCCTGATGAAACTCAGGCCCTATGCCGTGGCCACAGTAGTCGCGGACAACGGAATAATAGTTAGCTTCTGCATGGGTTTGGATTGCATGGCCGATATCACCCAGACGTACTCCGGGGCGAACCATTTCAATACCTTTATACATGCACTCTTGGGATACTTTGATAAGTCGCTCGGCATGGCTGGCCACAGTGCCAACTTGATACATCTTACTGGTATCTCCGTACCAACCGTCTTTGATAACAGTGACATCAATATTGATGATATCGCCATTCTTAAGAATCTTTTTGTCGGCAGGTATTCCGTGGCAGACGACCTGATTGACCGAAGTGCAAACAGATTTTGGAAAGCCGCGGTAGCCTAGGCAGGCTGGAATAGACTTCTGTACATTGACTATATGTTCATGGCAGATTCGGTCGAGCTCTTCGGTGGTGACGCCGGGAACCACATACTCACCGATTAGTTCGAGCACTTCGGCTGCCAGCCTGCCGGCTACACGCATTTTTGCAATTTGATCTGGGGTACGAAGCTCTACAGTCATTGTTGATCTCAAGGGACTTAATAATGGCAGTATTGTACCCATCTATGACCCTTTGAGGGAGTGTTTGGGGGTAATTTCATAGGCGAAATTGCAATTGTGAACATTTTGCCCGCCAATGCTTGGCTAGGAGGCGGTTAGGTCGTTGTAGTTTGTGTGCGTTTTTGCTTTATATGGCTCTGTGGTTATGGTATAAAGCGCGCCGTTGTAGGGATGTCCTTGCAGCGGTAAATTGAAACTAAACGACACACACATTCCGACACGATGTTCTGGGTGCCTTTTAAGCGGCAAATTAACATGCTTATATTGGTTGATCATTGGGGGATGTGGAGGCTTAACCCCAAGAGGAAATCTTATGT
>CAJJAO010000021.1 GCA_905182265.1 gamma proteobacterium HTCC2207 | reverse complement strand
GGTGTGCAAATACGGTCATACCTAAATCTTCTGCGCTTGAGCCAAACTCCATGGCAATGGCCACCTGCTGTACTAGGTCGGCGGCACTTGGGCCTACAATGTGACATCCCAAAATTCGGTCTGTGTCAGCATGGGCAATAATTTTTACCATGCCCTCTGTATCGTTAGCGGCCATGGCACGGCCACTGGCTGCGAATGGGAAGGCACCTACATTGTAAGGCTCCCCTGCTGCTTTAACTTGCTCTTCGGTGAGACCCACAGAGGCAACCTCTGGGTGGGTGTAGATAACGTTAGGCACTATGTCGTAGTTCATCTGGGCTTTGTGGCCGGCGATAATCTCGACAACCATCACGCCCTCTTCTGAACCTTTGTGGGCTAACATGGGGCCACGCACCAAATCGCCAATGGCGAAAACACCGGAGACGTTGGTGGCACATTGGTCATTAACAAACACGGTACCGCGCTCATCTAACTCCACACCGCTATCGTCGGCCAGCAAGCCGTCGGTAAAGGCACGGCGGCCTACACAGACAATTAGCTTATCGAAGGTTTCTTTGTGCTCGGAGCCATCGGTGGTCATAAAGGTGACTTCGACAGTCTTGCCTTTAATCTCGGTACCAGTAACACGAGCGCCCAAGCGGATATCGAGACCCTGCTTGGTAAATATTTTCTTGGATTCTTTGGCAATGCCTTTGTCCATGATGGCCAAAAAGTCTTCCATTGCTTCAAGCAGAACCACTTCCGAACCCAAACGGTTCCACACTGAACCAAGCTCTAAACCAATTACGCCAGCACCAATAACGCCTAAACGCTTGGGCACTTCGCCGATTTCTAGGGCGCCGGTGGAATCCAGAATCAAATCGCCATCAACTTTGGCAACCGGAATCGCAATAGGCAGTGAGCCTGAGGCTAGAATTACGTTGTCGGCGTCAATAACAGAAACAGTACCGTCGTTGCTAGTCAGCTCGACTTTTTTGCCGGCCAGTAACTTGCCGGTGCCGTATAGCGCAGTAACGCCATTGGCTTTAAACAGCCCAGCGATGCCGCTAGTGAGCTGATCGATAATGCTGTTCTTGCGCTTGAGCATGGCAGGGATATCCATGGTCACGCCTGAGGTAGTGATACCGTGAATGCCGAGCTCTTCTTTGGCTTCATGATATTTAAACGAGCTGTCTAACAATGTTTTAGACGGGATGCAGCCAACGTTGAGGCAGGTGCCGCCGTTAACGCCCTGGCCTTCATCGTTTTGCCACTTCTCAATACAGGCTGTTTTGAGCCCTAGCTGAGCAGCGCGAATCGCGGCCACATAACCAGCAGGGCCGCTGCCAATGATTACAACATCATATTTATCAGACATTTAAATACCTATTTATCAGTAACTTACGTGTTATATTTCAAGTAAAATCTTAGCTGGATCTTCAATCAACTGCTTGATCGTAACCAAAAATTGTACCGCTTCCTTGCCGTCGATCAGACGGTGATCATAGGACAGTGCCAGATACATCATAGGACGAATCTCTACCTGACCGTTTACTGCCACCGGGCGTTGCTGGATGGTGTGCATACCCAAAATTGCCGACTGTGGTGGGTTAATAATAGGAGTTGAAAGCAATGATCCGTAGACGCCGCCGTTGGTAATAGTGAAGGTACCACCGGTCATCTCGTCAATGCTCAACTTGCCGTCGCGTGCTTTACCGGCGTACTCGCCAATAGAGCTCTCGACAGTCGCGATGCTCATGTTCTCGGCATTGCGCAGAACAGGTACTACTAGGCCACGGTCGGTGGATACGGCAACACCGATATCCTGGAAACCGTGGTACACAATGTCTGAGCCATCAATAGAGGCATTGACCAGTGGGAAGCGCTTTAGCGATTCTACGGCTGCCTTAACAAAGAAACCCATAAAGCCTAAACGCTGGCCGTTGTGAGTCTTGGTAAATTCGTCCTGGTACTGTTTGCGCAGTCCCATTAGGGCCGACATGTCCACTTCGTTAAAGGTGGTTAATGAAGCGGTGTTCTGTGTGACATCAAGAAGACGTTCGGCAATGCGAGTGCGCATTCTGCTCATGGCAACACGACGTTCTACGCGCTCTCCGCCTTCCATTAACTCGGTAGGCACTGCTGTGGCAGCAGGAGCTGAAGTGGCAGCAGATGTCGCAGGCGCAGGCTTAAAGTTAACCACGTCTTCTTTAGTGATTCTGCCACCTTTACCGGTGCCAGTGACCTGTGCCAGATCAATGTTGCGCTCATCAGCTAGCTTTTTAGCCGCTGGGTTAACCAGAGACTCTGCTACCTGAATGTCGGCTTCTTCTTGCTTTGCCGCTGGTGTGGCAGTGCCAGGTGCGGCCGCTGCGCCCTCTTCGATACGGGCAATAATTTCATTGCTCTCGATAAGGTCGCCTTCAGCTTTAAGAATTTCGGTCAAAATGCCGTTTGCCGGCGCTACAACTTCAAGCACAACCTTGTCAGTTTCAATATCAACAATTAGCTCGTCACGGGTAACGCTGTCGCCAACGTTTTTGTGCCAAGTCGCTAATGTGCCTTCTTGTACAGATTCTGGGAAGGTGGGTGCCTTGATTTCAATGGCCATTAATCTATTCCTACTTTTATAAGTCTATTGTGAGTGCTTGATCAATAAATTGTTTCTGTTCTTCCAAATGAACAGACATGTACCCGCTTGCTGGTGCCGCTGAACTTTCGCGACCCACATAGCTAAGGTGTAATTCTGGTTTTAAGCGCTGAATAACATGGCGCATATGGTGCTGGCTGCTATACCAGGCACCCTGGTTCATGGGCTCTTCCTGACACCAAATAATATCTTCGATGTTGCTGTAAGGGCGCAGAACTTCTTGTAGCTCTTCGTCAGGGAACGGGTACAGCTGCTCTAAACGAATGAGGGCGATATCGTCGATACCGCGCTCCATGCGCTCTTCGAGTAGGTGGTAATAAACCTTGCCCGAACAGAGCACTACGCGACGTACCTTAGAATGATCAAGGGTATCGTCGATAACATCATAGAACTTCTCGTTGGCCAAATCTTCTAGTGATGAGGTGGCCAGCTTGTGACGCAGAATCCATTTAGGACTCATGATGACCAGCGGACGACGCATAGGGCGAATCGCCTGGCGGCGCAGCAGGTGGAATATCTGCGCTGGTGTTGTTGGGTTACATATCTGCATGTTGTGCTCTGCACAGAGCTGCAAGAAGCGCTCTAAACGAGCCGAGCTGTGCTCTGGCCCCTGCCCTTCAAAACCATGGGGTAGCATCATTGTTAGGCCAGACAAACGGCCCCACTTGTGCTCACCACTGGCAATAAACTGGTCGATTACTACCTGGGCTCCGTTGGCAAAGTCACCAAACTGAGCTTCCCAGATAATCAATCCGGCTGGCGCTGTGGTGGCATAACCATATTCGAAGGCTAGTACCGCTTCTTCGGACAACACAGAATCGTAAATATCAAACCGTGGCTGGTCATCAGATAAGTTTGTGAGCGGCAAATAGGCTTCGCCGTCTTTCTGATTAAACACAACCGCATGACGGTGCGAGAAAGTACCGCGACGCACGTCTTGACCCGTAATACGGATCGGGAAACCTTCGTGGAGCAATGTGCCGTAGGCCAGAAGCTCAGCCATACCCCAGTTTAGAGGTAGAGCACCACCGGCCATTTTGCGGCGATCATCATAGATCTTAGCAACCTGACGCTGCACCTGAATGCCGTCTGGAATATGGGTAATCTTGGCGGCGACTTCTTGCAATGCCTGAATGTCTAGCCCGGTTGTCGCTGGCGTGCGCCAGTCATGGCCTAGGTACGGCTCCCAGTTAACAAACAGGCTGGTGTCTGGCTCGCGGACTAAATTGTGTACCACAAAGTCGCCGTTATCTAGGCTGGTTCTGTAGTCGTTGGCCATTTCATTGGCCTGATCCTGCTCTACAACGCCTTCAGAGACTAACTTTTGGGCATACAGAGTGCGGGTGGTCGAATGCTTACGAATAATCTCGTACATCAACGGCTGCGTAGACGAGGGCTCGTCGGTCTCGTTGTGACCGCGACGGCGATAACAAACCAAGTCGATAACCACGTCTTTGCCAAACTCGTAGCGATAGTCCATGGCTAACATGGCCGCAAACATCACTGCGTCTGGGTTGTCGCCATTTACATGGAGAATAGGCGCCTGAACCATCTTGGCAATATCGGTACAGTATTCTGTTGAGCGGGCGTCATCTTGGCGGCTAGTGGTAAAGCCGACCTGGTTGTTGATCACAACATGGATGGTGCCGCCAGTTTTGTAGGCGCGTGTCTGGGATAGCTGGAAAGTCTCCATGACGACACCCTGACCGGCAAAGGCTGCATCGCCGTGCATCAAGATAGGCACAACCTTCTCGCCTTTCGAGTCGTTGCGACGGTCCTGACGTGCGCGGCCAGAACCCACCACAACTGGGCAAGAAATCTCTAGGTGAGACGGGTTAAAGCCCAGTGCCATATGCACTTCGCCACCTGGAGTCATCACGTTAGATGAAAAACCCTGGTGGTACTTAACGTCACCGGAGGTATTAACCAAACGCTTGCCTTCAAATTCTTCGAACATCTCTGCTGGGTTTTTACCCAGAATGTTCACCAACACGTTCAGGCGACCACGGTGAGCCATGGCCATAACAATTTCTTTACAGCCGTACTCGCCAGAGCGCTTAACCAGGCAGTCCAGCAGAGGAATAAGGCTTTCACCGCCCTCAAGACCAAAGCGCTTGGTGCCCGGGTATTTGGAGTCTAGATGCTTCTCTAGGCCTTCTGCTGCGGTAAGACGGTTCAGTACGTCGATGCGTGCCTGATCGCCGTATGTGGGCTTGGAGCGCACAGATTCGAAGCGCTGGGCCAACCACTGCTTTTCGGCAAAGCTGGTGATGTGCATAAACTCTGGGCCTAGGTGGCCACAGTAAGTCTCTTCAAGAGTCTCAACGATTTCTCGTAGGGTCGCTTCAGGCTTGCCCATGTAAAGGGGGCTAGTTTGGAATGTGGTATCCATGTCCGCTTCGGTCAGACCATGAAAGTGCAGGTGCAGATCGGGCACGTCTTCGCGAATCATTAATCCCAAAGGATCAAGACTGGCTTTTTGGTGGCCACGGAAACGGTAAGAACTGATGAGCTGAACAACTTTAACCTGCTTGCGCTCGTGCTCTAGGTGAATACCACCAGAACCGGGTGCAGGGGTCGGGCGCGCCTGACGGCGGCCGAGTAGCTCAAAATGCTGAACAATAGTCGCGTGAGAAACGTCGGGGGTAACTGACCCATTAGTCCGCGGTAGAGAGTCAAAAAAGCTGCTCCACTCCTCTGGCACGCTGTTAGGCTCGTGCAAGTAGGTCTCGTAGAGTTCTTCGATATAGGCGGCATTGCCACCAGAAAAGTGTGAGGAGCGTAAAAACTGCTCCATTAAGCCCTCAGGCATTACTAATATTCCCCATATAAATACGCTGTATCACGGCTAAATTATTGCGCGCTATTCTAAACCGCATTTAGCAAAACGGCCAGTAAAAACTGGCCGTTTGGTGCTATTAAACCCTGAGGTAAGGCTATTTAGCTGATAAGTTTAAGGCTTAGGTCGCGCTTCTGATCAACATACTGCGAATATGACCAATTGCCTTAGTCGGGTTCAAGCCTTTAGGGCAGACCTGAACACAGTTCATAATGCCGTGACAGCGGAAAACACTAAACGGATCGTCTAGGTTTGCGAGACGTTCTTCTGTTGCAGTGTCTCTACTATCGGCCAAGAAGCGATAAGCCTGTAGCAAGCCAGATGGGCCAATAAACTTGTCCGGGTTCCACCAGAACGATGGGCAAGCTGTGGAACAACATGCGCACAGAATACACTCATAAAGACCGTCCAACTTGGCGCGCTCTTCCTGTGACTGCAAACGCTCAATAGCAGGCGCTGGCGTGTTGTTGATCATGTAGGGTTGGATCTTCTCGTACTGAGCGTAGAACTGGCTCATATCGATCACCAGATCACGAATCACCGGCAGACCGGGCAGCGGGCGAATAATCAGCTTGTTGCCCTTTACAGCTTCTGAAAGCGGTGTAATACAGGCCAAGCCGTTCTTGCCAGAGATATTAACTCCGTCAGAACCACAGACGCCTTCGCGACACGAGCGACGAAATGACAACGTTGGGTCTTCTGTCTTGAGCTTCTCAAGTACGTCCAACACCATCACGTCTTTACCCTGGGTATCGACCTTAAAGTCTTGCATATAAGGCTCAGAGTCGATCTCTGGGTTGTAGCGATAAATACTTACATTCAACATAATTCTGTCAGCCCCTATTAATAGGTACGGATTGAAGGTTCAAAAGCTTCGCGAGTTTTCAGAGTGAAATTAACTCCGCGCTTGCCGAGGGTTTTGCTCTTCGGGAAATATACCGAGTGGCACAACCAGTTTTCATCATCACGCTCTTGAAAGTCTTCACGAGCATGGGCGCCACGGCTTTCGGTACGACCCTCTGCAGCAATGGCAGTCGCTTCGGCAACCTCTAGCAGGTTTTGCAGCTCTAGGGCTTCAATACGCGCCGTGTTAAAGGCGTTACTCTTGTCTTCTAGAGCAACATTTTCAATACGTGGGCGCAGCTCTGCCAATTTCTTAATGCCTTCCTGCATGAAATCACCGCGACGGAATACGCCGAAGTAATTCTGCATAATGGTCTGTAGCTCGGCACGCAACACAGAAGCTTTTTCGCCGCCAGTTGAGTTGTTGAGCTTATTGAGACCAGTCAAAGCGCGTTCAATATCTTCTTCGCTGGCGTCTTTGAGGTTAATACCTTCACGGAGCTGCTTCTCAATAAACATACCGGAAGCGCGACCAAAGACCACTAGATCTAGTAGCGAGTTACCGCCTAAACGGTTGGCGCCGTGCACGGATACACAGGCAGCTTCACCACAGGCATAAAAGCCTTCGATCACTTCGTCGTTGCCTTCTTTATCGATTGTCAGTGCCTGACCATCAACATTAGTCGGAATGCCGCCCATCATGTAGTGACAGGTAGGTACAACGGGAATGGGCTCAACCACTGGGTCAGCGTGAGCAAAGGTGCGAGACAGCTCCAAAATACCTGGCAGCTTGGCGTTCAATGTGTCTTCACCCAAATGATCGAGCTTGAGGTAAACATGGTCGCCATCGGGGCCACAGCCACGACCTTCCAAAATTTCCAGCACCATAGAACGGGCAACCACATCGCGGCCGGCCAAGTCTTTGGCGTTGGGGGCGTAGCGCTCCATAAAGCGTTCGCCGTCTTTGTTGATCAGATAGCCACCTTCACCACGACAGCCTTCAGTCACCAAGGTGCCTGCGCCGTAAATACCGGTTGGGTGGAACTGCCACATTTCGATGTCCTGAACTGGGAAGCCCGCACGCAGTGCCATACCAATGCCGTCACCGGTACAGATATGTGCGTTGGTCGTTGAGGCGTAAATACGCCCTGCTCCGCCTGTTGCAAATACAGTGGCTTTAGATTTCACATAAACCGTTTCACCGGTTTCGATATTAATTGCCACAACACCTACTACAGCGTTGTCAGAATTTTTAACAATATCTACTGCGTACCATTCGTTAAGGAACACAGTTTCGTTTTTTAGGTTGCCCTGATACAGGGTGTGTAACAGCGCGTGACCCGTTCGGTCAGCTGCCGCACAGGTTCGAGCAGCCTGCCCGCCCTTGCCAAAGTCCTTAGACTGGCCGCCGAAAGGACGCTGATAAATACGCCCTTCTTCGGTACGAGAAAATGGCAGACCCATATGTTCCAGCTCAAAGATCGCTTCTGGACCTGTCTGACACATATACTCAATCGCTTCCTGATCACCAATAAAGTCCGCGCCTTTAATGGTGTCATACATATGCCACTGCCACTGATCATTGGGATCATCACTGGCAATTGCACAGGTAATACCGCCCTGGGCTGACACTGTGTGTGAGCGGGTTGGAAATACCTTGGTGATTACTGCTGTCTTGTAACCAGATTGCGCCAACTGAAGTGCGGCGCGCATACCAGAACCGCCACCACCGACGATTACGGCATCAAAACTCATTGTTCTAATGTTAGACATTTACTTAGATTCCCCAAAGAATATCGATAGCCCAGACCACGTAAAGCAAGGAAGCTGCAATCATGCCCAGCTGAAAAAAGATACGGATGGCCGTTGCCTTTGGCCCAATCAATCTCACCGTTATATAGTCGGTAAGAACACACCAGAGACCGATCCATGCGTGTGCCGCAATAGACAGTATGGTGATAAGGCTAAACATGCGCATTGGCAGCGAGCTATTGAGCTCTGACCACTGGGCATAGTCTAAATTGGGGTTAGCGAAAAAGTAGCCAACAATAAATACTAAGTAGGCTGTCATAACCCAAGCACTGACGCGCTGAATCATCCAATCGGACAGGCCGCTGCGGCCCAGACTTGTGACTGTAGTAACCATTATAGAATCCACCAGGTAATTAATGCGATAACCAATGCAGCAACGATCATTGCTGCCCAGGCGCTGTTGCGGCCACTGGCAAAGGAGTCTTCTCCGACACCAAAATCCATAATCATATGGCGAATTCCAGCAACGGCGTGGTAAGCCAGCGCAGCGAGGCTACCCCAGATAATGAATTGGCAAATGGGGTTGGCAAACATAGCCGCGAGGTCGTTAAAGCTCTGCTCTGACGCCAGACTGGTATCGAGCATCCACAGAAAAACTGCCAGTGTGAAGAACATGATCACACCAGAAACCCGGTGTAAGATCGACACATAAGAAGTGATCGGAAGCTTAATAGTCCCTAGATCGAGATTTACTGGTCTTTTTTTATCCACGGCAGATAGCACCTTAAAAATTTGATCCGTAACAACGGAATTGGATTTAAATAAACGCTAAGCTAAATAAAGCTAAGTCAAACAGCTGCGACTCAAGCTTGGACAAAAACAGCCTAGATGGTAACTGCTCAGAGCAGCCAATTGATGGCGCGAGATTATAGTTACATGAGCCACTAAATTCAATTCAGAATGCGGTTACACCCCTATTAAATCGGTGACCGACCATTCTCAACTTATGAACGCTCATTAATGTGTACGGTTAGTGCAGGGTGGCGAGGCATTTACTGGTTGAATGATGGGTATATCTAACAGCGCTAACCCCTTGAAATAACGGGTAATACCTTTTTCGCCGGCTGGATAATCTTGACAATTTGGCCTGAACACCTATAGTTGCACACGCGTTTTATCCCCATCTAATAAAAGGTTTTCTGAGGACTCTGTATGACCGATCGCAAAGCAACTCTAATCATCGACGGCGAAACGCCAATCGAACTGCCCATTCTAAAAGGAACCAGAGGACAGGACGTAATCGATATTGGCTCTCTTGGAAACCACGGGTTCTTTACCTATGATCCGGGCTTTTCTGCGACAGCAGCTTGCCAATCTGACATCACGTTTATCGATGGAGACAAAGGCGTGCTCTTGCACCGCGGCTACCCTATCGAAGAGTTAGCCGATAAGTCAGACTATCTCGAAACCTGCTACCTACTCTTAGAAGGCGCACTACCCAACGCTGCGCAGAAAGAAGAGTTTGTAACCACTATTACCAACCACACCATGGTTAACCGTTCGATCGAGCAGTTTATTAGCGGCTTCCGCTACGACGCTCACCCGATGGCTATGTTATGTGGCGTAGTCGGCGCAATGTCGTCGTTCTACCACGACTCACTGGACATCACTAACGAAGAGCACAGAAAAGTCTCTGCTCACCGTTTGATTGCCAAGATGCCAACTATTGCAGCTATGTGTCACAAGCACTTTAGCGGCCAGCCTTTTATGTACCCAGATAACTCTCTGTCTTATTCAGAGAACTTCCTGCACATGATGTTTGGCACCCCCTGCGAGCCCTATATAGTGAAGCCAGCCATTGCGAAAGCTATGGACCGTATCTTCCTACTGCACGCAGACCATGAACAGAATGCATCAACCTCTACAGTGCGTCTGGCTGGCTCTTCTGGTGCCAACCCATTCTCCTGTATAGCTGCTGGTATTGCTGCCCTTTGGGGACCTGCCCACGGCGGTGCTAACGAAGCCGTACTGGTCATGCTTGAAGAGATTGGCCACGAAGACAATATTGAAGAATATATCGCTAAAGCTAAGGACAAGAATGACCCATTCCGTTTGATGGGCTTTGGTCACCGGGTTTACAAGAACTACGACCCCCGCGCGACAGTCATGCGTGAGAGCTGCGATGAAGTACTGGAAGTGTTGGGGCTAGAAAACGACCCACTGTTCCGCCTTGCTAAGAAGCTGGAAAAGATCGCCCTCGAAGATGAGTATTTTGTCAGCAAGAAACTCTACCCGAACGTCGATTTCTACTCCGGTATTATTCTTAAGGCTCTGGGTATTCCGGTTGAGATGTTTACTGTAATCTTTGCCACTGGCCGTACCGTTGGCTGGATATCACATTGGAACGAAATGATCACTCACCCGTACCGTATTGGCCGTCCACGTCAGCTTTACACTGGCTCTGATGTTCGCCCTTACACGCCGGTTGAAGATCGCTAGGCTGCTCATACTAGTCATTAGCAGTAAGCATTAACAGAAAGCAGCAGGTTTAAAACCTGCAACAAAAAAGGCAGCCTAGGCTGCCTTTTTTGTGTCTTGCTTAATCTAACAGCACACAGGTTTGGGAATGTTAGCCCTGCGTTGAAGCCACCCAGTCATTGACCAGATCTTCCAATACATTTAATGGCACAGCACCGTTACTCAACACCACTTCATGAAAGGCGCGAATATCGAACTTGTCCCCTAGACTTGCCCGTGCTTTTTCACGGAGCTCTAGAATCTTAAGCATACCAATCTTGTAGGCAGTCGCCTGACCCGGCATAACCATGTAGCGTTCAATGGCTTTTAGGTTGGCGCTTTCGTTGCTGGCGGTATTAGCCGTCAAATAAGACGTGGCCTTCTCGCGGCTCCAGCCCTGGGCATGCAAGCCTGTATCTACGACTAAACGACAGGCGCGCCACAGCTCCATGCTCAAACGACCAAAGTCAGAATAAGGGTCTTCGTAAAGGCCCATCTCTTTAGGAATGTACTCAGAATAAAGTCCCCAGCCTTCTGAATAGGCCGTGTAGCCGCCATAACGACGGAACTTAGGCAAACCGGTTTGCTCTTGGCTAATGGACCCCTGCATATGGTGGCCAGGAATACCTTCATGGTAAGCCAGCGCTTCTAAATCATAGCTGCGCATGTCGTCCATATTGGACAGGTTGGCATAGTAGGTTCCGGGACGAGAGCCATCTGGCGCTGCGCGCTGATAAAAAGCACGACCCGCTGATTTCTCACGGAATGCTTCAACCGCTTTTACCTTCAGAGGTGCCTTAGGCTTGGTAAAAAATAGCTCGTCTAAGCGGGTTCTCATGTTATCGATGAACGCTGTGGCATCGGCAATATAAGCAGCCCTGCCTTCGTCCGTGTCCCCAAAGGCAAACTGCTCATCGGTACGAATAAACTCAAAGAATGCCTGCAAGTCACCTTCAAAGCCGACAGACTGCATGATCTGCCCCATCTCTCCATGAATACGAGTCACTTCTTGAAGACCTAACTCATGGATTTGATCGGCGGTAAGATCGGTGGTGGTCATACGCTTGAGGCGATTATTGTAATAAGCGATACCCTCGGGTAGACGCCCTACTCCAAAGTTGCCTCCAGCGCGCTCGCCCAAGTCTTGCAACGTAGCAATAAGCTTGAGGTAGGCCGGAGCCATTTGTTCTGCTAGCGCAGTGTTTAACTGGGCCACAAGATCAGCCTCAACCTCAGCACCCAGTTCAAGAGCGGCTACTTTGCCCTTAAAGTCGGTGAGAATGGGGTTTTCTTCAGCATCATCGCCCTCTATAGCGATACCTATACCAGCAATAATGTTGCGGCTATCACGAATACTGTGGGAGAAGGCAAACTCAGGGGCAATAACACCTTTATCGGCTCTTAGGTTGAGATCGACTATGACGTCAGCCAGCAACTGCTCAGTGCCTTTAATACGGGCAATATAAGCTTGGGCTTCTTCTACATTGGCCACTAGATGCTGGTTAATCATAAAGCTCGGGATTCCCGCATGCATACCGCGCATTTGGTTCACTGGGTAGCGATGGTAACGCCACTGCACATCTGCCAGACCGTTTTCGAGGCGCTGGGTGTACAGAGCAAGACTTAACGCAGTGCTCTTATCCAGAGTACTAGCATCTATAGCCTGCAACTGAGCGAGATGGTTTTCGCTGCGGGCAATAGACTTGTCTGTGGCGGCTTGGCTGTAGTCATCCCATTCATCGTAGCGTTCACGCATGCCTAGGTAGGTCATGTACTCGGGGCTTTCCCTCAGGTCTTCCATAAATAGCTCATCGAAGAGCACGTTGGCCTGCTCCGAGGGGGTGGGTGCCTTTTCGCAGCCTGCTAGCACTAAAAGTGATGCTAGCAATGGGGCCATTAACCAGGTCAGTCGTTTACTTATCATGCTCAGTGTTCCTTTATTATCATTTTAGTAAAATTTAATGCTGCCAATGATGTCTGGTTGCTTTTTTGGCCACAGCCGCAGCAGTTGCAGCGGGCATGGCATTTACGTCCAAACGTTCAAAAAATAGAGGCTCTAACTTGGCGTTACCACTGACCTGCTCGGTCATATCGGCAACATCGTAAAGCCGACCGTTGATCATAGTATGGGACACCATCTCTGACTGGCGAATGTTATCTAGAACCGTGCCGTCCATAATAACGATATCGGCTAATTTTCCCACTTCAATCGACCCTAGATCGCCGTCCATACCCAGAGCAATGGCTCCATCAAATGTGGCGGCTCTAAGTGATTCCCAAGGGGTAAACCCACCCTGGTTAAGCATCCACATCTCCCAGTGGGCAGCCAACCCTTCCCGCTGACCATGGGCACCAATTAGCACCCGCACACCTGCGTCCCGCAACTGCTTGGCATAGCTGGCCACTTTAAGGTGGTTGTAATGGTCGTCGGGGGCTTTTACACGGCGTATTGATCTTGGCTCAACTATGTAGCGCGGTACATAGCGCATCAGGCGTGAGTTCTCCCATACATTGGTACGGTCATACCAGTAACGCTCGCCTTCAAGGCCACCATAGGACACAACCAGAGTGGGGTTGTAGGCCATGCCGGTCTGGCTCCAAAATTGGGTTAGGTCGCTGTACCCTGTGGCAATGTTTAAAGAGTGCTCTAGGGTTGTGTGGCCGTCGGCCATCATGGTCATGTTTTGGTAGAGCTTACCGCCCCCCTCTGGTACCACCATGACACCAAGATCATTGGCCGCCTTGAGCACCTGCTGGCGCTGACTGCGGCGCGGCTGGTTGTAGCTCTTCACCGAGACGGCACCCATGTCCTTCATGCGTTGTAAATGAAAGGCTGCGTCATCGTAGCTGTCGATAGTGGCATGAACATTGGGGGAATAAGCACCATAGAGAATGGTACCTGTAGAGAAAATACGCGGGCCTAGAATCTTGCCAGCACGCTGCATTTCTGAGGCGGAGAAAATCTCGGAGCTATCGTTGGAGGGGTCATGGACCGTGGTCACACCAAAGGCGAGGCTAGAGATGTTCTTCCAGTTTTGCTGGGGGACTATTTCTTCATTGGCCTGTGGGCCGTGGGCATGGGCATCGATTAACCCAGGCACTAATGTTTTGCCTGTTACATCGACTTGCTTAGCACCAGCAGGAATAACAATCTCCCCGGCTGTGCCAACAGCCACAATGCGGTTGTGCTTAACAATCACTACGCCGTTCTCAATGACCTCACGGCTATTATCGGCATCGCGCATGGTCACTACTTGGCCACCCACCAGTGCAATAGTCGACGACGGTTTATCAGCGGCCAAGCTAAAGGCTAAATCAATGCCCTCGGCCACTGGCTCGGGCAATGTTTCAGGCAAGGTGTCTGGCAATTTTTCGGAAGACCCACCCATAAAGGCAAAGGCATCTTTCAGGTCGCGGCGATACAGGGTAGCGGCATGGGACCAGTTCAAACTGCGGCTATCGGCCGACCAGTGAAGATATTCTCCCGCTCGCGCAGACACCTGAGCGGCAGGTAAACCGCCAGTCATTGCAGACAGGTCTTGCTGTATTCCGGTTTGTAATAACGCTGCTATATAAGCATTATTTTGATAGGTATAGGCCACCCATTGTGCGTCAGGCGACAGCTGATATTCGGTAATATTTTTACCCTTAAGCAGTTTGCGCTCGTCGTCACCTGCTAGGTTTACACTCAATAACTCCAGCTCTGTGCCCTTACTGTCTGGCACATAATTTGTGTAGTAAAGTCGCTCTGGGTCTTTGGCAAAGTGAGCGTTAAAGCCATTGTCTAAAATCTTTTCCATGGTTTTGGCAGAGCGATCAGCTAAGTAGATACCCGGCTCCATGGACCATTCTGATGACAGTATGTAGCCGCCAGTCAAACGACGGAAAACCACCTTATTAGTATCGGGCGAAAACTTGGGCTCCACATAGATACCCGGCTCGGTAGTAATAGTCGCGCCTTTACCGCCACTGGCTCTCACCACTTTTACCGCACCCAGATCTGTGTCGTCCCAGCTGGTATAAACAATGCGCTTGCCGTCTAGGGAGAAACTTGGGTAGAACTCGTCATGATCATTTTGTTTGGTTAGGCGTTTTGTTTTGCCGCTTTTAATGTCTCGCACATACAACTTACCCAGCGCCTGATAGACAGCACGATCGCCCGTGGGAGATAGGCTCGCCCAACGCAGCATTTTGACATCCAAGGTATCTGGAGCCACATCGACCGCAAAGCGCACTGCCTTTTGAACAGTTTTTTCGGCGCTAATGTGCATGGCAATAACAGACTTTTCTAAGCTGCGGACATTGAGCTTATGGAACTTGCCCCCGGTCCAAAACACTATGTGCTGGCCATCTGGCGTCCAATCAAAATAGGCATAGTTGCCCTCGGAGCCAAAGGTCTCTTGATGGTCACGCTCCATCTCGGTGTAGAGGCGTCGGTCGATACCGCTTTTCAAATCTTTGAGATAGAGAACTGTCTTGGTGTCCTCGCGCTTCAGGTAGGCCATGGACAGGCCATCCGGTGACGGCGTGGGCACTATGGCACCACCAGCCCCACCTATATAATCTGTCTCTTCACCAGACTCTAGGTCGTGGCGCATAATATTAAATAGCTCGGTGGTGGAGTTTTTGCCGTAGGCCCAAACCCGCCCCGGGGTAATGTCTTTGGAATAATAAAGGTAGCGGCCATCAGGAGAAAACGCTGGGTCTGTCGAGGACTTCTGGCTGTGTTCTGCATGCTCGCGCCCCTTGACCATAACCCCATCACCACCAGACTTATGGTAGATCCAAATCTCACCAGCAGGGATCGAGCGAGCTGACATAAAGCCTTTGGTCACTGTAATATAGTTACCATCGGGACTCCAGGTCGGCGTATGAATCATTGCCGTAGTCTCTGTACTCACCTGCGCGGCGTTGCTGCCATCGGCATCCATCACCCACAGATTAATCGCTCCATCACGATCACTGACAAACGCAATTTTGCTACCGTCGGGGCTATAAGAAGGCTGCATATTCCAATCAAAGCCCTGCACTAATGCTATCGCTTCGCCACCACTGAGGGGCAGCTGGTATATATCACCCAGCATATCGAAGACCATGCGCTCGCCATCGGGGCTAATACTGAGGTTGGACCAGGTGCTTTCGTTGGTGTCGATCGACACGCTAGTAGTCTCTCGCTGGGGCTGGGTGCTGTCCCAGACTGGGGCTTCGTCTAACTCTACATCGACTTCTACATCTGTTTTGGGCGAATTAGCTAGCACTAGGCTAGAGCCGGCAACAAACGGAATCAGTAGTGCGCAAACTAGCAGCTGCTTAAAATAATGAGACGTCATGATAGTGGAATCCTTGGGTAGCACTTGGGTGCTTTTATTATTAGGTGCGCTTTTTATTAGATGCTCTTTTTATTAAGCGCGAGCGTCTCCTGATCATACTAGCCCTAACGTGCAATTATCTACCCCGTCGAGGTAGGTAGGTAGAAAGCTAGAAAGCTAGAAAGCTAGAAAGCAGCTTAGGTTATAGGACGGGCCCGGAATGAAAACGAAACTCTGTATCGGGCTCTTCTATTAATTGCTTTTCCCGTGCAGAAAAAAGAGCAATACGTTCATCGACATTGTCATCACCGGCAAACTTGCGCGCTAGACCTATGTAGTCTTGATAGTGCCGCCCTTCTGATTTTAGCAATGAGGTATAAAACTGCTCTAGCTCATCATCTAAAAAAGGAGCCAGTCGAGCGAAGCGTTCGCAGGAGCGCGCTTCGATTAATGCCCCAATAACGAGTACGTCGACCAACTTGCCGGGGTCGTTGGCTCGGGCCTGCTCTCGCAGCCCACCTGCATAGCGGGAGGCCGTGATATTCAGATAGGGTATGTTGCGGCGTTTCATGATGCTGATCACCTGTTCGAAATGACGCATCTCTTCCCTCGCTAACCGTGACATTTTGGTTAGCAATTCGAAATTGTCGGTGTACCGGTAAATCAGATTTAACGCTGTACTGGCAGCTTTTTTCTCGCAGTTAGCATGGTCGACTAACATCAGGGTTTGGTTATCCAGGGCATTTTCTAGCCATTTGTCGGGCGTGGCACAGGGTAGAAAATCTTGGATATGCTGAATGTCGGTCATAGATTATTGTCTTCTGTTAACTGGTTTTTTGTTGCAGTACTTGGCGATTGACCAAGTACTCTATTTTCTCAATTGGGTCTTAGGCTTGTCAATCAAACAGTACTCAATCAAATCGAGTAAAGAGAAGTTTCTAGGTTCGGAGTACTTACTCGGCTTAGACACCCCTAGTAACATTCAAAACACGCCGTGAATACGGTCGCTACCGGCATCCTGCCTAACGCGACACTCACACATCCCTGTGTATCGTCCATGTAGTCTCGTCGTGTTTTGAAAGGGGACAGGGGTAGTTGAGCCGGATCAGTGCACTAAACTACACCCATCACATCACATCTTAGAAATCGCCACCGCGCGTTCATCATCAACAAGCTTAATAAACGGTCGCTGGGACATCATGGTCATCCATTCAGCAAGGCCATCGACATCCGCCAAAATATCCCACCGCCAAACCTTCTTAGCAATAAGGCGAGTATTCACCAAAATGTAATAAGCAAAGAAATCAGCAATCGTAATGTCATCACCCATCACAAACGGAGAGAAACTCCCCAGGCGGTTAAGGGCAGCAAGACCTTTCACCATCATCGGCTCAATATCGTCGGCCGCTGATTGGTTAAACTCACCACCAAAAAAGACATAACCATTTAAACGCGCCGCCTCAGTGCCAATATAGAGCTCAAGCACATTGACCACCTGAGCCATCTGGGCAGCTCTAAACGGATCTGCAGGCACCATAGGTTCGTCTGCAGTGCAGTTTTCTAGAAAGCCAAGAATCGCCGTCGACTCACTGAGAAAACCCTCTTTTAACTCAATAAAAGGCACCTTACCCATGGGGCTCATTGCTAAAAAGGATTCCTCTTTAGACGGGCGAATCTCAAGCTCTTCAAACGCAACGCCCTTTTCAAGTAAAAAAGCCTTAATCATTGCTTGGTAATTACTAATTTTAAAACCGTAAAGCTTAATCATGTTTCGAACTCCCGCTCTGGTGAACAATATCTGGGTTAATGGCATTAAACAGCCGTTTATAATCAACACTAATGGATTGGAATTTGGTAGGGTCTGTTTTTGCCTTCTTAGAATAATGGCCTGAAAGCCTATGGGCATATTCGCGGTGCTCTGGATTTAACCAGTCCCACATAGCTGCGCCAGTATTCATAATGTTTGTATCCGCTGTTTGAGAGACATAAATACCCTCGTAGAAGCGGTTGTTTTCGAGGATAATTCGTTCGTCTTTGAGCCTAAAACCATGGCGGGACAATGCTTCTCTTACGGAATAACTGCCATGAACAGAGCAAACTAACAAATCAAACTTAGCCCCAGGCCTTGACGCGCACAGGCTGTCAACAAACCTAATGGCGCTGTCTGCGCCGACCCCAGCAATGATAAAAAGCTGAGAATCAGCCTCAGGGACAGTAACTTCTTGTAGATCTTGGCAAAGGACTTCCCAATCAAATTTATCGGCTGGGAAGCGTTGCTTTAGCTTGCGCTCTAGCTGGGCCATTTGTGGCACAAGAACATCGACAAACACCACCTTGTCGGCCAGTTTGTTTTGCAATAACGACATACCAAGAAAGCCATGATCACAGCAACAGTCCCAAATAATCGAGTATCGCTGCTTAAGCATGCCCTC
Source organism: gamma proteobacterium HTCC2207 (assembly GCA_905182265.1). Taxonomy (GTDB): domain Bacteria; phylum Pseudomonadota; class Gammaproteobacteria; order Pseudomonadales; family Porticoccaceae; genus HTCC2207. Next base: position 1,152 of record CAJJAO010000021.1, on the reverse strand, counting down.
TAACTGACTCAGTCGGTGCCCTAGTTTCAATCTGTGTTTATTCCATTCATTTGGGTGAGCTTAAGCCATTATTTTGTAGCCGTTGATAATACGTCTTTGTTCAATAAAACCAACATAATTGCGCGGTTTTACCACCGAAAAACCGCTTCCAAGTAATAACTATGCCCGCAAGTTAGGCGAATACTGGATATAAACCATAAATCTGTAAATAAACTACAGATTCACGTATAATTTGCCTCGAAAATAGCGCCTACCAAGGCTCTAAAAAAACACCTACATTCTAAGATAAAAAAGGAGAAGCACCCCGTGCTAGAAGCCTACCGCGCACATGTCGCAGAACGAGCATTAGAGAACATTCCCGCCAAACCACTGGATCCAGAATGGACCGCAGGGTTAGTTGAGCTATTAAAGAACCCACCAGCCGGCGAAGAAGCATTTCTGCTCGACCTGATTGCCAACCGCGTACCACCGGGGGTTGATGAAGCCGCCTATGTGAAAGCGAGCTTTCTAAGTGCCATCGTTAATGGCGATGCTGCTTCTCCTCTGATCGACCGCAGTGCTGCTGTAACCTTGCTGGGCAACATGCACGGCGGTTACAACGTCGCTACATTGGTTAGCCTGCTTGACGATGCCGAACTTTCAAGCCAAGCCGCTGAAGAATTAAAAAGCACGCTTCTCGTATTTGATGCCTTCCACGATGTCGCCGAAAAAGCTGACGCAGGCAATGTAGACGCCAAAGCTGTTATGCAATCTTGGGCTGACGCTGAATGGTTTACTAACAATGATGCCGTGCCACAGAGCATCAAAGTTGCTGTGTTTAAAGCCACTGGCGAAATCAATACCGATGACCTTTCGCCAGCACAGGACGCCTGGTCGCGCCCAGATATCCCCTTACATGCCCGCGCTATGTTTAAGATGACTCGCGATGGCATGCACCCAGAAAAGCACGGCGAAATTGGTCCCATGACCCAGATCGACGAGCTAAAAGCCCGCGGTTTACCGGTTGCCTTTATCGGAGACGTGGTTGGAACAGGCTCATCTCGTAAGTCAGCTACAAACTCCGTACTCTGGTTCTTCGGCGACGATATGCCCGGCGTACCTAACAAGCGCTCTGGCGGCATCTGCTTCGGCAGCAAAGTCGCTCCTATCTTC
>CAJJAO010000020.1 GCA_905182265.1 gamma proteobacterium HTCC2207 | reverse complement strand
GTCCGTAAACTTAGCCCGTAGCCTTGGCCCGTAACTTTAGCCCACAACTTGAGCAGGTCACTTAATGCACGGGCCCCGTTATATTACTTTCTCCTCTCCGCGCAGTCGCTAAAGTGTCTCGCGAAGTTGCGCTGCTCCCCTCACCCAATAGTCTGCAGGCATGGCCGCTCCGTCAGCAAAGGCTTGCGCTTTGGGTTTGCTGGGGAACGGACCAGAGATAATCGCATAAACGGTGGTAGAGCCGGATTTCATTGGCAGTACCATAGCTTTTCTTAAGCTGCTGTAACGACCAATATATTCTCGGGCCTGCACGTCGGTGCTGAGTACTATGTGCTGAACAAAAACATCGCTTGCTCGGGCACTTTTTACCCGGGCAATGGCTTTTGAAAAGTTTGCTCCGTTGGTTTTCGCCGGTGTTGTTGCAGCTTCAGGGGGGCGAGGCTTTTGCACTACTGCTACTTTGGAAGCTGCTTTTGGCGCTGCCTTTAGTGCTACTTTTGGTGTTGGTATGGATGCTTTTTGTGGCGCCGCTGAGGGCTTCGGCTTCACCGTCGGTATTAGGCGTGGCTCCAGAGTTTTTAAACCACTGGTGCTCGGCGTCTTGGGCTTTTGCTCACGGTCCTGTTGAAGCTGCTTAACCACAGCCTGAGCCTGACTGGTTTGAGTGGCTTTTAATTTAGCGCCAGCCTTAGGGGTAGCCTCTGACGTGGACTTCGCGTCTGCCGTGCCGGGCAGCTTTGCCAGACCCTTGTCTGGGCGACTTTTTATTTCATTAATGGTCTCGGTTATTTTGGCGGTATAGCCACCCTCGGGCTCCGGTGACACCCGGGACAAAATTGCCCAGGCCACAGCCAGAGCCAGTCCGAACACTAATGCCATGGATATAAACGTCCGTTTTTTGGGGTTTTCTTCGACAGGGGCATCCCTGTCTAATGGATCGGCATAGTCGTCTATGCCGCCGTCCATAAAATCGAGGCCCCGGTCGGGAAAGGGGTTGGCGCTCTCGTCTGCTAGTTTAGTATCTGCACCTTGATCCAGATCTGGGTCAGCATAGGAGCCCTCGACGGCAGCCCCGAGACCAGATTCCATCAGTAACATTTCAGTTTGGCGTTCAAAGCCGTACTGGCGGCCAGCCCGCATCAGCTCAATAGCCTCTGACAAAGTAGCGGTCTGCAAAGCCCAGCGGTAGAGACGCCTACCCAATTGATCTAACGGAGCCTCGTATTCAGGCCAGGCATTTTTATCAACAAATAGTACTAACCGTACATTCACGCCCGGGAAGTCTGACAACAATCGCGTCAACAGTGACCACTGGTCTTCTTGGATTTCGTTGGCATCGTTAACTACTAACAATGTCACCGGCTTATCGGCGCCCGGTGGCCGGCGCGCCTCATCGACAGACATGGTCGCCAATAACTCATTAAAGCGCTTGAGCAGGCTGACGGTATTCATGGGCAGAAAGACTTCGATTTCAAAACCCTCTAGTTCACGTAATCGGGCGAGTAGCATTTTGCAGTAATGGGCAAGCACCGCTTCGTTGTCACCGATGACTGCCAGACCAGTTTTATCGTCAACAATCGCATCTAGCGCAAATTGCAGCCGCAGTTTGTCTTCGGGGCGGTAGAAAATGTCGCCTCCGTCAAACCATTTTTGCAGCTCAAAAACTGGCTCTTCGTGATCTTCTCTCATATGCTCTCTTCTCCATAACGCAAAAACGTAATTACTCGGCGAGGGTTCCGTCGGTGTTGTATCGCATGCCTTGAGGCACCTCTGGATTTGGCTTCTCTGCAACAGCTGCTCCGCGGCCTAAACTATTTAGGCTGAACACATAGGCAATGACTTGCGCTACTGCATAGTATAAAGATTCTGGGATGCTTTGGTTAACGTCAGTCGTAAAATAGAGGGCTCGAGCCAAGGTGGGGGACAAAAACACCGGCACCGCATTGTCACCGGCCCTTTCGCGAATACCACGGGCTAAAAAGTCGACCCCCTTGGCCACTACTGTGGGAGCCCCGCTACTCGAAGGGTCATAGCTCAGGGCTACGGCAAAATGCTCGGGGTTAACGATAATCACGTCCGCGCTCCCAACGGCATCCATCATCTGGCCCATGGCCATCTCTCGCTGCTTGCGGCGAATCTGGGCCTTAACCTCTGGACGTCCCTCGGTATCTTTAAATTCGTCTTTGACTTCCTGTTTAGTCATCTTCATTTTTTGGCTATGTTCGTAGAGCTGGTAAGGCACATCGATGGCGGCCGCAATAATGAGCGTCAATGTCACTAACACTGCGCCACCAGCGATTATGTCGCCGGCCTTGTTCATGGCTGGTTTTATGTCCATAAAGCCAATGCCAATAAGCTGCTCAAACTGGCTGCTCACCACCAGGTAGAGCACAGCTCCCACTAAGCTAAATTTGACGATTGCCTTGCTTAGGTCGACCAGTGCTTTGGTACCAAAAATGCGCTTTAACCCGGAGAGCGGGTTAATTTTGCTGGCCTTGGGGGCCAGCGCTTTCATTGAAAAATTAAACCCTCCAAGCATGCCTGCTGCAATAAAGGCAATCACCACCGCCAGAGCAAAAATAGGCACAGCAACGAACAAGCCGGACATTGCCTGACTACCAAAGGCGGCCGGCAGCAGGTTCTCTGAGAAAACTATTTTGCGGTCAAAGGTAAACCCAGCGGCAAACACTTGGCTCAGCTGGACAACCATTGCGCCGCCAAATATATACATAAAACTGGCAATGCCGATCATCATTGCGGCTACAGAAAGTTCTTGGGAGCGCACCACCTGCCCGTCTTCCCGCGCCTTTTCAAGTTTTTTGGCGGTGGGTTCTTCTGTGCGTTCTTCGCTCGTATCCTGGTCTGCCATTACACAATGCCTAGGGCCCGACCCATGACTTTAAAGGCCTCTTGCCACAACCACTGAATACGGAAACCAATACTGCTCATGGACATAGCAAGTAGTATCATTCCAGCCAAAATCATGGCCGGAAAACCCACCGCAAAAATATTCAAAGCGGGGGCGGCTCTGGTGATCACCCCGAGACCAATATTAATGAGTAGTAGCGAGGTCATGATGGGCAGGGCCAATAGCAGGCCTCCCAAAAAAATCATGGCGCTCCACTCAATCGTCAGCAGCAGTAGTGGCTTGGCTTCAATAATCTCGCCAATAGGTAGCAACTTGAAACTCTCTAGCAACAGGGAAATCACCAAAACATGCCCTCCTAGACCTAAAAATACCAACGTTGAGCAGATTACCAAAAACTGAGCAATTACAGGTACATTACCCATATTGGGGTCGACCATATTGGCCATACTTAGGCCCATGGACGCCGAGATCGCCTGACCACCCACAATGAGCGCCGAGTTCACCACCTGTAACAAGGTACCCAACAGAACACCCACAAAAACCTGCATGAATATTTCCCGCAGACCTATAGCGGTAAATGGGTCAATGACGGGCCAGTTGGTCAGGGGATAGACCATCCAGGTCAGTAGTACTGCCAGCAATACTCTAATCCGCACAGTCACCGCTTGAATAGAGAAAAAGGGCGAAGTCAGGAGAAAGGCAGAGATGCGGATCATCGGCCAAAGCAGCGTGTAGAAAAGCTTCACTACCTCCGCGACAAGCAGTTCCATTACATAAATAGCGTAGGAATACGCTCAAATATACGACGGAAAAAGTCGACCATTACAGCGATCTGCCAGCCACCAAAAATGACCAAAGCTAGAACCATGACCGCCAGCTTAGGAATAAAGCTCAGGGTCATTTCCTGAATCGATGTGGCCGCCTGAAATATACCAATAATCAGACCCACGCCCAGGGCAACCCCCAGCAGAGGCGCAGCCACTAACACGGCTATCCAGAGAGACTCTCTGCCTAAATCAATAACCTGTGCTGCATCCATAATGGCTCCTAGGAAACCGCAAAACTAGAGGTCAACGACCCCATAATCAATGTCCAACCATCGACCAACACAAAGAGCATTAGCTTAAATGGCATCGAGATCATCATCGGTGACAGCATCATCATGCCCATGGACATAAGAACACTGGCTACTACAAGGTCAATCACCACAAAGGGAATATAAATAAGAAACCCTATGGAGAAAGCGCTTTTTAATTCTGAGGTAATAAAGGCCGGAACCAGAGTGGTAAAGGGAACGTCCGCCGGGGTTTCAATATCTGTGTTGCCCGCGATTTCTACAAACATGGCAATATCAGATTCTCGGGTCTGGTTGAGCATAAAGTTGCGAAAAGGGATTTCGGCTTCGGCTATAGCGGCCTCAAAACCAATGGTCTCTTCAAAATAAGGGGTAACCGCTTCGTCATAGACCGTGTTGAGTACGGGAGACATGATAAATAGCGTGAGAAACAGTGCGAGGCCGACTAATACTTGGTTGGGCGGTGTTTGTCCCGTACCCAGCGCCTGACGTAAAAGTGACATAACAATAATGATGCGCACAAAAGAGGTCATCATTAGTAAAAGGGAGGGCAACATGGTTAGCACGGTCATTAATGCTAACAGCTGCAGGGTTAAGCTATATTCGGTAGCACCACTGCCATCGTCGATCATATTGACAATAGGCAGACCTACTTGGGCTAGTGTGGGGCCAGCAAGGGCTAGGCTTGCTACGCCAAAAACGAGTAGCTTGCGGCTAAAGAACCATTCGAGAGCCTGATCGATAGAGAGCCAAATGATGCGAAAACGAATAATCGTTTTCAAAACAAAATCGGGTAGATCTCTGTTGATCAACCATCGGAGCATGGCTTAAACCTTATTTTTATTAAACGCCTGAGACAGCATGCCTTTGAAATTGCGCAGTGGGCCTACTGTATCGTCGGTCTTATCTACACCGACTTGGGGCTCGCTATTGCTAATACTGCCGCTACTTTCATCAACCTGCCAACTGCCTAACTTTGTCATGCTTTGCGGGCTCAGGCCTATTAGCACCTGATCACCGTTTAAGCTTACCAGTAAGAGTTTCTGGCGGCCACCAAGGTTTTGTATTTCAAGCAGTTTTAGCTGTTTATTGTCTGTATTGGCGATGTTTGGGCCCAGCTTTTTGATGGCGAATAGTGTTGCTACTAACATGCCGATAACCAGCGTGAAAGATCCCATCATCGATAACCATTCGGTCCAACCAAATTCAGGCAACATAGCAGTCTCTACTTATAGGTTTGATACACGTTCAACAGCTGGTATTACGCGAGTTAATTTAACACCATAACGATCGTTGACCAAGACCACTTCACCCTGAGCTACCAAAGTATTATTAACTAAAAGGTCTAGAGGCTCGCCGGCCAGTCTATCTAGCTCAACAACACTGCCCTGGGTAAGACGCATTAGGTCGCGTATTTTGAGTTCGGTCCTGCCAACCTCAACCGAGATAGTGACTGGAATATTTTCCAACACGTCGGCGCGGATATTGTCTGGAGATTCGAGTTGCGCTGGCTGCTGCTCTTGGGCCATTTCAACTTCTTCATTCATTTCTGTGTCTGACATAATATTTCTCGCTCTTAATACTTAATTAATTTTTTGATCGTTAAAACACTGACCCGCTAGGCGTTTGGGGCCAAGGGCTTGATAATTTGTACTGCCATCTGCGAACCCTGAGTACCAACCTCTGTATCAAAAAGAGGTGTATTCTCTGCATAGAGTCTCGCGTACTCGTCTTTTCTAAAGTAAACAATGTCGCCTTCCTGGGCCTCATTAAACTTTTTGAATGTGGTCTCTAACTCGCCAATTACTACCTTCACTGGCAACTCAGCATCGATGGTGGCGGAGCGCAAATTATTGCGCCAGGATTCGTCTTTTTCCTGATCGCCACTCTGAACCCGGCTCGAGAGTAATTCGCGCACGGGCTTAAGCATGCCATAGGGATAGACTATATCGATGTTGCCCTTGACCTCGCCACCAAAATCGAGGGTGAAACGATTGACAATAACGAGGTCGCTATCTTCTGCAATCTCAATAAACTGGGGGTTAATATCTGTGCTGACAGTTTCACACCTAATAGGCATAACTGGCGCCCAGGCCTCTTGCAGAGCACCATACAAAATATTAGTGGCTATATTAATAATGCTGGCTTCAATCGGCGTAAAATTGCGGTCGGGTTGAAGGCTGATTTTGCTGCCACCAAAGCCACTAAAAAAGTTATCCAGACAGGCAAAAATAACGGCCGGCTCGATGCTGATCATCGACAGCCCACGCAGGGGGTGAAGGTTCACAGTGCTTAGCGCTAGTGGAGGCTCCAGCTTTGCCATATAGTCCTGAATGGGCATAATGTCGGCTTTAGAAGTCACTACTCTGGCCGTGGTTCTAAGCACGTCCAACACCCCAACTCTAAACTCGCGAACAAATCGCTCATTAATCAGGTTGATCGCCGTCAGGTTCATACTCAGAGAGCGATCTTCGTTGGTGATATCATGTTTTATCGCTAACGCACTAATATTGAGGCCTGTATCGGTCTCAATAGAGCCGTCCTCAATGCCAACGGTCAGAGCATCCAGCTCCTCTGGCGATAAAAGATTGTTCATGTCAGCCATTATGGCCCCCGCAAATTATACAAATATGAATTTCTGCCGACATTATTCGGCACCGTCAGGGCTCTGTCTATCACTGTGGCCCTAAATGTTAATTGTTTTAGCTATATCTCAATATCTAGCCCAGTACTGTCCAATCGATGTCGCAAACTATTACCGGCTGGCTCTGCCGCTGTTTCTGCTGTTGCACCAATCATTTGGTTAAAGCGTTGAGGCCGGCTATCAGCTGTCGAATTACCGTCTGTGCCTTGCTGACCTTGCCCTAACCCTGCTCCTAATCCAATGAACGCAGAATCTATGCCATGTTGGTCAAGTGCTTCCCGTAATTTGGGCATGCTCTCTTGCAATAAATCTCTGGTGGCCTGCTTGGAGGCATTAAAGTGCGCCTCTAGCTCACCATTTTTCATTTCTAGCTGTATTTCGATACGGCCGAGGGACTTGGGGTGAATGTCCATTTCCACTCGCCATGCACCGCGAGAAATCTGCGCGCTGAGCCTCTGCCCCAAGGCGTCGGTTAAGCGTTGTGACATCTCTTGGTTCTGGTCATGTTTGCGCCAAGCCGCGCTCTCTGACCCATTGTCACCACTAGTTTTGGTCTCTACCGATGACTTCTCAGTCAAGTCGATACGCACCTCGGCTACCTGACTGTGCGCCGTTGTGCCTTCTAAGGCTATGCTACTGGCAAGCATGCTCGCCTGGGCCGAAGGCAGATTAAGTCGAGCCTCTACTGCGGCAATTTCTGGAGAGAAACCCTCTAGGTTAATCGCCTCTAATTTTACAATCGCCGGTTGCGGACGATTGGTGGTCAATTTTGTGCCTTGGGTATTACTGCTCTGGCTGAAACCGCCTTGGCCAGAAGATCCGTGGCCCGAGGCCAACATTGTTAGTGCTCCAGACTCTAGGCCTTGGGTCTTGGCAAATGCCATCACTGACTCTTCAGAGGGCTCTTTGCCCCCCAACAGCAGCTTTAGGCCGCCGGGCAAGGTACGACTTTGAAGCTCTGCGTTCTCTGCACCGTTAACTCCACCATTAGCAGAATTGATCATGCCGCTTTGTGGCATACCGTTGCCGGTTTTTGCCGCCGCCATTTTGTCGAAGCTGTCTTTTAATGCATCACCAAATTTGGTTTCCCTGCCATTAATTTCAGCATTAGCAGCTGCGGAAACCCTTGATCTATCTACCTCAGAGGGCATTCCGCGCTCGGGTGCTAAACTTTTTATATTGTCCATTTATCTTTTTCTCTCAATGAGCTGTGCTATTCCCTAATAGGAATTGCAAGACACGTGCCAACATTAAAAAATCTATAACTGCCGTCGAGAACTGAGATTAAACTGCATCATGCTTTGCATTTCGGCCTCTTTTGTCTCTTGACGCATCAGCGCTACTCGCTGTTTTGTTTGGGCGCGCTCAGCTAACTGCTCATATTTTTGTCGCTCTTGCTCTGCAAGCAGTAGTTGCTTGCTGGCCGCAGTACGGTCGGCACGGTACATCAACAACTCGCGACTAGAATCGGCCTTAATACTCTGTAGCTGCACAATAAACTGCCGATAATTGGCCGCTTCTGTGGTGCTGTGAGTCTTGGCCTGAATAACATTCAATTGCTCGCTGTACTCCACGAGCATCAAATCAACTTTATGGTCACGATCAATGCCCTGCTCTTCTCTCGCCCGCGCATTGTCAAAACGGGACTGTGCCTGACGCACCTCAGCCTTAGCTTTAGACGCTAGAACATCCCACACTGCAGTCGTTTGATTTTGCATTATTGGGCCGCCGTCATCTGTTGCATCATGGTATGGCAGTCGTCAATTGAGACAGACTCGTGGCTAGACTGTTGCAGCAGAGCCTCCATTTGAGGGCGCAGCCTAATGGCTTGATCTAGATCTTGGTTGGCACCGGAGTCATAGGCACCCACCTTAATCAAATCTTGGTTTTGCTGGTACAGAGTCCACAGGCGGCGAAACTGGTTAGCCGACTTTAATAACTCTGGGGTCAACAAATTATTCATGACTCTGGAAATGGAACCAGACAGATCAATCGCCGGATAATGGGCGGCATCTGCTAGTTCTCGAGACAACATGACCTGGCCATCAAGTGAGGCCCGGGCAATATCGACAATGGGGTCTGAGCTGTCGTCACCCTCGGCCAGTACGGTGTAGACGGCGGTAATAGAGCCGACGCCTTTCCGTCCAACACCAGCTCGTTCAATCAATCTGGGAAGTAGGGCAAACACTGAGGGCGGATAACCCTTAACTGTGGGCGGCTCACCAATGGCCAGTCCAATTTCCCGCTGGGCATGGGCCGCTCGGGTTAAGCTGTCACAGAGCAGTAGTACGTTCTTGCCCTGATCACGGAAATATTCGGCAATCAGGTGGGTAAGGTTAGTGGCTTTGAGTCGCAATACCGGCGAAACATTGGCGGGCGCGGCAACAACCACCGCTTTTGCCAGCCCTTCTTCGCCTAGGGTCTGTTGAATAAATTCTTGAACTTCTCGCCCCCGCTCACCGATAAGGCCAATCACGACCACATCGGCTTTGGTATTGCGGGTCAGCATGCCAAGCAAAACACTTTTACCCACACCGGATCCGGCCATAAGGCCTATACGCTGGCCCTGCCCTAAGGTTAAACAGCTATTAATGGCCTTGATGCCAGTATCGAGAATTTTGTTGATTGGCCCTCGCTCCATGGGATTGATGGGCAGCCCTTCAAGACCAAGCTGATCTGTGTAAGCAATCGGCCCTTTGCCGTCTAGAGGTTCGCCGAGGCCATCGACAACACGGCCCAACATGGCATTACCTAGGGACGCTTTGGAATGATTTGAACGTACCCAGATACGGGCACCGGGGCCTATACCACTGGGTTCGGTAAACGGCATGAGATAGAGCAGGTCGTTATGAAAACCCACCACTTCTGCATCGATAAAAGTACCAGAATCAATATTCTCTACCTGACAGTGAGCGCCCAGGGGCGCAATAATGCCTTTTGCTTCAAGTGTCAGGCCAACGACGCGAACGAGCTTGCCGCTGGCTGAGATGTCAGGTGCCCGCAGCTGACTGATGTGCTGGTCAACTTGAGTCGCGAAATCAGTCATCTGAATTTAACTCCTCGGAGTTCGGGTCATCTGTTGGCTTTGGAGGCTCTTCATTTTTTGGCTCAAGAAACTCTTTATCTGTTAGCTTAGAGCTTTTTATATCCTCTGGCTCAGGGCTATCTATATCGTCACGCTCAAGGCTGTCTTTATCTGAGGAGTCCGAGCTGGCTTCGTTGATGGGTTCGGATGATTCTATTTCGTCTTCGACTTCAACGGCGTCTTCGATTTCAACAGCTCCTTCGATAATTTTTTCGTCCACGGGATTGGCAAAATTATTCTCAAATGCTGATCCGGAACTGGCCATGGGCTGGCCTAATAAGCTTTGGGCAAGGCTATCTAAGCGATGCTCAAGCAGGTCTTCAATGGCGCTGTCATCAATGCTGACACGCACGCTGCCTTGGGATAATTTGGGGTCGGCGCGCAGATCTATGTTCTGCAGCTCACCACCTAAGTCGCCCTCTAAATTGACGCTGAATTTTTCTTTATCCATGGGATTGAGATACAGAATTACCGGGCCTTCGCCCTGCTGCTCCACATCTTTTAAGGCTTCTGTAATCAGCCGTTCGATCACCGCAGATGATTGGGACAACTCCCCCCGCACGAGCTGCTCTGCAAGGTGCAGGGAGAGCTTTTTAATAGGATCGTAAAAACTGGTCATGTCCTGCTGTGCTGCACGCAAACTCTCGGTGAGCTCGGCAAAGCTATCTCTGGCATTGGCCCACTGGGATTCGCCCTCATCTAAACCGCGCTGATAACCATCTTCAAAGGCTTCACGTTTGGCTTGCTCCAGGGCAGCCTCGCTAACCGAGTCTGCGTCCTGCCTAGCCTGATCTTCGGCCTGTGCTTGGGTCTCGGCTTCGGCCTGATCGAGAATCTCCTGCTCGGCATCAACCTGTTGGCCATCTACCTGCCGATTAAGCTCTGATGCGCTGACAAAGTCTTGTGCAGCGCCAGACTCACTAAGTACCTTGGGCTGCCACTTGGTAAAGCTTGCGGTCCCGCCAGCTTCACCTGGATTACTCCATGAAGTGGCGGCAAAGGCCTTGGCTTTTTCCCGGGCTCTAAGTAGCCCGTTTAAGCGCCAGGAGACAGAGGAGTTTGAATTAGACAAAACTTTCACCCGAGCCTACTAGCATCATTTCACCATCGTCGGACAGCTTGCGGGCAATCTTCATAATAGCGCGCTGAGCATCTTCTACTTCGGCAAGGCGCATTGGGCCCTTGGCTTCCATATCGTCGACCAGTAGCAATCTTGCACGGGCGGACATATTCGACAGTATCTTTTCTTTGGTCGCTTCGTCGGCTCCCTTTAGTGCCGGCATAAGCTGATCCTGCTCGACATTGCGCAGCAGTGTTTGGATGCTTCGGTTATCGACTTCCGCCAGATTCTCGAAGGTCAACATCTTGTTCTGAATCTCTGTCGCTAGGTCTTCGTCTTTTTCAGTTAGGGGATCAAATACCCCAGAAACCACATCACCAGAAGAGAAGTTCATGATCTTGGCAGCAGTTACGATGCCACCTAGATTAGAGGCCTTGGCCGTTGATTTGGTCAACTTCTCTGACAGTACGCCCTCAAGTTCAGCCATGGCTGAAGGTTGAACAGAATCTAGTTTGGCAAGGCGCTCAATAATTTCCATATGCTTTTCGGGAGGCAGAAAGCCTAGTACCTGAGCCGCAATATCGCCATCGAGTACCGACAGGATAATCGCTGATACCTGAGGATGTTCGTCCATCAAGATTTCACCGATGGCTCGGGGGTCCATCCACTGCAATATTTCTAGCTCCTTTCCTGATCCAGGCGGCATAATTTTGGATAGTACGGTAGCAGCTTTTTCATCACCTAGCGCTGCTTTAAGTACATTGACCACATAGTCAGTGGTGCCCAATCCAAGGTCAGTCTGATTTTTGATGGCGACAACAAAGTCATCAACCACCATAGCCACCAAATCTCGAGATAAATCCTTCACTTCGACCATGGCTTTACCAATAGCGTTGACCTCACGACGATTTAAAAACCTCATAATGTCGGCGGCCTGCTCCTCGCCCAGCAAAAGCATAAGCACTGCAGCTCTCTGCTGGAGTGGCATGGCTGCGAATTCCGCATCATGAGGGTTTGTTTGAGGTGCGACTTCTTCTAAGTCTTTTTTCTTTGCTTTCTTAGCCATTATTTTATTCCTTAATATCCCCGAACCTATCGGATTAGCTTCTTAAATACGTTAGCCACACGTTCGGGCTCTTTGGCCACCAGTAGTCTTATAAGTGCAACCTTGTCATCGTAGCTCCGTGCTGCATCCATAAACTCTGGGGATATTGTTGACTTGTCTTCTAGCTTTCTTTTAGCGTCATATAATGATACATCTGCAGCCGTTTTTCGAGAATTTTTACCAGCGCCAATATCCATTTCTTCCGCAATTTTTTCGGCCATAGAATAAGATGTTTCATCTGCAATTTCTGGGATCTCGGTGTAGGATTTTATTGCCGGACGTACCACAAAGAACAACAGCGCAATCGCTATCAACGCTGCAATCAAGCTTTTGATCATACTGACAATCTGTGCGTTTTCGTACCATTCCATTTTCAGGTCGGCGAATGGTACTGACTGCTCAAACTTTGTTGAAACGATGGTGACCACGTCCCCTCGGGCAGCGTTAAAGCCCACAACACTTTTAACTAAATCAGTGAAGCGCTGTATTTCTGCTTCGGAATAATCCTCCACCACACCCTCTTCGTTCATGGTAGTTGGCGTGTTAAGGACTACTGCAACAGAGAGGCGCTCTAGCTTGCCGCCCTGTCTTTTTACGTGACGGACTGCACGATCCATTTCATAGTTGCGGGTCGTTTTGCTGCTCAAAGTATCTAAACCTGCGTTTCCACCAATACCACCTTGAGAAATAATCTGGCCATCGATAACAGCAGTTGCGTCTAATGGTGCAGCATTCGAAGTAGCACCTGGAATACCACCGGCATCGCCATAGGCACCTTTTTCTTCGACCAATATTTCAGATCTTGCGCGCAGGCCATTGTTGTTGCCGTCGTATTCTTCGTAGGTAGATTCGATTTCAGTAAAGTCGATTAACACGTCAACTTCTGAACGCACGTTACCTGCACCAACAACCTGAGTCAGAAAGGAATCAATGCGGCTGCGATAGGATTCTTCCATGCGCTGCTTGTGGTCAATGTGTTCCGCGTTGTGGCTCGAAGAAGCTAAGCGATTCATATCAGTTAACAGTTTGCCGCGCTGATCTACCACAGAGACATCTTCTGCCGCTAGATAGGGAACGCTGGAAGCAATCATATGAACGATCGCCTGAACCTGTGAGGCAGAGACTACTCGACCTGGGTAGGGGCTGATCACGGCCGATGCTTTGGCTGGCGTACGGTTGCGCACAAAGACGCTCTGTTTAGGAGAGGCTAAATGCACTCGAGCTGATTGGATGCTGGCAATTTGCGTAATGCTACGAGCCAATTCACTTTCCATGGCGGACACATATCTGACCTGCTCCATAAACTGGCTAGTAGTCATTGACGCTTCGTCTGATAAAGAGTCGATACCGCCCACGGTGCCACTCTGGGGCAGACCCTTAGAGGCCAAAAAGATACGCGCTTCATGGTAGCGCGAATCTGGGACCTTAAGATCTCCGGTTTTGGAATCTATGGTGGCGCTGTAGTTAGCGGCGGTTAATGCTTCATAGGCTGACTGTCGATCGGCGTCAGACAGGCCTGGGTAGAGAACCTTATAGGGAGGCTGCTGAACCCAGGAATAGGCAATAATAAAGACCGCGAGAGTCAGTAGAGCCATAATAGCTGGGAGCGATTTTTTGACAGCCGGCTGAGCCATAACGCCCTGCACACTGGCAAGAGAAAGCCCGGATGCCATCGATGGTGCATCTGCTGCTGAATTACCTGCGGCTTTTCTTCCTGCATTAACACCAGCTGTGGGTGTTGATTTAGCTGAAGCCTGATTCCCGCCAGATGTTGCTGGAGGGAGATTCATATCCGCTGGATTTGCGACTGTAGTTGCCATATCTATATTCTCTATTTTCTATTCGTTGCTTACACTGGCATGTTCATAATTTCTTCGTAGGCTTTGAGCACTTTGTTTCTTATCTGCAAAGTGGCTTCAAACGCCAACGAAGATTTCTGTATCTGCATAACCACATCCGTTAAAGGAATGTCGTCACCCCGCTCATAGGCGGTACGCATAGACTTTGACGTTTGCTGCGTGGCGTTCACTTCTTGCAACGCTCCCTTAATGGAGTCTGCAAACCCGGAAACACCGGTGGGTCCGCTGGCCAAACCTGGAGTCGGGTTGATGTTGACTCCGTCTGCGGCCTGAGACTGGTACTGTCGAATTTGACTCAGTACCGACTCGACGTTAGCGACATTGGTTGGATTAATCATGATCTACCCTCTCTAGCGCGCGTAGGCTCTGGTGACTGACATGCCTTGCTCACGCAGACGCTGTAACTTATGACGCAGTGTTCTAGGGCTGATGCCGAGCTTTTCGGCGGCCTGATCACGGCTACGAGATGCCTGTAGCGCCTCTAAAATTGTTTTGTATTCACTGCTTTTAACGGCTTCGCTCAGCTGGTCAATTGTCTTACCAACGTTGGATTCTGCCGTTTGGTCAGCATAAAAAGGCTGCGCGATAACTCGATCTTGAGGCATAAACTGGCGCGACGAATCATCTCTAGTGTTGATTTGAGGGACGCTGTCCATGGTCGCAATATCGTCAAATATAAGGTGCTCGCAACCAATGACACCCTGCTGGGCTAATACCATGGCGCGAATAATTACATTCTGTAATTCACGAACATTGCCTGGCCATGGATAGGCTAACAAGCTTTGCTCTGCGTCACGGCTCAGTGTCATGGCCATATTTTGGCCCGACTGCTGGGCAATAAACTGGGTTACTAAAGGCATAATATCGAGAGTACGTTCACGCAGAGGCGGAATAGTCAGTTTGAAAGCACTTAGGCGAAAATATAAATCTTCGCGGAAGGTGCGCTCGACAATGGCGTCTTTTAAGTTGCGGTTGGTGGCCGCAATCACTCGGATATCAAGGTCGATCAGCTTTTGGCCACCAAGGCGCATAAACTTGCGCTCTTGCAGGATGCGTAAAAACTTGGCCTGCAGATGAAATGACATTTCACCAATTTCATCTAAAAATATTGTTCCGCCCTGTGCCTGCTCAAAGAGGCCCGGCTGCACTTTGGTGGCGCCGGTGAATGAGCCTTTATCGTGGCCAAAAAGCATATCTTCCACGAGATTTTCTGGCATGGCTGCACAGTTGAAAGCAATAAAGGGGCCCGCATGACGAGGGGAGGCGTCATGTAATATGTGGGCCAAAACTTCTTTTCCAGATCCTGTGGGGCCGGCCAGAAGGACAGTGACGTCCACCTTAGCTACTCGCTCTGCCAAGGCGAGCAGGTTACGGCTGACAGGATCGGCAAATACATAAGCAGAGGTACTGCTAGTCGATTTTATATTGGCGGCCTCAAAGACCTGCTGCCATTCCGCGGCATCTAGTTTGTGATCCGGGACTGCCGTCAAGGCGCCCTGTCTCATCGTACTAATGACTAGATCAAAACTATCTCGCGGGACTCGCGCAATAACCGGCACTGATACGCTGTAGGCGGCCTGTTTGGCGAACACTTCTTTAAGTGCCCCGCTCTTGACAACCACGTTGACCACAACAACATCCGCGGCCTTAAAGTCTTGCTCTGAGACATTACTCAGGCAGGCAGGCACTAGCGTCATCGATTGCTCTTTAAATGCGGAGAGGTCTCGCGGGCTTAAGGGGGCTGTTGAGTCTATCCACAGAACCGAAGTCATTTTGCTCATTTGTACATTATTCCTATTGGTCATTGCCACTTTGGCTTCTTTAGTCTTGACATAGCAAGTTGCGTGCCAATAATTAATAACCATTAAAAACAACAACTTATAGGAAGAGCGGCAAGGAAGTGTCAGTTTATTGCCACTGGCAATCAGTCGGCCACCTGACAAATTAAGGGGTTTTAGGTGGCAGCTGTTGGCCACAAAGGCGGTGGTGTAAGTGGCAATCTCGGAGGAAGGCGACCGCTTTTTATGGGTTATCTAGAGAGTTGGAGCTGTAAATTCGAGTATTGAAATCAAGTGGTGATCTCGAGACGAAGGTTGCACTTCAGAGCTAGCACTAATAGCTTTCGCTAAGGCCGTACTTATTAATCTTTTCGATCAGGGTTGTGCGCTGTAGATTGAGAAGTCTCGCTGTTTTGGAGACATTGCCTTCGGCCTTGCCAAGGGCCTGCTTGATGAGAGTACGCTCAATCTCGAGTAGATGCTGCTTAAGCTGCATGCCCTCTTCGGGAAATACATCACCGCCCTGGGCCAGCATAATAATTCGTTCGACTTCGCTCACTGATTCGACGGGAGCGAAGATGTCCATTTGATCGCTGGCGATAGACCCTTTGACGGAGCTGTCATTTAACGCCGCGGCGCTATGATTAGGAGCCGCACCATCTTGAAGCACTGCTTCAAACCGTGGAACTGTCTGTTCTTGCTCTGCGCTGTCTATTCCCATACTGGCAGCGTCAACACCTGCCACCTGAGTCTTCTCGATGTCGGCGCTGGCAATTTCGGTGGTAGCCATTAATGATGACAGCGCGTCGCTACTTTGGTGTTCTATGAGTGTACGAATTCCCATGGGGATCATGCTGCTCGGAACATGGCGTAGATCGACGTCCTGTCCCGGGTATAGCGCGGTATAGCGGGCCACCAAATTAGATAGCTCCCTTACATTGCCTGGCCAATCGTATTCAACCATTAGCTTTAGAGACCAAGCTGTCATTTTAATAGGGGCTTTTTGAGCGGCACTGTGCAGAGAGGCAAAGTGCTCCATCAACAATGGGATATCCAGCTTGCGCTGGGCCAATGCCAGAATTTCCATTGGCATTACATTAAGGCGATAAAAAAGGTCCTCTCGGAACTCGCCCTGCTGAATCAGCGCCTCTACATTGCGGTGGGTCGCGGCAATCACGCGGACATCTATGGGTTTTGAGCTGGTTGAGCCAACGGGATCAATGCTGCGCTCCTGTAAAACTCGCAGAAGTTTTACCTGAAGGTCCATCGACATATCGCCAATTTCATCGAGAAAGAGTGTGCCGCCATTGGCAAGTTCAAAGCGGCCAATACGATCGCTAATGGCGCCAGTAAAGGCACCTTTGCGATGGCCAAAAAGCTCACTCTCTAAAAGGTCTTTCGGAATGGCGCCGCAATTAATTGGAATAAAGGGGCCCTGAGCGCGGTCTGAGCAGCCATGCAGTGCTTTTGCCACCAATTCTTTACCGGTGCCACTATCACCCAAAATCATTACGGTTGCGTCACTTGGCCCCACTATCTTGATAAGAGCGCGCAATTCTGTAATTTCTCGGCTGCTACCAATAATAGATTGAAGTTCTAACAAAAATATTCTCGTTTGTTGTAGGGGAAAACGATCGTAATATACGTTTATGCATAGCACTATATAGATATGGGTTGTCGGTCACAAGCGCCTCTGAATAGTTCTCTCGGCTAGACCTGCTGCGGAATATTAGCGAGATTGGATAGCAGCCCAAATATAAAAATACTGACATCTGGACGGCGGTTCAGTACATTGCAAGCTAAGTCATTAGGGCCAATATCATGCTTAGACTCCGGGAGGCACTTTTTGAAGCCTTTATCACCCTGCTGATTGGCGGGCTGATCGGTGCCGTGCTGGCGGTGGTGTCTAACCTGTTTGTCATGGGGGTGCAGTATTTGGGGGGCCAGCGCGAGGCCTCGACCCTGCTGACCTTTTCTATTGGCGACGAGATCATATCCCTTTCTAGCCTTCTGTTTCTCTGGGCAGCCGCTGCCTCTGTGCTGCTGATCAAAACAAGTCTGGGGATTAAGCGCTGGACTGGGCCCGCGGACAGTATCTTTGCGGCACATCAGCAGTACCACCCTCTGAATGTTAAACAGGGCTTTGCCTCTACCCTTGCCGCTTTCGCGTCGGCCAGCGGCGGTGCATCGGTCGGGCAATATGGGCCTATTGTGCATTTTGGTGCCACGGTTGGGGTCTGGTTAAAGCGCTATTTTTCTAGCCGCCTAAGCTACGATATCTATTTGGGCTGCGGTGTTGCTGCCGCTATTTCGGCGGGCTTTAATGCGCCTATAGCCGGAGTTATTTTTGCCCATGAGGCTATATTGCGGCATTTTTCGGTACGGGCTATCGCGCCAATCACTGTGGCGTCTATTAGTGCCAGTGCTTTGGGTAGCTTTTGGTTCCCCAATACAGCCTCCCTGCAAATTGACGCCATGGTGCCAAGCCTGACTGATGTTGTGCCTACTCTTATGTTGCTGGCGCCGATTTTCTCTCTGGTCGCCATTATCTTTATGGTTGCTCTGCGTGAAACCTCTAACCTAGCTAGCAAGATAGATATGTCGCCAACGCGCGTACTCTTTACGGGTGCGACTATTTGCGGACTGGTTGGCGTGTGGATTCCTGAAATTTTGGGTCTGGGTATTGCCAACATGAACCATATGATTGCCGGCGACTTTGCGCTCTCTCTGCTGATTACCGTACTCGTGGCTAAAATTGCCATGACCGCGGTATGCCTGGGCTGCGGTTTGCCCGGTGGTACATTCTCCCCTGCGCTATTTGTGGGCGTAGCCGCGGGCGCTGTGGCCGGCCAAATTCTGACTTTACTGGGTTTTGCGGATATCGCGGGGATCATTAGTGTTGCGGCTATGGCAGCCATAAGCTCAGCGGTGATTGGCGCGCCATTATCGGCGGTCATGATTGTGCTGGAGCTGACTCAATCCTACCAATATGCTGTGGCCGCTATGATGGCGGTGATGGTCTGTAGCCTACTGACCAACCGTCTGTTTGGGCATTCGTTCTTTGACCGCCAGCTGCTTGATCGGGGTATTGATTTGTCTGAGGGCCGGGAGGCCATTGCCCTTCACCATGAGTTGGTGGGACCCTGCGCTAGTCAGGAATACATTCAGGTGGTTGCAACCACCCCTGGCGATAGCCTGTTAAAAGAAATGAAAGCTCGGGGTGATACCGAGGCCTATGTCATCGATGCTGGGGGCCATCTGCTGGGTAAGCTGAGTATTTATTCGGTACTGGCAGCACAATCTAGGGGGGTAGCCGATTTTATGGATACAGCTCCACTCAGGCTTTATACTCATGACAGCTTAGACCATGCCATGGTCGTAGCCAGCCAGTTTGTCGGGGAAAGCCTGCCAATTGTCGAGAAGGAGTCGGGCCTGTTAAAGGGCATAGTGACTGAGGGGTCGCTATTTCAAGCAGTGATTAACGTGCAAAAACAGGCACGGCATCACGAGCGTTCTTAATAATAAGAAAGGAAGTTGTCTGTGAAAAATCTATTTAAAGCGGCCATTGTTTGCTGCTCATTAATCTCTGTACTGTCTTTTGCCGATGCCTTCGAAGCAGGGCTTGGGGCTATAAAACGTGGTCACTATGAAACGGCGATGCGTGCATTTTTACCCCTAGCCGAGGCTGGTAGAGCAGAGGCACAGAATAATGTGGGTCATTTTTACGAGCAGGGGCTTGGCGTTAACCAGGATTATGATCAGGCCGTCACTTGGTATACCAAGGCTGGCGAACAGGGCTTGGCGATCGCGCAACACAATGCCGGCATGCTCTACTACAACGGCACTGGCGTAGACCAAGACTACAATCAGGCTTTTAGCTGGTTTGAAAAGGCTGCAGGGCAAGACCTGGCCGAAGCCATGTATATGATCGGGCTCAGCTATCATCAGGGTAGTGGTTTAGAAGTGGACTATGACCTTGCCCGTGAATGGCTGTTGAAGTCTGCAAAAATGGGCTATGCCAATGGACAGTTTATGTACGCCTACATGTTGCAGTCTGGCCACGGTGGCGACCCCGAATCGCAAAAAGCCATGGTCTGGGCCGGGCTGGCCGAGCACAACGGCAAGACCGACTCGATCGCTATTACCACGGTCGCTGCCATGCAAATGGATGACGATGAACTTGATGAGGTTCAGGGGATTTTGGACCAATGCCTGGCCAGCAACTATGCTAAGTGTCCGGAATAGAGAGAAAAGACTTATTTAGTGATATTTACCCCTAAAGAATCTCGGCCCTGTACCGATAATATAAGTATCAATTAATGATACATAAGGTAGTCCAGTAATGAGTTTTAGTAACCGTGGCGTAAATGCTTACCGCAATGTCGATGTAGCAACATCTGTTCCCTATGCTGACAGTGTTCAGTTAATACAGCTTTTGTTTAACGGCTTAATGACTGCCTTGGCAGATGCTGAAGGTCATTTTGAGCGCAACGATATTGCTGGAAAAGGTGCTGCTATTAGTCGCGCGACTAAAATTATTGTTGGCCTGCAAGGTTCACTAGACTTTGAGAAAGGCCAAGAGTTGGCTCGTAATCTTGCCGACCTCTATGACTACTGCACAAGACGCCTACTAAAAGCCAATATTCGCAATGATGTTGAAGGCGTTCGTGAAGTGAAGGGTCTGCTGGGCGAGATAAATGGCGCTTGGGAGATTCTTCCTATGCTGCTAAACGATGGTCCTGTTGCCCAGGCTTCGTAATTGCTAACCAGGTTTCTCTGATTTACCAATTCTGATGTATCCAAAAAGCACTGCTCATTGAGCGGTGCTTTTTTGTATCCGGGCTGTTTAATTAAGCGGGGCTCTTATCCTAGCGGGAGCTCTATCCTAAAGAAGCTCTAACTATTGACGCGGCTAACAGTCGGGCCATTAGGTATCTGCGGTCACCACAGCAAGTCCTCGTATTATCGCTTTGCCGATATCAGTGCCAGCACCCCCCAACCGAAAAATATCGCGACAGTGCGACAGCCCGACCAGACTAATCCGTTGGGCACAGGCTCAGGCATCAAGTTGTAAGATTATCTTGGGGTTTTAGCTGGACTCAAATCCGGTTACAGCTAGGCAACCGGAGGCAATGAGATAGAGAGATAGACGCTGCTGGTGATCAGCTACCGTCTATCACAATCTCAATACGACGGTTCTTAGCGCGGCCCTCGCGGGTATCGTTAGACATGAGTGGCTTGGTATCTGCAAGACCCGTCACCATCACGTTGCCGCCTTCAAGAGATTCGGAATCGAGCAGGTAATCTGCCACCGCCGCCGATCGCGCGGCCGACAGATCCCAGTTAGATCTAAAGCGCTCGCTAAAGGCCATGGGTACATTATCTGTATGGCCCTCAATAGTAATCAGGCCATCGGCGCCTTTGAGGCTGACGCCCACTTTGTCTAGTAGCCTGCCAAACCCTGGCTGTAATTCTGCGGCACCACTTTTGAAAGAACCCTGCTCGGCAAGGCGCACAATAATGGTTTCACCGTCGCGGATCACTTCCACCAGCTCTTTTTCAATTTCTTCGGCTAGATTTTCACGAATTTTTTGGTACTGGGCAGCCAGTGCCGCATCTCGAGCCAACTGCTCTGCCGAGATGTCGTCAGACTCCTGAGATATCTTAACGCCCACATCAATTTTGACTTGGGCCGCGGCAACCTTGGCATAAATCTCTAGCTGCTCTTGAAGTACCTTGGCGCCGGCATCAGCTTCGGCAGCCTCTGGCTTTGCAACCTCAACTACCACCTGCTGGTCTTTAATACTCACGGTGACCTTGCCTTCTGTGACTTCTTTTTCTAGGGCTGCTTTAACAATCTCTAGGCCCTTCGCCGCATCAGCATCAGCTTTTTTGATCCCATCGTCATCCTCTGCACCCTCGTTGACAGGGGGCGCTTCTTCAGAGGGGATCTCGTCCTGAACACCCAGATTTTGCCCCGTCTCACCCTCCGCGGACATCACGGTATCCCGCTCCTCCATTTCCGCAAAAGCAATTAGCAATACAAAAAAGGACATTAGCAAGGTCGCCATATCGGCAAATGTCGCCATCCACATAGGAGCGCCAGTGCCGCATTCGGGGCAATCGTCTTTTTTCTTACTCGCCACGGACAATCACCTCAATACGTCGGTTGCGTGAGCGACCCTCGGCGGTGTCGTTACTTTCTAACGCTCTTGAGTCTGCAAGGCCCGCAACAATGATGCGCTCTTGATCTAACCCAACGTCCTTAATAAGTACTGCCGCGACAGAAGATGACCGAGCAGAAGAAAGATCCCAATTTGAAGTAAAGCGATCACTAAAGGCGATCGGTACATTATCGGTGTGGCCCTCAACGCGAATACGACCCTTTGACTCAGATAGAGTATTACCAATTTTCTGTAGCAAGTTTTTAAAGCCGCTCTGAACATTGGCGCTACCGGAAACAAAGGAGCCCTCACTGGCCAGTCGGACAATTAAGTTCTCGTCTTTAAGTACTAGCTCCACCGCGCCGGCTTCAATCTCTTCCGATAGGCTTTCGGTCATTTTTTCATATTGGGCTTTGGCATCTTTGCGTCGACGCTCTTTGGCCGCTTCTAGGGCAGCCAAATCCTGTTTGCGAACTTCGATCTCGGTGGTGGTGCTTGCCTGGGCGGCCAGCACTTTTTCTGATACGTCGAGAACTGCTTGAGTCAGATAAAAGCCTTCTGAATCGGCGTCGCTCTTGGAAAAAGCCTGCAGCTCTACAATTACTTGATCGGCGGTTTTGCGCAGTATCACCGCGCCTTCTTTTATTTCTTTAGCCAGGCTCTCTTGCAGTGCAGCGAAAGTCTGGTCTGCACGCAGAGCCGCCAATTCTTCTGGGCTTAGGTTTTTAAGTTTTAGATCGGTCTCTGTATCACTGGCATCTGATGACACCATAAGCGTTGTAGAGATGGGGATTTCAATCATGGGAGTAATAACAGTGGCACCAAAGGCTGCGTTTAGAGAGCCCATTGCCTTAGCTCGCTCTCCCACATCCATACTGGCAAAGTTGTACAGCAGAGCAAAAAACGCCATTAATAGCGTCGCCATATCGGCGAAGGTCGTCATCCATGCCGGTGCAAATTTTTTGCATGGAGGGCAGGTGGTTTTCCTTTTTTGCTGTTCTTCTTCAGCCACGAGCTAGCACCAGGGCAGTGACAGGCACTGCCAGTTGATGAGTGAACGCTCGTAGTTTTGCCATAGCATTAGTCGCTATTCTTAGTCCGCCGCAGCGGGCTCCGCATTGGCGCGCTTTTTGTTTTTCTTGGGGTTCAAGAATGCCGATAATAGATCGCCCAACAGTCTTGGGTTACCGCCGCCCTGAATAAACAGTACGCCCTCAATAATGAGCTCACTGTTGACCTCTTCGTTCTTGGCATGGTTCTCAAGTTTCATAGCCATGGGTATAAAGAAAATGTTGGCTAGCAGCGATCCATACAGTGTTGTTAGCAGGGCCAAGGCCATTGCGGGTCCAATGCCGTCGGGATCAGATGACATATTCTGCAATAGATTAACCAAACCGA
>CAJJAO010000019.1 GCA_905182265.1 gamma proteobacterium HTCC2207 | reverse complement strand
GCGGGTGAGGGCGAAACCAGTAAAGTCTATGGTCAGGCGTTTAATGACGCCAGCCTGCCCGGGCGTTTATTTAGAGGCACCAAGCGTTTGCTGGGCAGTTCTGACAGCGGGCGCACATTAATTTTCGATCGGGCGTTTCGTCTTGTTGCCCTGGTTACCCCAATCTTAGTGGGCATTCGCAAGGCATTGCAACAGAACCTAAAAGACACCACCCATGCCTGTCTGGGTCACCCAGTTAATTTCGAAGGTATTGAACAGGGGCGTAATAATGTTGCCTTGGAGCGTCTCAGTGAATCCTATCGACATGCGGGGATAACCCAGCAGTCGTTTTGCCCTGAGCCAACCGCTGCAGCCATAAGCTACCTGTATAACCATCCTGAAAATGCCGATCAGCGGGTATTAACCGTGGATTTTGGTGGTGGCACCTTGGATTTCAGTATTCTCAGCCGCAGGGGAGATTTATTTAAAGTCGAGGCGACCCATGGTATTGCACTCGGGGGCGATAAAATTGATCAGACCATTTTTCGTGAGCTGGTCTTTCCGTTGCTGGGGAAGGGCGAGCGATGGCGTCGAGTCGTTGATGGCTCAAACGTAGACACCCTGTTTCCCTTTGGTGAATTTGAAGACCTGCTCATCAATTGGCCAATTAGCTACATGCTCAATCAGAACAAATACACGGCACCAGTGATGCAGCGTATGGTCGAGCCCGATGAGGCAGCGACCAAGTTCAAACGCCTCTATGACCTTATTAAACAGAATTATAGCTATCAGGTATTTGAGGCGATTAAGGCCTTTAAAGCCGAGCTGTCAGTGCATGACTCCGCCGTACTGGATATCCCTGAAATTGACATTGAAGTGACGCTCGAACGCTGGGAGTTTGAGGTCATGATCTCCGATTTACTCTTTCAGCTAGAGCAGGCCATCACGCTGATACTCAATAAAGCCAACCTTCAGGCCAGCGATATTGACCTAGTGTTGCGCACCGGCGGCTCATCGCTAATTCCTGCGGTAAAAGATATTCTCGATAATCAATTTGCCGGCAAGGTTGTTGAACATGACCCCTTTACCAGTGTGGCCGCTGGCTTGGCAATTGCCGATTATTTTGATTATGGCGACGAAATACTCGTTTAACCGACCGTAACCCTTAATCTGATTTCTAATAAGCCTTAATTCCCTCTCCGATTTGTTGTGCCGATAAAGATACTTGCATGCAACAAGCAAGATAATTAAACTGCTGGTCTACAGTATGTAAATAAACGTCATTTGATGAAACGTTAATGTCAGGCAACTTGCCCCTGATCAATGGAGAGAACATGAGTACGTCCGCCAACCAGCCAGCCAGTGTCAATGACACTCAAAGTGCAGTAAGTTCGAGTACAGTCGAGAAAAAAGGTATTCCCTTACGATTTGTTACCGCAGCCAGTCTGTTTGATGGCCATGATGCCGCGATCAATATTATGCGCCGCATACTTCAGGGTGCGGGTGTTGAGGTGATTCATCTTGCACACAATCGATCTGTGGCCGAGGTGGTACAAACTGCCTTGCAAGAGGACGCGCAGGGTATTGCCATCAGTTCCTATCAGGGTGGCCATGTGGAGTACTTTAAGTACGCGGTTGATCTACTTAAAGAAGCGGGCGCGGAACATATTAAAATCTTTGGCGGTGGCGGCGGTGTGATCGTACCAGAAGAAATTAAAGAGCTTGAGGCCTATGGTGTCGAGCGTATCTACTCCCCCTACGATGGTCAGAACCTAGGCCTAGTGGGCATGATCGACGATATGATTGAACGCTGCTCCTTAGGTTCCTACAACGACATTAGCGTATCTGCCGAGGTGCTTTCTGGTGAGCAGGGGCGCAATAATCTATCCCGTCTTATCACTGCTATCGAGCGCGACGAACTAAGCCAAGACCAGCAAAACTCCCTTCGAGAGCAGGCACAGTTTCTCAGTGCCACGGTGCCAGTATTGGGTATTACCGGCACCGGTGGTGCGGGTAAGTCCTCACTAACCGATGAGCTTATCCGTCGCTTCCGCCAAGACAGTGCCGACGAACTTAAGATAGCCGTACTGGCCATCGATCCCACAAGACGGAAAACCGGTGGTGCCTTGCTCGGCGACCGTATCCGTATGAACTCGATCTATCACCCCTCTATCTATATGCGTTCTATCGGCACGCGTGGTGCTACTGGTGAAGTGCCGGCTGCCCTAAAAGATATTGTCTGTGCAATGCGTCTGGGTGGCTTCGATCTGGTGGTCGTTGAGACCCCCGGTATTGGTCAGGGCGATGCGGGCATAGTGCCCTATGTGGATATTCCAATTTATGTGATGACCCCAGAATTTGGTGCCCAGAGTCAGCTAGAAAAAATTGATATGCTCGATTATGCCGAGCTGGCGATTATTAATAAATTCGATCGCAAGGGTAGCGATGATGCCTACCGCGATGTTTGCAAACAGGTGCAGCGCAACCGCGAGGCCTGGACTCAGGCCCCCGATGAGATGCCTGTTTTTGGCACCATTGCCTCACGTTTTAATGATGACGGCGTCACCGCCGCTTATCAGGAACTGGTTAAGCTACTGCAAGCTCGTGGCCTGCGCAGCTTCGAACAGCATCTGGCCAAAGTTGATTGCAGAACACCTTCCGAAAAAACCGTGGTGGTACCCGCAGATCGCCAGCGCTATCTGGCTGAGATTGCCGCCGGTGTGCGCAACTATCATCGGCAGGTTGCTGTGCAGGCTAATCTGGCACGTCAGCAGCAGCAGTTGGCGGCAACAAAATCTATGTTGTTAGAGAGTGGCAGTGATGCTCCTGGGACTATCGACAGTCTTATCGCCGAGCGCAAGCAGGCCATGGACAGCAAGGCGAGTAAGTTGCTGGAAAACTGGCCTGCAGTGGTGGAAGCCTATAGTGGCGACGAAAAAGTCGATGTCTTGCCCAATGGCAAACAGATTGTCACCAAGCTCAATACTATTTCCCTGTCCGGCAATAAAATTTCTCGGGTATCTCTGCCGCGGTTTGAAGACCATGGCGAACTCCTCAAATGGTTGATGCGTGAAAACCTTCCGGGTGAGTTTCCATATACGGCCGGTGTATTTCCCTTTAAACGTGAGGGCGAAGATCCTGCACGCATGTTTGCCGGCGAAGGCGATGCCTTTAAAACTAACCGTCGCTTTAAAGCGCTGTCGGAGCACTCTGAGGCAAAACGGCTTTCTACCGCCTTTGATTCGGTGACTCTCTACGGTTTTGATCCCCATGAGCGGCCCGATATTTATGGCAAGGTCGGCAATGCCGGCGTGTCTATCTGTACGCTGGATGACATGAAAGCCCTCTACGATGGCTTTGATCTGTGCAATCCATCTACCTCGGTATCCATGACCATTAACGGTCCGGCGCCAACGATTCTGGCGATGTTTTTAAATACTGCCATCGATCAGCAGGTCGATCAGTTTGTGGCTGAACACAGTCGCCAGCCCAAGGATGATGAATATCAGACCCTGCGCAGCAATACTTTACAGCGTGTGCGCGGCACAGTTCAGGCCGATATTCTCAAAGAAGACCAGGGTCAAAATACCTGTATCTTCTCTACGGAATTTAGCCTTCGCATGATGGGCGATATGCAGCAGTTCTTTATCGACGAGCAGATCCGTAATTTCTACTCGGTGTCGATCTCTGGCTACCATATTGCCGAAGCCGGGGCTAACCCGATCTCTCAGCTGGCCTTTACGCTGTCCAATGGTTTTACCTTTGTGGAAGCCTATTTGGCGCGCGGCATGAACATTGATGACTTCGCGCCCAACCTATCGTTCTTCTTTTCAAATGGTATGGACCCTGAGTACACCGTTATGGGTCGAGTGGCTCGACGTATTTGGGCAACCTCGATGCGCGACCTCTATAAAGCCAACCCGCGCAGCCAAAAACTGAAATACCATATCCAAACCTCAGGCCGTTCACTCCATGCACAGGAAATGAACTTCAATGATATTCGTACTACCCTGCAAGCCTTAATCGCGATTTACGATAACTGTAATAGCCTGCACACCAACGCCTACGATGAAGCCATTACCACGCCTACTGAAGAATCTGTGCGCAGAGCACTGGCGATTCAGCTGATTATTAACCAGGAATGGGGTCTGGCTAAAAACGAAAATCCAAGTCAAGGCGCGTTTATTATTGACGAGCTAACCGACCTTGTCGAAGAGGCCGTACTCCAGGAATTTGAAAAAATCTCTGATCGTGGTGGTGTATTGGGTGCCATGGAAACTGGCTATCAGCGCGGCAAGATCCAGGAAGAATCACTGTTCTATGAACACAAAAAACATGATGGGTCATTCCCCATTGTTGGTGTGAATACCTTCCTCAATGAGGCTGAAGAAGAGCCCATGGAAATTGAACTAGCCCGTTCGACTGATGCCGAAAAGCAAAGCCAAATCAAACGTCTTAAAACGTTCCAAAAAGAACATGGTGCAGATTCCGCCGAAGTGCTTAAACGCTTGCAGGATACAGTGAGCGAAGGCGGCAACGGTTTTGAGGTGTTAATGGAAGCTGTGCGCTGCTGTTCATTGGGCGAGATTACCAATGCCCTGTTTGATGTTGGCGGGCAGTATCGCCGGAGTATGTAAACAGGCTTGATATTTTGCCGGCTTGTGACGCAAACTACCAGCGCATGATGCGTGCTTGACCTTAGGTTTTGGTTAACAGTGTAAGACTCGATATTTGGGATAATAAATAATGGCTAAAGCCCTGCGGCTCACTCAGGTCGAACGCAAAGAGATCTCCGATGCCAAAATGCTGGAAGCTGCGGTCGACCTTATTGTCGAGCGCGGTACCGGGCAGGCAACATTGAAAGATGTGGGAGAAAAGGCCGGTTATTCTCGTGGCCTGGCAGGGTATCGCTTTGGCAACAAAGAGGGCCTGTTTGATTTTGTGCTCAGATCCGTCGGTGATGAATGGCTTGCCGAACTGACCCTAGTGACTAAAGACAAATATGGCTACGAAGCCATTGCCGCCGCATTAGATGCCCATATCCAGTTTTGCGCAGATGCCCCCAAGCATGTAGAGGCTTTTTACCGCCTTTGGTTCGAAGCCTTAGCTCCTGAATCACAGCTTAAGCCGGTTATTTTAGGTATCCACAAGCGTCGCCGTGGCGATGTAATAAACTGGATAGAGCAGGGCATTGAGCGAGGTCTGTTGGCACCGAGTCTAGACACAGCCTTGATTGCGGACCACTTTACTGCCTCGGTGAGTGGCATTGTTTATCACTGGATGAGCGACCCTGATAACCTTGACGAGATGCGCACCAATCACAATGGTCTCAAACAGGTTATGCGTGCCATGCTGGCAGCCCGCTAAATCTACCTTTGAACTTCTTACTTATTGTCCTAACCTTTTATAGCTCTTAATTGGCGCCTATTACCGTCTAAATGGTCTTTAAACGGCCCTTAAATAACCCCTAAATAGCGCTAAAGACGATAAAGCAGCGCTATCTTGCGACCAAAAAGCCTCTCTGCCGCAAACACGCCTTGCATGGGCAACTCAGCCAATTTACCCTAGATTGTTAGCAAAACTATAATTACACAATATTTGGGGAAACACATGGCGGGTCCAACTGCAGGAAACTCAACAGCAAAAGCGGCTGAAGGCCAAGAGCAGGGCACACAGACATTTGCGTTTATCGCGATGACCTGTCTGTTTTTCTTTTGGGGCTTTATTACAGTTCTAAATGATATTTTAATTCCATTTTTAAAAGAGTCCTTCGACCTTAACTACACCCAGGCAATGTTGGTGCAGTTTTGTTTCTTTGGTGCTTACTTTATCGTGTCACCCTTCGCTGGCAGACTCATTGATAAGGTCGGTTACCAGCAGGGCATTGTGCTCGGTCTGCTGACTACTGCTGCCGGTTGTATCCTTTTTTACCCCTCTGCAAGCTTTCACGTTTATGGTTTGTTTCTGTTTGCCTTCTTTGTACTGGCCAGTGGTATCACTATCTTGCAGGTTGCAGCCAATCCCTACGTGGCAGCGCTCGGGCCAGAAAAAACTGCCGCTAGCCGGTTAAATTTGGCGCAGGCTGCTAACTCTCTGGGAACGACCGTGGGCCCGATTATCGGCGCAGCGTTGATTCTGGGCGTGGTTGCTGCGGATGCTTCGGCGGTTCAGGGTCCCTACCTAATGATTGCGGGCCTGCTTATTGCAGCAGCATTAGTATTTAGAAACATTAAACTGCCGAAATTGGCCCATGTTGAAGCCACAGGCGAAGAGTCGGATGGCAATATCTGGGAACACCGTTCACTGGTTTTAGGTGCCCTGGCAATCTTCCTTTATGTCGGCGGTGAGGTTTCTATCGGTAGCTTTCTGGTCAACTATTTCTCCGAGAGCTCTATTGCAGGCATGAGTACTGCAGACGCTGGTGAGATGGTTGCTTACTACTGGGGCGCGGCAATGATCGGGCGTCTCGTCGGCGCAGTACTAATGAACTACGTTGCTGCTACCAAGTATCTTGCGGTTAATGCGCTTATCGCGATTATTATGATTATCGTCAGCATGAACAGCACAGGCGATGTGGCCATGTGGTCGATTCTGGCCGTTGGCTTCTTCAACTCCATTATGTTCCCAACCATCTTTACTCTGGCCGTTAAAGGTCTGGGTTCAATGACGAGCAAAGGTTCTGGCCTAGTTTGTCAGGCGATTGTTGGTGGTGCGCTTATTCCGCTAGTTCAGGGTGTTGCCGCCGATAGCATCGGTATTCAGCTGAGCTTTATAGTGCCAATGCTGTGCTACATCTACATTGGTTGGTACGCGCTAAATGGCGCTGAGGTCAATGCAGCCGATAGCTAAAAATTTGTAAATGCGTAAAATGCTGTGATGGTTAACCATCTCAAGCATCTTCTGGATATCTGGTACCCGCAGCGAGATTCTCAGCTGTGGGTGCTAGCTACCGTCTATAAGACCGAAGGCCCCTCCTACCGTAAATCTGGCGCAATGATGCTGTTTAATGACCTTGGTCAGCAGTATGGCCTGCTCAGTGGCGGCTGCTTAGAAGCCGATATTCAGTTACAGGCAGCTCGGGTGATGCGCAGTCAACAGTCTCTAACCGTTTGTTACGATGGCAGTGACGAAGACGATATTTCCTTTCAGTTGGGTATTGGCTGTGGTGGCACCGTTTATATTTTATTGCTGCCTATTCAGGCGGCAAATAATTATCTCAATCTTGGCGATATTCGCGATCATCTGGCAGAGCATGCACAGGGCCAATATTGGCAGCTTGTCGCCGACAATGCCGATGCCCAAAGTCGTTGGTTGGGTTCAGGTGCGACAGCGCAGCCCGGTCTTGTCGCTCAAGAAAACCAAACCTGGTTAGTCACGCAGATTAAACCGCAACCCCATATTCTGGTGTTGGGGGGTGGTGTGGACGCACAGCCCCTAGTAACAATGGCGAAAAATCTAGGGTGGACCGTAACGCTCTGGGACTCTCGACCCGCCAATGGGCGACGAGAATATTTCTTGGCTGCTGATGCCCTTTTAGACTGTCCTATTAATAGCCTAATCGATATCCCTGCATTTACTCACTGGGATGCAGCCGTGGTGATGTGTCATAACCTAGAGATGGATGCTCAGGCCATTAAAACGTTACAGGCTTCCTCTGTAAGGTATTTGGCGCTGCTTGGGCCAATAGCTCGGCAACAGCAGGTATTAGTCTTAGCGGGGTTAAGGGTAGATGATTTGCGCATTCCTATCGCCGGCCCAGCCGGATTAGATTTGGGTGCTGAACTCCCCGAGGGTATTGCCCTGTCGATATTGGCGGAATGCCATGGAGTATTGCAGCAGGCCAATGGCGTGTCTCTGAGTGGCGCACTGGACAGTTTCACCGATAATCGTCGATTTTTATGACCAGCAATATTGCGGTACTTATTATGGCCGCCGGGGCCGCCACCCGATTTGGCTCCCCCAAACAGCTCGCCCAGTATCAGGGACAGACATTGCTACAGCGCTGCATAGACAGCGCCAACGCCGTTTTCTCCAATAAGGTATCAGTGGTGTTGGGCGCACATGCAGATCAGATCGAGCCGCAGATTTTAGGGGCACAGGTTATTATTAACCCTGATTGGCAGAATGGCCTAGGCGGTTCTATTGCCTGTGGAGCCAGCCATATTGATCCAGCAGCCCGTGGCGTATTCATTCTACTGGCCGACCAAATTCATATTGCCCGAGACCAACTTCAAGTAATGGCAAAGGCCTTTGAGGGTGATAATATTGTGGCGGCACATTATTGCGGTGTACGGGGTGTGCCGGCTATTTTTCCGCGCAGTTATTTTGAACAGCTGCAGGGGCTGACAGAGGACAGTGGTGCTAAAACATTGCTTAATAATGCAGAAATTTCTGTCACAGAAATAGCCCTGCCCGAAGCCGAACTGGATATTGATAGACCCGAAGATTTACATAAATTATAAAAACAATAATAAGGATTAAGAAATGGGCCCATTAGCAGGTGTAAAAATAATAGAAATCAAAGGTATTGGCCCCGGGCCTTTTGCCGGTATGTTGCTGGCCGATATGGGTGCCGAAGTGATCGTGGTTGAGCGCTCATCCAAAGGCGGTGGTCTGGTTGCACTGCCCGCCGCGATGGACTGTAACTCAAGAGGCAAGAAATCTATCGCCCTAAATCTTAAAACCCCAGCAGGCGTTGAAGCTTTACTGCAACTGGTGGAATCTGCGGATATGCTATTTGAAGGTTTTCGCCCCGGTGTCGCCGAGCGTTTAGGTTTTGGCCCAGAGCAGTGTCACCAGCGCAACCCGCGTTTAGTCTTTGGTCGCATCACCGGCTGGGGTCAGACCGGGCCACTGGCCAAAACCGCCGGCCATGATATTAACTATATTTCCCTGACCGGATCACTGGCCGCCATTGGCACACCAGAAAAGCCAGTGGTACCGTTAAACCTAGTGGGAGACTATGCCGGCGGCAGCATGTATCTCGTCATGGGCATGTTGGCTGCACTCTATGAAGCCCAGCGATCAGGCAAAGGCGATGTGATCGATGCCGCTATTACCGATGGCTCCGCCAGCCTAATGTCGATGTTTCACAGCATGGATAAGTTGGGTGCCTGGGTTCCAGAGCGAGGCAGCAATATGCTCGATGGCCCAGCACCCTATTATGATGTTTATGAAACCAGCGACGGTCGTTTTGTGTCCATCGGTTCCATTGAGCCACAGTTTTATGCCCTGTTAGTTGAGAAGGCGAACCTGGATCCTGAAGAATTTGCCAACCCCTATGATAAGACCCAGTGGCCGCAGATGAAGATAAGCCTGATCGAGATATTTAAAACCAAATCCCAGGCCCAGTGGTGTGAGGTTATGGAAGGCACCGATGTGTGTTTTGCCCCCGTACTCAACTACCGGGAAGCACCGGCTCACCCACACAATGTGGCGCGCAAAACCTATATTGAGATCGATGGGCTAACTCAGCCAGCGCCAGCGCCAAGGTTTAGCCGCTCAGACTGCGCAATCCCCGAGTCACCCTCTGCAGAGGGTGCAGATACCCATGAAGTACTGGCACAATGGGGTTTCTCAGAACAGGACATAACTGCATTGGGTGAAGAGGGCGCGCTTTCTTGATAAACGCCCTGGAACGTTTACTAAAGGATTATTTATACCAATGAACGTAATAATTGCAGGCGCTGGAATAGGTGGATTGACCGCCGCCCTGTGCCTGCAAAAATCCGGGCATAGGGTTCAGCTACTTGAGCAAGCCGCTGAATTTACAGAAGTCGGCGCCGGCATTCAGTGCGGTGCCAATGCGCTTCGAGTGCTCGACTACCTCGGTCTGAGATCTCAGATAGAAGCCATCGCAGTAGACCCGTTGCGAGCGGATTTTCGTGATTATAAAACTGGTAAGGTTCTCTACAGTGTTCCTTTTGGTAAAGCCTATTTAGAGCGCCATGGCGCGCCCTATTTACATGTCCATCGCGCCGACCTACATCAAATCTTGGTTAGCGCATTTCTCGCCAATGACCCTGCCGCCGTCGCATTAAATACCACCGTGGTTGGCTACACAGAAGAAGCCAATAAAGTGACCGTGCACTGCGCCGATGGCAGTCAGATTGAAGGGGACTGTCTCGCAGCAGCAGATGGCGTTAAGTCGATTATTCGTGATCAACTTCTGGGCAAAAAAAATCCGGTATATACCGGTAATGTTGCCTGGCGCGGTGTGGTGCCAGTAGATAGATTACCTGCAGATTTTATGGAAAAAACTGTCAGTAACTTTGTCGGCCCCAACAAACATATGGTTATTTATTATTTGCGTAAACAGCAGTTAGTAAATTTTGTTGGTGTGGTTGAACACAGCGCTTGGGAGGAGGCGTCTTGGACCACTAAGGCCCCCAAGGCAGAACTCGAACAAGACTTTGACGGTTGGCACCCGACCGTTCAAGCAGTGATAGCCGCCGTGGATAAAGACCAGTGCTATCGCTGGGCCCTGCATAACCACAAGCCATTCACCCAGTGGAGTTCTAAGCGTGTCACGCTGCTGGGTGACGCCGCTCACGCCACCTTACCTTTTATGGCCTCAGGTGCCGCCATGGCGATTGAGGATGGGCGCATCTTACAACGGGCCTTAGATCAGGCTTCAAATGTTGAGCAAGGTTTGCAGCTCTATCAACGTAACCGATTATCACGCACGGCAAAAATTCAAAACATGTCCACCAATATGGGCAAACTTTACCATCTAAAAAATAATTTTTTACTGCGCATGGCCTTCAAAACATTGGCGATATTGCCGGGTAAAAAAGAAGAGTTTTTGCCGGACTATGATGCCAATATCATCCCAATTAGATAGCGCCCCAATTAGGTAGCGCCCAAATTAAATAGAACCAAAAATAAAAGCGTAAAAATAATGCGTAAAGAAAGGGGGAGTCAGTCATGAAACCAGTTTGTTTAGTAGTAGGCGCCGGCGCCGGTATTGGCGGAACAACCGGCAAGCGTTTTGCCGCAGAAGGGTACCATTCAGTGTTATGTCGCCGCAGCGATCAAGAGGGTCTCAATACATTAGTCGCTGATATTCAAGCAGACGGTAACGATGCCACAGGCTTCTTGTTTAATGTGACCAACGAAGGCGCGATCGAAACATTAATCGCCACTGTAGAAAAAGACATAGGTCCCATCGAAGTAGTAATTTTTAATCTGGGTGCCCAGATCGGTGATCGTGATTTAAGCGATACCAGCTACAAAGCCTTCGAACGCTGCTGGCACATCGCCACCTTTAGTCTTTTTCGCACCGCATCGGTCGTCTGCCCATTAATGGTAGCGCGCGGTAAAGGCTCAATAATAGTCACCTCAGCTACCGCCGCCGTGCGAGGTAATGCCGGCCAGCATGCCCACGCCTCAGCGATGGGCGGACGACGAATGCTCTGCCAATCACTCAGCGCCGAGTTCGGCCCCAAAGGTCTGCATATCGCCCATGTGATTGTTGATGGTGCCGTAGATGCCCCAGATACATTGGGTAAAATGCTCGGCGAAGAGCGTTTCAAAACGTTGCGTGAAACCCGTGGAATGGAACATGATGGGTTGATATTGCCAGAGAAGGTGGCAGACACCTATTTGCATCTTGCCAAGCAGCATAGATCAACCTGGACCCATGAGCTGGATATTCGCTCGTTTACAGATCTAGCCTGGTGGAATCATTAATCACTGAGGGCAGTAAAATATCTGCTAACCCACATCATGGCGTCCTACCCTGTTATGATCGATGAGATCTTCAAGATGGTATCGATTTAGACCAGAGTCGACAGCGATCTTTTCAAGTTCCTTAAAGGGATGAATAAACGTTTATTTATCCCCTAACCAGTAAATGGAGAAATGTATGGGTAAAGAAAAGAAAAGTAACAAAGAAGCTAAGAAGCAGCCACTACTGAGCCAGAAAGAAAAGAAGGCGGCTAAAAAAGCCAAGAAGTAATGCTAGAAGAAA
Source organism: gamma proteobacterium HTCC2207 (assembly GCA_905182265.1). Classification (GTDB taxonomy): domain Bacteria; phylum Pseudomonadota; class Gammaproteobacteria; order Pseudomonadales; family Porticoccaceae; genus HTCC2207. Next base: position 135,808 of record CAJJAO010000019.1, on the reverse strand, counting down.
CGGCACCGGGATGCCTAGCTGTTGATTCAAGGTATAAATGGTAGCTACGGGCGGACTTGAACCGCCGACCCCAGCATTATGAATGCTGTGCTCTAACCAGCTGAGCTACGTAGCTATTTTTATTGCAGACCCTGCGAGACAGGGGCGCGCATTTTCGCCAGATGCGGCGCTTTTGTCAAGGACTTCAGGGTTACCTGTGGTTCTGGGGGCAACTGTTCCGAAGCCCGACAAAATCTCCTATTTAATGTGACTCAAATCCCACTAACTGCAATCTTTAGGGACTGCTATACATTACTGTTAGCTTGTTCATCAAATTTTGATGGTGCATTTGCATAATACACCCATGCCTCTGGCCGAGGCTTATTTGGCGCTGTCTGGGCTGCCATCTAGTTAGAATTGTGAAACCGGGTTACCCTGAAGTTCTCTGTTTTTCAAACTAGGTGTCGGTGCTACTAACAGGCGGCAGTGTTGAAGACGCTTCGGTCAGAGGTTGTTGTTTTGTGTTATGTGAATGCGGCGTAGGCACGGGCCTAATCCATCTGCCCAACTTCTGCTCTTTATCTCTTCTTAGCTATCGCTGTGGTCATTGAACCGCAGACCACCATTATGGCGCCAACAATGGATAAAAACTGTAATGGCTCGGCGGTGATTCCGGCGATGGGCACAAACTGAACGATGCTGACTGTAAGCAGCGGTGTTAGTGCGATGGTAGCGCTGACTCTAGACGCCTCTATGTGGACCAGAGCTTCAGCAAAGGCACCGTAGGCAATTAGCGTATTAAGACCGCAAAAGGCCAGTAGCCCCCATTGTAGGCCGCTGAGTTGGCCTATTGTAGAGAAGTCACAGAAGGGTAAAAATACTAGGGTGCCAAGCCAGTAAATAGCTAGCATGGTTTCTTCTGAGCTAAATTCTTGCAGTAGAATCTTTTGTAGTACGGCATAGCCGGTCCAGCACAGTGCGGCTAAGCAGAGCATCAGTAGGCCAATACCATAGTCATTGAGCGAGACAAAAATATCGCTGAGATGATGGTTAAAAAACAGAGCCAACCCTGAGGCAAAGGCAAAAAAGCCGATCCACTGAGCAGGAGAAAATGACTCTTTGAATAAGAATATACCGGCCAGTAACAGTAGCATTGGGGCAAGCTGAATCATTACCTGAGAGGCTTCTGGACTGGTGCGTTCTAGACCAGAAATATACAACCCATAGTTGGCCGACAATAACAGCCCTGCTGCGAGCAATTGCAAAAACAGCCGCGGAGAGCGCAATTTGGGTAGGTTTGGTAGTCGCTTGCGCACCAGCAGAATGGGCGTGAGTACTACCGCTGCCAGAGACAGGCGAAAGAAGGTAGTTGTCATTGGATCTAGGGTTACCATGACCCCCGTTAGGGCGATGGGCAGCACACCCCACATAATAGCCGTGGAAAGGGCTAGTAATAAGCCCAGCCGCCAGCGTCCGCTAACGGCAGTCACAATACTTTACACATTAAAACGGAAGTGGATTACGTCGCCGTCCTTTACGATATATTCTTTGCCCTCCAGACGCCATTTCCCAGCGTCTTTTGCTCCCTGCTCGCCATTGCCAGCGATGTAGTCGTCGTAGCCAATAATTTCGGCACGAATAAAGCCTTTCTCAAAATCTGTGTGAATCTTGCCCGCTGCGTTGGGGGCGGTGGCGCCTACTGGGATAGTCCAGGCGCGTACTTCTTTGACGCCAGCGGTGAAGTAGGTCTGTAGGCCCAGCAGGTTGTAGCCGGCGCGAATTACGCGGTTTAGGCCGGGCTCTTCCATGCCCATCTCTTGGAGAAATTCTATTTTTTCGTCGTCTTCTAGTTCAGATATCTCGGCTTCCATCTTGTTACAGATTGGCACTACAACAGAGCCTTCGCTCTCGGCAATCTTGATCACCGCATCTAAATAGGGGTTGTTTTCAAAACCCTCTTCGTCAACATTGGCGATATACATGGTGGGCTTGAGGGTCAGCAGACTTAGCGGTTTAAGCAATGCTATCTCTTCGTCGGTCAACTCTAATGAGCGCAGTGGTTTTGCTTCATTTAAATGGGGTAATACTTTTTCTGCGACAGTTTTAAGAGCCATTGCATCGGCGTCTTTGCCTTTGGCCGCTTTTGAGGCGCGGAAGATGGCTTTTTCAACACTGTCGAGATCGGCGAGAGCTAGCTCGGTATTGATCACGTCGATGTCATCTGGAGGGCTGATTTTGCCTTCCACATGAATAACGTTTTCGTCGTCAAAACAGCGCACTACGTGGGCAATGGCATCTGTCTCGCGGATATTGGTGAGAAATTTGTTACCCAGGCCTTCGCCTTTGGAGGCACCGGCTACTAGGCCTGCGATATCCACAAATTCCATGGTGGTGGGAATAATGCGCTCGGGGCTAACAATGGCAGAAATTTTGTCTTGCCTTGGATCGGGAATGGGCACTATGCCGGTGTTGGGCTCAATGGTGCAGAACGGAAAGTTTTCCGCGCTAATACCAGCGTTGGTCAGTGCATTAAATAAGGTGGACTTGCCAACATTGGGCAATCCAACAATTCCGCAGTTAAAACCCATTTGAAATTTCCTGTGTTCTAGCCCGCAATAGCAGTGCTAGGAATTAAAGACTGTGTAGGGCCGTCATGGCTTTTTCCCACTGACCTTCAATGGCGGTGGGGAGATGACGCAGTGCGTCGTCGATACTATTGGCAATCAACTGCTGGTCGTCCGGCGATGCTTTTTTAAGCACATAGTCGGCCACTAAACTGGCATGTCCGGGATGGCCTATGCCAATGCGCAGGCGGGCGAACTCTTTGTTGTTGCCAAGACCTCTAATGGTGTCACGCAGGCCATTATTGCCGCCGTGACCGCCACCTTTTTTAAATCGTGCAATACCTGGGGCTAGATCCAGCTCATCGTGCACCACCAGAATATTCTCTGGGTCAATTTGATAGAACTTGGCGAATGGGCCAATGGATTTACCGCTAAGGTTCATATAGGTATTGGGTATTAGCAGGCGAACGTCTCTGCCGCCTATGGTCACTCTGGCGGTGTGACCAAAAAACTTACTCTCAAGTTTAAATGTAGCGTTGAGAGATTTTGCTAGCTCCAGAACCAAGTTGGCCCCGGCATTGTGTCGCGTCCGTTCGTAGTTGGGGCCGGGATTTCCCAGCCCTACTATTAAGTCTACGGGCGCTTGCAATGTCAGGGCCTACTCAGAGGGCAGTGGCGAAGATTACTCTTCGCTAGCTGCTTCTTCGGTATCGCCGGCAGCATCAGCAGCTGGCTCATCGGTATCTTCAGCTTTCGCTTTGGACTTGTTCACGGCTGCGATTGGCAGATCGTGATCAGTACCATGGCTCAAAGCTACAGACTCAACACCTTTAGGCAGTTTGACGTCTGAAATATGCAGAGTTGTACCCAGCTCAACATTTTCCATATCAACTTCAAGATACTCAGGCAGATCTTTAGGCAGACACATAATGTCTAGCTCTGTCATGCTGCGAGAGATAATACCGCCACTTTTGACGCCAGCGCAGCTCTCTTCATTGATGTAATGTAATGGCACTTTAGTTTGCAGCTTGGTGTCTTTGTTGACACGCAAGAAATCTAGGTGCAAAACGATGGTTTTTGCAGGGTGACGCTGAACGTCTTTAAGAATAACGTCTTCAGACTTACCGTCGATATCCAGAGCAATAATGTGAGAGTAGAACGCTTCATTTTCTAGCGCTTTCATCACATCTTTGTGGATGAGGGTAAGCTTGGCTGGATCTTTCTTTCCGCCATAGACGATTGCTGGTATTTCACCGGCCAGACGACGCAGGCGGCGGCTCGCACCTTTCCCTGTATCTTCACGACCTTTTGCATGTAACGTAAAATCAGTAGACATAATAGTCTCCAATGTTGTGCCAAAACAGACCGCGACCAGACCTGAGATGGAGTTTAATTGCCTTGGATTAAGGCGGAGTTATTAGCGCGTGGTACCCAGTCGAAAAACTAGACAAACATCGCGCTAATTGATTCTTCATTGCTAATGCGGCGTACAGATTCACCCAGCAGTTTACCCAACTGAAGTGTACGGATCTTTTGGCACTTTTTAGCTTCGTCACTGAGCGGGATACTGTTGGCAACTACCAACTCATCTAGCTGAGAGTTATTAATGTTGTCGATTGCAGCGCCAGACAAAACGGCGTGGGTGGCATAAGCCACAACCTTCTTAGCACCGTTTTTCTTTAGAGCTTCTGCTGCTTTGCACAAAGTGCCTGCGGTGTCGACGATGTCGTCCACTAGCACACAGGTGCGGCCGTCAACTTCACCAATCAGATTCATGACTTCGCTCTGATTAGAAGTAGGACGACGTTTATCAATAATGGCGAGGTCGCAACCCAGCTGCTTGGCAACGGCACGCGCTCGCACTACACCGCCAACATCTGGCGATACAACCTGCAAATTTTGGTAATTTTGACGCTCAATATCACCCAGTAGCACTGGTGCGCCATAGACGTTATCAACTGTACAGTTGAAGAAGCCTTGAATTTGTTCTGCGTGAAGGTCGACGGTTAATACGCGGTCAACACCAGCATTGGAAAGCATGTCAGCGACAACTTTAGCGCTGATGGGTACACGCACCGAGCGCACGCGGCGATCTTGGCGGGCATAACCGAAGTAGGGAACCACTGCCGTAATACGGCCAGCAGATGCGCGACGCAATGCGTCGATCATCAATATCAGTTCCATAAGGTGTCTGTTGGTGGGTGCGCAGGTTGGCTGCACCACAAAGACATCATGCCCGCGAACGTTCTCGCGAATCTCGATGTTTATCTCACCATCTGAAAATAATGATACCAGCGCATCACCGAGCGGAATCCCCAGTGTGCGAGCGATTTCATTTGCCAGTTCCGGATTAGCATTTCCGGAGAAGACCATTAATCTAGACACGTCATTTTTCCTGGTATTCATAAGTATGATATGGCTGGGGCGGGAGGATTCGAACCTCCGATGCCGGGATCAAAACCCGGTGCCTTAACCACTTGGCCACGCCCCAGTAAAAAAGTTTTCCAATTGCTGATGCAAAGAAGAGCGATTAACTCCCCGTGCTACAAACCCATTCCATTGTTTTGGTACCAATTCGAGAGCCTTAACGGCCTCTGCTTGGTTGTCAAAACTACAAAATACACTAGCACCAGTACCAGTCATCAGTGGGCTGTTGTAGTCTTTTATCCATTCCAACGCTTGTTTCACCGCTGGGTAGAGTTTTTCGACTACAGCTTGGCAGTCATTCCTGTACTGCTCCCCTGAGAGGGCGCGTATTTTGATCGGTGAAGTGTTCCTTGTCAATTGAGGATTGGAAAATATTTCAGCAGTGGATACATGCACATTTGGTGTAACCACCAAATACCATTGTTCAGGGATCTCTTGGGGCGTTAGTTGCTCGCCAATTCCTTCGGCAAAGGCGCTGTTGCCATGAACGAAAACCGGCACATCGGCGCCTAATTCGCGGCCCATATCAGCCAGAGTTTCGGGCTCTAGGCCACATTGCCAAAGGGTGTTGAGCCCAACTAAGGTAGTTGCAGCATTACTACTGCCACCCCCTAGGCCTGCGCCCATGGGTATCTTTTTGTCGATCTGAATATCGCAACCCTGGGTGCAGTTGGTTTTTTGTTGCAGCAGCTTTGCGGCGCGCACAATTAAATTATCTTTTGCGATTACGCCATCCAGATTTGGGCTGATTGTGATTTTGCCGCTGTTATTGGGTGTAAAAGTCAGGCTGTCGCCATAATCTAACAGCTGAAATACAGTTTGCAGGTTGTGGTAGCCGTCTTCTCGGCGTCCAGTGATGTGCAAAAACAGATTTAGCTTTGCCGGTGATGGCAGGGTGACAGGTGACATGATTACTGGGCCGCTGGTTGTGGAAAACTCCAGCCAGATATTACCAGTTTAAAGCTCTGCCCCCCAAGCTGCCCTGTGATTTTTCCCGGCAAACTGAGGTTATTTTTGCGGGTGTAGCGGGAGAAAGACAGTTGCCAGCCCGCCTGCTCGAAGCTCGCTGCTTCACCAGTAGGCGTTGAGACGAGGTTGTTGGCCTCGGTTTTTGTGGGGGAGGGCAGGCCTCGGGCCCACCAACTTAGAGCATCCACAGGAATCGCCAAGCCGGTAAGCTGCAGGGCAAGCGATTCTGGTGAGTTGCTATAGGTCTCTGTGCCCTGTTTCATTTGGGCGAGATACTGATCGCCCACAATAGTGGCACTGCCAGCGCCAAAGGGACCACTGAGAGATAGTTGATACTGCTGTTGACGTTGCAGCCAGGTCAGATTGGCACTGCCGCCCTGATCAATATTTTTAAACCCCAGTTTGCCTTGTAGCTGCCAATTTTCAACCTGGGAAATCTGGGCACTATGCAGCTGCCAGTCTAATGCTGTTGCGGGCTCACGGATGGCTTGGTTACTGCACCCGCTTAAAACTGCCACCAATATAATAATTGCGCTGGCAGATTTCATTCGTCGGCAGTCTCTGATGGGGCGTTCTCGGTTTTTGCGCTCTTAGTTACGCGACTCTTACTTACGTCAATTTTAGTTACGTCAATCTCGCTGGCAGGACTCTTTGTCGTTGGGTTTAATGAGGCGCCGAGACGCTCCATAGTATCAACAATGCTGGGGTGGTTAGGCACCTGCTGTAGACCCTGTTGCCACACTTGCAGTGCGCGGTCGCTATTACCCATCGCCCATTGCACCTCTCCTAAATGGGCGGCAATCTCTGGGTCAGGCAATATGCCATGGGCTTTTTCAAGGAAGGCCAACGCCTCTTCTGACTGGCCCAGTTTAAATAGCACCCAACCCATACTGTCTATGGTGGCGGGATCGCCTGGGTTCAGCAGATAGGCGCGTTTAATTAATGCATGGGCTTCTTCGCGACGATCGGTATGTAAAATCATGGTGTAACCCAGTGCATTAAGCGCGACTGCATTGTCTTCATTTTGGGCCAGCAAGGCGCGCAGATCCTGTTCCGCTAAAGGGAAATTATCTTGTTGCTCGGCCACCATGGATCTTGCATAAAGCAGCTGGCTGTCATTAGGGAAGGCATTAAGACCGTCGGTCAGAATGGATAGGGCCTGGGCCGGCTGACGGGCACTAATTAATAGATTCGATTCGATTTGAAATAGTGCTATTGCTTGTTCAGGTTGCTCGGAGCGCAGCCGTTGCAGGTAGCGACGTGCGGTGTCGACACTTTTATGTTGGGCTAACAATACGGTGAGCCTTGACGCCGCCGCTAGATAATTGCGACCAAAACGCACCTGAGCATAATGCTGTATGGCAGCAGCAGGTTGCCCCGTTTTATCGGCAATAGCGCCTAAATGGTACTGGGCATCAGCCCGCAGGCTGGGAACCGATGATGCCTGGGTGAATAGCTCTGTCGCACGGCTGATGTTGCCTTGGTTTAGTAGTAGTAGGGCCAGTAAGAAATTAACTTCTTGGTCAGTGGGGTCCACGCTGTGCAGTTGCTCAAATTGGATAACGGCTTGACTGCGATCGGTGATGGTCAAAAAGCGCGCATATTGCAGGCGCAGCTTGCGATCTTCGGGCTGGCGCTGCAGTGCATCGGCAATCAGTGCCTGAGCTTCTTCAATACGATTCTGTTGATGCATGACCTGAGCCAGTAATAAAAGCCCTCGCTGGTCGTCGGGTTGCGCGGCCAAAAATTGTTTGGCTTGCTGCTCTGACTCTTTTAACTGCGCATTATCTCGATAGAGGATACCTGTCGCGAGCAGCACCGCAGCTTGCTTATCTCCGCTGAGTTTGACTCGGCCATATGCTTCAATTAGTTCAGGAATCTGCGCCTGGTCTATGGGGATTGCGGTAACGGCAAAAAAAGCTTCAGAGTCCCCGGTGTTTTCGTATAGCCAGCTCGCATGGTCAAGTGCCTGAACAGGATCACTGAGCTTGGCGTAGGCCTGCATCATGGCTTCCCGCGCAGCAGCATTTTGGGGGCCGTTGGCGAGCCACAGCTGTGCCATTTCTAAGGTCGCTTGGTGGTCACGCATGTAACTGGCAACGCGCCCGGCCATTTCTATGACGCCAGTATCGCGAGTTTCTCTTGCCTGGGTGAGATAAATAGGTAGCGCTATACCGAATTGATTGCGAGTAAGTGCCACATCGGCAACTAGTAAGTCATAAAGACTGTCGACTTCAAAAGGTACTACTGGAATATCGACAACGTCTTCAGTAGAGATAACGGCTTCAGCATGGGAATTGGCGATTGGCGGGGCTGTGGTACAGCCGCCCAAGGCCATCAAAAAGCTGAGTAGCGGAACCGATATCATGGTGCGAGATAAGGTAATAGGATTTCTTTTCATAAGCTCATTTTCGTAGATACTGATAGATAAGACAATTTCTATCGCGAAAGTTTTGTAAGCATAGCTCAGAGTTTGCGTCTGCCGTGCAAATCATTTTCTGCTGAGCCTCCTTTTGCCTTCGAGACTGGTGTAAAATCGGCCCATCAAAAGTCAGGGCAAGCACTTCATTAATGGGTATTTTGGCATTCGGCATCAATCATAAATCAGCCTCGGTCGATCTCCGTGGGCGGATAGCCTTTGCCCCAGAGATAGTGGTTGAGTCATTGCAGGCGGCCGCGGTTGCCATAGGTGCCGTGGAAATTGCTCTACTATCTACTTGTAACCGCACAGAAATATATCTGCAGGGTGAGGTTACTGATCAGCAGGTGCTGGACTGGTTGGCTGAGACTAAAGGTTTGGACGTGCAGGAACTGCAGAGCTGTTATTACTGTCATCGAGATCAGCATGCGATTCGTCATATGATCTGTGTGGCCAGTGGCTTGGATTCACTTGTGTTGGGTGAGCCACAAATTTTTGGCCAAATAAAGTCTGCTTATTCAGTGGGTCGTGAGGCGGGTACTGTGGCCAGCGAACTCAATCAAGCCTTTCAGCAGGCCTTTGGCGCAGCCAAGAGAGTTCGCTCGGAGACGGCTATTGGCCAAAACCCTGTGTCTGTTGCCTATGCGTCTGTTAGCCTGGCCGAACAAATTTTTGCCGACCTTAAAAATGCCCATGCACTGCTGATAGGTGCAGGTGAAACAATAGAGCTGGTTGCGCGCCATTTACAAGAAAAGAACATCGGTCAGATTACGGTGGCTAATCGTACCTTAACTCGGGCCCAAGAGCTGGCAGAAAACTTCTCTGCTGAAGCCATTCTGTTATCTGATATTCCCGATTATTTGCATCGCGCCGATATTGTTATTTCTTCTACGGCCAGCCAGTTGCCCATTCTTGGCAAAGGCGCGGTGGAGTCGGCACTTAAAAAACGCCGGCACCAACCTATTTTTATGGTTGATATTGCGGTGCCTCGAGATATAGAGCCGGAGGTGGAAGAGCTAGAAGACGTCTATCTTTACACTGTGGACGATCTTGAAGAGGTCATTCAAGATAACCTGCGAGCCCGCCAGACTGCCGCCGATATGGCCCAAGACATTGTTGATCAGGAAGTTGAAAGCTGGTCGACTAAGCAGCGGGCACTGGCGGTGGTAGACACCATTAGAGCCTTTCGTGATAGCGTAGAAGTGATTCGCGATAGCGAAGTGCAGAAGGCCCTTACAGCTCTCGAACGCGGGCAAGATTCGGTAGAAGTCATTAATGCACTGGCCCGCAATCTAACCAATAAACTTTTACACAAGCCCACAACAAGACTCAAGCAGGCCAGTGAAGAGGGAAGCAATGCCACTATTGATGCGACCCACGAATTGTTTGGCCTTAAGAAAAAATAAGCGCTGTATTAATGGAAACTAAAACTGCATGAAAGATTCGATATTAGCCAAGCTGGACATTCTGAGTGAACGCTACGAAGAGGTAGGGGCGTTACTTAGCGACGCAGATACTATTGCAGATCAGAACAAGTATCGTACTCTGTCGAAAGAGTATGCCGAATTAGAACCCATCGTAAAAACCTTTCATAGTTATCGGGATGTGGTTGCATCAATTGTTGAGGCCAAATCACTGCTTAAAGACAGCGACCCTGATATGCGTGATATGGCGCAGCAAGAAATGAAAGACGGTGAAGCGCAGCTCGAGACCTTTGAGCTAGATCTACAACGGCTGCTGTTACCCAAAGATCCCAATGACGATAAAAATGTTTTCTTAGAAATTCGCGCCGGTACTGGTGGCGATGAGGCGGCCATATTTTCTGGTGACCTGTTTCGCATGTATAGCAAGTTCGCTGAAAATCAGCGCTGGCAAGTTGAGATCATGAGCCAGAACAATGGCGACCATGGCGGCTACAAAGAAATTATTGCGCGCATTGTTGGCAAAGGTGTTTATTCCAAGCTTAAATTTGAATCTGGCGCCCATCGCGTGCAACGTGTGCCAGACACAGAATCCCAGGGACGTATTCATACCTCCGCCTGCACCGTGGCGATAATGCCCGAGGCCGATGAACAGGACACTATCGAGATTAATAAGGGTGATTTGCGAGTCGACACCTTTAGAGCTTCAGGCTCTGGTGGGCAGCATGTAAACAAGACAGACTCGGCGATTCGTTTGACCCACTTGCCCTCGGGTATGGTAGTGGAATGCCAGGACGAGCGCTCCCAGCACAAGAACCGTGCTAAGGCTATGGCAGTTCTGCAGGCCAGACTAAACTCGGCGCAGAGTGATGCGGCCGCTGCAGAGCAGTCGGAACAGCGCAAGAGCCTGGTGGGCAGTGGCGACAGATCAGAGCGTATCCGCACCTATAATTTCCCCCAGGGGCGAGTCACCGATCACCGTATTAATCTAACGCTATATAAGTTAAATGAGGTCATGGAAGGCTCTTTGGCCGACGTGGTGCAGCCACTAGTTAACGAATTCCAGGCCGAGCAGTTGGCCACTCTGGCCGATTGATCATGGCGACAGTCAATGATCTACTGCTGCGCCACAGCGAGCTGTCCCCAGCCAGCGATACAGCTTTATTGGATACGGAGCTGCTGCTCTGCCATAGTCTGTCAGTTGATCGCACCTGGTTAAAAACCTGGCCAGATAAAGAGTTACCAGCGGCTGATAGCCAGCACTTTGAGCAGCTTTTTAAACGTCGTTTGGAAGGTGAGCCCGTTGCCTTTATTGTGGGTACCCAGGGTTTTTGGACTCTAGACCTCGGCGTCAGCCCCCATACATTAATACCCCGTCCCGAAACCGAGTTGTTGGTTGAGGCGGCTCTTGAATTGGATTTACCAGATCAAAGTCTGGTGCTCGACCTGGGTACTGGCACCGGTGCTATTGCTCTGGCACTGGCCTCGGAGCACCCGAGTTGGCAGCTAACCGCTGTTGATGTGCAGCCTCAGGCCGTGGCGCTGGCCGAACAAAACCGTTCTCAGTGTCAGCTAGATAATGTGCAGATTTATCAGAGTGATTGGTTTACCGCGGTGGCTAATCGGCAGCCGCAAGCCAAATTTAATCTTATTGTGAGCAACCCACCCTATATAGAAGTCGATGATGCCCACCTTTTTGAGGGGGATGTTCGATTCGAGCCAGCCTCTGCGCTAGTGTCTGGCACCGATGGGTTGGATGATTTGAAAATAGTAGTGGGCCAGAGTTCGGGCTTTTTACAGCCCGCCGGTTGGCTGATTGTTGAGCATGGTCATGAACAGGGCGAAGTGGTGAGAGAGTTATTTAACGATGCTGGTTTTGTGTTGGTAGAAACCCGCCAAGATTATAACCAGATGGATCGTATTACCCTCGGGCGCTTGCAAGACTAAAGGGCCTGTTGTTCTGGTTTTTTTATCTTGCTGGCCCAAGCTGTCTATTCTGCTGGCTCAAGCTGATCTCACGTTTTGATACCAAATTCCAACGGTACAGCATCATGGTGCTGGCCAGCGCAGCTGCTATAACCAAACCAGTCCAAAATCCAAATACACCCATCGGCTCACCCCAAAAATCTGTAAGTGCCAAGCTATAGGCAATGGGGAATGCAATCACCCAGAAAGCAATGACTTGGATGATAAGCGGGATCCGGGCATCCTTATAGCCACGCAGAGCGCCACTGCTGGCCATCTGCACAGAATCAAAGTACCCGAGCGCAGCGGAGTAAAGAAACAGCGTGCCAGCAATTATCTGCACCTCTGCCTCAGGGCTAAACAGTGCGGCAAATTCATGGCGCAGAGTGATCTTTATCAAGCCCAAAACCATGGCCAACAAAAATACTAACTTAAAACCGGTTAAGCAGATCTGCCTGGCCGCGACTGGGTCCTTGCGGCCCTGAGCATGGGATACTTTTATGGTGAGCGCCTGGCCAATGCCCAGTGGAATCATATAGGCGAGAGAGTCCAAATTGTTGGTGATGGCATGAGCTCCCAAAACATTGGCTCCCAAATGAGCGATCAACATAGGGATAATGGCAAAGAAGCCAATTTCTGCCGCGATCATGAGTGCAATGGGAATACCCAGACGCAAGATATCTTTTATCGCCGCGGCGCTTGGACCGGCAAACTGATGGTAGAGCTGCAATGGTTTCATGTTGCTAGCATTGCGCCCGTAGGCTGTCATAGCCACCAATAGAAAAGTCATCACCACTGTGGTTGCCCAGGCGGCACCTATGCCGCCCATAGCCGGGAATCCAAGCTTACCGAACACTAAAATGTAGTCGAGAATGCCATTGAGAAAAAACGCCAGAAAGTTAAATACCATGACCGGGCGAATATCACCAACACCCTCAAAGGTGCTGCGAAAAGCAAAAAAAGCGGGGAACATAAAGCCAGTAATAAGATAGGGCATCAGATAGCCCCGGGCAATTCGGTAGACCTCTGGTGAAATGTCTAACTGGCCTAAGAGCATAATACCCAGTAGTAGGCCGCCGCACACAGCCACACCCATGGGTAGAGCCAGCCACATAGCTTGCTGAAACTGAAAGCGCACACGATGCTTTTCACCCGCCCCCCAGAAATTGCCAATAATCGGGCTATTGCCGATCATAATGCCAATCACCAGAAGGTTAATCATTGCCCAGATACTGCCCCCCAGTTGCAGCGCAGCCAAAGTCTCTGAGCTCACCTGTCCCGCCATATAAATATCCGTGACGGTCATGCCTACCACAGCAACTTGGCCGAGCATTAATGGCCCGGCTAGGCGCAGCAGATCACCAGCGTTCTCCACGAACGTTGGTCTTTTTTGAATCGCAGGAGTCATGGGGTTTCTTTATGGGAGCGAAGCCCCATTTTGGTTGAATGCCTGCGGCAAAGAAAGCGAAATTTACGCTTTGGTATTTAGGTAGAGGTGCCTAAGTTGGCGTGCCTAGGAATTTTTTACTGGAGAGGGGCTCTAAAGCTCAATGAATTTTGAAGTACGCACTATTTAGCATTTGGTCTTAAGCCTTTAAATTGAAGTTAGACAAGGAGAGTTGTGATGCAGGAACTAATCAGTTTTTATAATCTATTTACCCAAAAATTAAAGGCAATTGATTGGCTGGGGCCACTGGCTCTGAGGTTGTATTTGGCGCCTATTTTTATTGGCGTGGGCGCCCATAAATTTGCAAACTTTGACGATATGGTGGCCTGGTTTGGCAACTCGGACTGGGGGCTTGGGCTTCCTATGCCGAGACTGATGGTTTTTCTAGCGGCCAGTGCGGAGTTGCTGGGTGGTTTTGCGCTATTGCTTGGTTTGGCGACCAGACTCTTTGTACTACCCTTGATTGTGACCATGGTCGTTGCGGCGGGTACTTCTCATTGGGAAAATGGCTGGTTTGCCATAGCCCCGGGGGACCCTGCGACAAGCACAGCATCAGTCTTGGCCGCCGTCGGTATTCCCGCTGCCCAGAGGAGTTTGCTAAACAGTGAAGGTGTGGGCCAGCGAGTAGCGGCAGCCAAAGGTATTTTACGTCGTCATGGCAACTACAGTTGGCTGACAGAGAAGGGTAGTTTTGTGGTCTTAAACAATGGCATTGAGTTTGCGGCCACGTACCTGATTATGCTGCTCAGTTTATTATTCACTGGGGGTGGGCGCTGGGTTAGCGCAGACTACTGGATTGGCCGACGTCTGGGCATAGCTCCCTCTCGTTAGGGGCGGTTTGAATAGGCTAATTTAAAACTACTATTCTGAAAGTGCTAGTTGGACAGAGCCTTAGGCTATATTGACGTTTCATGTCAGCCTAAGGCCCAACACCCCTACATTCATTCTTTACAGCCATCTATTGACAATTCTGCTACACTCCGCGCCATTCTTGGGTGTAGCTGTCTCTGTCTTTAATAAGTCCAGGCTAGATCAGACCAGGCTAGACTAAGCTCCCCACATAATCGATTGTTAATCACTGCGACTATTATTTTGACTGAATCTACTTCTAATACTGAGACTCCGGTACCTGCTGATACAGCGGCCGAAAAACCCACCTCTAAAAACTCGCCCCGCGGAAGACGTGGATCGGGTCGCGGTGGCAATAGTTGGGATATTTCTCAATTCGTTGTGGAGCCAGTAGAAGGCAAAAGCCGCTTTCATGATTTCGATCTGCCTGCGACATTGATGCACAGTATTCAGGACACTGGCTTCCATTACGCCACGCCGATTCAGGCAAGCTCGCTGCCCCATACCTTAAATGGCCATGATATTGTCGGTAAGGCTCAGACAGGTACCGGTAAGACCGCAGCATTTTTGATTAGTATTATTGCTGATCTGATTAAGCATCCCATTGAAGGCGAGCGATACATGGGTGAAGCGCGATCATTGATTATGGCGCCAACCCGCGAGTTGGCACTGCAGATTGCTGACGATGCGGCTCTGCTGCTAAAACACACTGGTCTCAAAGTGCACTGTTTAGTGGGCGGTATGGATTACGGCAAGCAGTTGCAGAAAATGCAAAAGTTTCACTGTGATATTTTAGTGGGCACTCCAGGTCGCCTGCTTGATTTTGCTAACAATCGCGATGTTTACTTGGATCAGGTAGAAGTCCTAGTGATTGATGAAGCTGACCGTATGTTAGATATGGGCTTTATTCCTCAGGTGCGCCGTTTAGTGGGTTTAACCCCCAAGCGTGAAGAGCGTCAAACGCTGCTGTACTCGGCCACATTCACACCAGAAGTACTGCGCCTGTCGTCCACCTGGACGGATTCTCCGGTGACCATAGAGATTGGTGCTGAGCGAGTAGCCACAGATACTGTTGACCAGAAAATTTATATCACCACCGCGAGTGAGAAGTTTGCTCTGTTAAATAACATTTTGCTCAATGACGATGTAGATAGCGTGATGGTCTTTGCCAATCGCCGAGATATCTGCAGAACATTACATGAGAAGCTGCGCAAGAAAGGGTTTAACGTCGGTATATTGTCTGGAGAAATCCCGCAGAATCGCCGTATGAAAGCCTTGGAATCCTTTAAATCTGGCGCTCTAAAAATAATGGTAGCCACAGATGTAGCCGGCCGCGGCATTCATGTCGACGGTATTAGTCATGTGATCAATTACACCTTGCCTGAAGAGCCAGAGGACTATGTTCACCGCATTGGTCGCACAGGCCGGGCAGGTAAAACAGGTACCTCTATAAGCTTTGCCTGTGAAGATGACGCATTCTTGCTAGAGCCCATCGAAAAGCTAATGGACATGAAGCTGTCTTGCATCATGCCCGAAGAGCATTTGCTTCAGGAAGCCCCTAGCAAGCCAAAACCCAAAGCGCCTGCGGCGGCTCCTAAATTAGAAGCGCCTGCGGCGTCACCTAAATCAGAAGCGCCTGCGGCTGCCCCTAAACCAAAAGCCCCCGCAGCTGAAGCACAACCCTCAGACGCAGAACCAGCGCCTGCGGCGTCCCCTAAATCAGAAGCCCCTGCGGCGTCCCCTAAATCAAAAGCAAAGCCAAAAGCACGCCCAGCCAGAAAGAGAGCTCCAGCTAAACCTAAGGCTCCCAAGGCAGCTGAGCCGTCTGAATAAAAATAAGGAGGCGCTTAAACCATCGGGTTTTTGTAGTCTCTGCACCAGAGTAATGTTCCACCGATCACCGCTGCAGGTAAGGCCAGTAAATTGAGCAGCGGTACCGCTGAGGCCGCCAGGGCCGTAAAGCCAAACCCCATAGATTGCCACCTCTTTTGCCCCGCTTGATCAATCAACTGCCGAAACGACACGCCGTCAATATCGGCAGCGTAATCGAAATACTGTATCGCCAAAGACCAGGCAGCCCAGCCTCCCGCAAGCACAGGGGCGAATAAGTTCAGCAGGGGAATAAAGCTAATCAATATAGTCAGTAGCCCCACCCCAATGGTTCGCGGAATAAAATAGGCCAGCAGCTGCAACTGACGCACAAAACTCTGCCATGCAATTTTCATCATTGAGATATCGGCGGAGTTGGGCGAACTGCCGCATTCCATGAGTATGACTCTCTCGGCAATCAGACCATAAAATGGTGAGCCAATCAGGTTGGCCAGCAAGGTAAAGGTGAATGCGTAGATCACCAGAGCCAGTATCGAAAACAGTAACCAGATAATCCATACCAGCCAGTGCAGCCATTGGGGTACCGCGCTCACCATACTATCCAGCCAGTCTCCCAGCCATTGCCCTGCAGCGGTCGTCAGCGCTGTGAATAGCACAATGTTAATCAATAGTGGTATCAGCACCAGCCAGCGAATACTGGGGTGCCAAAGTAGTTTGGCGCCTTCGAGAATGACTGAGGGCCCCGACACTGCAGTGCCAAGCAGGTTATTTTTATCGCTCATAGAGGTTTATTTTAAGCAGTTATTTTTACAGATTAAAGAATAGCATCTATGCTTTTTAAAACACGGACTATTTTTTAAGGATAAACAGATGGCGAAGTTAGTGAAGATTGTCTTGGCGCTAGTCTTAGTAATTGGCGTTTTGGTATTAATGAATCTGGGCACTGGTATTAAAACAGTCGTCGAAACATTAGGCCCTGAAATGACTCAGGCTCAGGTCACTTTAAACAGTGCGAAAATATCTCTGCTGTCCGGGGATGGGCGATTAAAAGGGCTGGTTATTGGTAACCCCGAGGGCTTTGATACTGAGAATGCATTCTCTCTAGGCGAAATATACTTTAGCTTGGACCAGGAATCCCTGACCACCGATATTATTGTCATTGAAACCCTAAAAATCGTGGCACCTGAGGTGACGATGGAATCTGGGCGAGGCGGCAGCAATCTCGATCGGCTGCAGGCCAATATTACTCAATACCTTGGGACTGACGATAGCGTAGCTTCAGACGGGCAGACGGCCAAAAATATCATCATTAGAGACCTTGTGATCACTGAGGGCCAATTGCATTACGGTTTGCTGGGATCAAAAACTCTAGATGTGCCGCTGCCAACCATACATCTCACCCATATAGGTGAGGATGGCCAGGGTGTTTCGATGGCTCAGGCCACGGCTAAAATTGTATCAGCCATTTCTAAAAGCGCGACTAAAGCGGCCTTGCAGTCCGGGTCAGTTGGGGAAATAGGGGATACCTTAGAGGCGCAGATAAAAGACAAAGCCAGTGGTTTAAAGGCTTTATTTAAAAAATAGCAGTGGGCTGTTGGGGGTTAACTGAATCGGCTCTTATTTAAGGGCTCTTATCTAAGGGCCGTTATTTAAGAGCCATTATTTAAGTGCCGTTGCTTAAAGGCCGGAGCTTAGCCGCTCTTGCCTAAGAGCTCTTGCTTATGAGCTATGGCGCATAAGGCGCTGCTTTTGTCGGTTCCAGTCACGGTCTTTATCGTCGTTGCGCTTGTCGTAAGCGGCTTTACCTTTGGCCAGTGCTATCTCGCATTTAATCAGATGACCTTTCCAATACAGGGCGGTGCACACACAGGTATGGCCCTTTTGGTTAACACCGTCTTCGAGCTTTTTAAGCTCTCGGTGGTTGAGTAGCAGTTTTCTGGTTCTCGTGGGCTCAGTAACATAATGGGTCGAGGCCGAAGGCAATGGGGAAATATTGGTGCCAATAAGAAAGGCTTCACCATTCTTCAGAAACACATAGGTATCCGTTAGATTGACCCTGCTGTCTCGCAAACTTTTTACTTCCCAGCCCATCAGCGATATGCCAGCCTCGAATTTTTCTTCGATAAAATAATCATGCTTCACTTTACGATTCAGCGCGATAGTCGTGGATTGCTGTTTTGGCTTCTTTTTGGTCATGGGCGTGATTATACGTGGGCCGTCGGGATTGTCATAAAGTATTACGAATTGCGGTGGTAATTAGATAGTTTATTCGCTGACTGGCGGTTGTGGGTTACAATTCAGCCATAAAAAAATGGGGTTAGATCATGGCTTTGCAACAAACAGCAGTGCAACAAAAAGGAATGCATGGCGCTTGGGCCAGTCGTTGGACATTTATCATGGCTGCAACAGGGTCAGCTGTTGGTTTGGGCAATATGTGGAAGTTTCCCTATGTTGCTGGCAGCAATGGTGGCGGAGCCTTTGTACTGGTTTATCTAGCCTGTATTTTATTAATCGGTGTGCCGGTCATGATGGCCGAGGTGCTAATTGGGCGCAACGGTGGCAAGAGCCCGATTAACTCAATGCGCGATGCGGTTGTCGCCAGTAATGCTAACCCTCTCTGGCGCCATGTAGGCTGGGTCGGTGTTGCCGCTGGCATGTTGATTCTGTCCTTTTATGCCGTGATTGCGGGCTGGGCTCTGGACTATATATTTACTGTGGCCTCTGGTGATTTGCGCGGTGTTAATGGTGAGTCCGCGGCATTGGTGTTCGGTGATTTACTGGCAGACCCAGGTCGCTTAATTCTGTGGCAGTCTATCTTTATGTTGCTCTGCGTCGGTGTTGTTGTGGGTGGCGTGAAAAAAGGGCTGGGGGTTGCCGTCGAAATCTTGATGCCGCTGCTATTTGTCATGTTGCTCGTGTTGCTGGGCTTTGCGTATTTTAAAGGTAACTTTAGCGCTGCTTGGGACTTCTTGTTTAGCTTCGATATTGACGCCCTGAGTTGGCGTGGTGTTCTTGAAGCTATGGGTCAGGCATTCTTTACCCTGAGCATTGGTATGGGCGCGATTATGGCCTACGGTGCCTATATGCCGAGAAAGGCTCATATAGGTAAAACCATATTGATCGTTGCTTTCTTTGACAGTTCAGTCGCGATCATCTCTGGCCTGATTATCTTTTCTATAGTGTTTGCGACTCAGGGCATTGAGCCCAGCGCAGGCCCTGGGCTTATGTTTATCAGCTTGCCGGTCGCCTTTGGCAGTATGCCGGGGGGCTTATTAATCGGCTCTATGTTCTTTGTGCTGGTGTCGATTGCGGCTTGGAGTTCGGCTATTTCGTTACTCGAACCCTGTGTGGCCTGGTTGATCGAGACCAAAAATTTGGGTCGTGTCCGCGCCAACCTGCTGCTTGCTGGGTTTGCCTGGTTACTGGGCTTGGGTTCGGTACTGTCGTTTAATTTATGGTCCGAGTACAAGTTGGCGGGCTTTACCTTTTTCGACTTCCTAGATTTTCTAACGGCAAATATTATGTTGCCCATCTCTGGATTGCTGATTTCACTGTTTGTTGGCTACGTCATGAAAAAAGAATTGGTCGATGCTGAAATGGCAGGTATGTCCCCCAAGGTATTTCAGCTTTGGCAAATGACCCTTTGCTATATTGCGCCGGTGGCTATAGTGGCGGTATTTGTTATGGGTATATACGATAAGTTTTTCTCATAGGATATAACGTGGCGACTATTAAGCGTTCGGCGCTGGTGACCCATTCTGCTGCAGCGATGTACGGGCTGGTTAATAATGTTAGTGGCTATCCGGAGTTTATGGACGGCTGCACCGGAGTTGAGGTTTTTGAACAGACAGACGCAACCATGCTGGCGCGGCTCGACCTTAAAAAAGCGGGGGTGCGCCTTAGTTTTATGACCCGCAACTATCTGGTTGCGCCATCGAGTATTGAGATGACCTTAGAGGACGGGCCCTTTAAACAGTTTAAGGGGCTGTGGGAATTTACACCTCTGACCGATGAGGCCTGCAAGGTGTCCTTAGATTTAGAGTTTGAATTTAGCAATAAAGGTTTGGGTTTGGCGGCATCTAATCTGTTTGCTGGTGTAGCGAATAACCTGGTCGACTCGCTGTGCAAGCGGGCTGATCAACTGTTTACGGAGAACGGGTAATGAGTGCTAACAGCATGAGCGTAGAGGGTATGATTACGGTTGAAGTGGCTTTTGCACTGCCGGAAAAACAGATATTAAAGCAGCTGTCTGTGCCTTTGGGTACTACTGCATTAGAGGCTGTTAAGCAATCGGGTGTTCTAGAAGCTTTCCCGGAGATCGACGCCGATAACGACAAGATGGGTATATTTTCGCAGGTTTTAGGTACAAAAGGCTTAGATGAGCCTGCTGTCTATGTCATGCAGGCGATGGACCGTGTGGAGATTTATCGCCCGCTGATAGCAGACCCTAAAGAAGTACGCCGCCGCCGAGCAGAAGAAGCTGCTGCGAAGAGAGCAGCAGCCCCAAAGTAAGCTTCTCTAGAGCTTCTCTAGCGCTCTTCGGCAATCGCCGAGCTGGGTAAATAGTCGCCAGTCATGCGTTTCAAATTACCTTCATCATCAAAATAAATAGTCACAAGTTCTTCTGTTTCAACGCCAGCAGATGTTGTGCGGCTATAAAAATAATCCCAACGCTTCTTGTTAAACGTGTCCACTACAAGCGGTGTGCCCAACACAAACTGAACCTGAGACTGGGTCATGCCCGGGCGCAACTTATCAATCATTTCCTGATCGACTATATTGCCTTGTTGAATCTCTACTTTGCGGACTCCGGGAAACTTTACCCAGCTGCATCCAGTGGCAAATAAAGAACATATAATCAAACTGATAAAGGCTAATCGCATTGGTGGGCTTCCAGTTGGTTGCGCGAACGGGGATAATACCCAATGATGACAACATAGAGAAGAGGTAAAGCATGACTACTGAAGATCAGGAACTCAAAAAAGCCGGTCTTAAGGTCACATTGCCCAGGGTCAAGATTTTACAAATTCTGGAAAACTGCGCTGACCGCCATATGACGGCTGAAGATATCTATCAATCACTGCGGGATGCAGATGAGGATGTGGGTATTGCGACGGTCTATCGAGTGCTCACACAGTTTGAAGCAGCTGGTCTTATTGAGCGCCATAACTTTGATACTGGGCCTGCGGTTTATGAACTTGATCGCGGTGAGCACCATGACCATATGGTCTGCACTGAAACTGGTGCTGTGATCGAATTCCACGACGCGGAAATTGAAAAGCTCCAGGAAAAAATAGCCAATCAAAATGGCTATGAACTTGTGGGGCACAGTTTGGTTCTTTATGTAAAACCTATCGTTTGATGTTTGTTGGGCCTTAAATCTGCAGGGCTTTAAATCTGTAAGGCTATAAATCTGAAGGGCTTTACAGCTGTAAGACTTATAAATAATAAGAAACCATTTTTATGACATTGCAACAATTAGAAGATTTCTTTAATGCTTGGGCCGACATGATGTGGAGTACACCATTGGTGGTGTTACTGGTCGGTGGCGGGCTTTTCTTTATGTTTTATTCGCGCTTTCGTCCCTACCGATATTTTGGTCATGCCATTGCTTTGCTATCTGGCCGATACAGTGACCCCAACGACCCAGGCCGTATCCCCCATTCTCAGGCACTGGCTACCGCTCTGTCGGGCACCATAGGTTTGGGCAATATTGCCGGCGTCGCTATTGCTATTAGTATTGGTGGCCCTGGGGCTGTATTTTGGATGTGGGTGACTGCGATTGTCGGTGTAGCCACTAAGTTTTATACCGCGTCTCTAGCGGTAATGTACCGGTCCGAGGGCTCTGATGGGACCTTACATGGCGGCCCTATGTACGTGATCATGGAGGGTATGGGCAAACGCTGGTACCCCTTGGCTGCGCTATTTGCAGTGGCCTGCCTAATCGGCGCGCTGCCCATTTTCCAAGCCAACCAATTTATACAGCTGTTGCGAGATGTCGTGGCTATTCCATCGGGTTGGGCAACAACTGAATCCCACTTTAGCTTTGACCTTATTGCCAGCTCTGTGGTGGCCTTTTTAGTGGCCCTAGTCGTGATTGGTCGTATTGAGCGCATTGGTAAAATTACGGTGCGCCTAGTGCCTTCTATGGTGCTGTTGTATCTGTATATGACTCTGACGGTGATGTGGACCTACGCTGCCGATATTCCCGCGACCCTATGGCTGATTGTGACTGACGCCTTCACTGGCGAAGCTGCGGCCGGCGGTTCTATAGGCGCTGTTATTTTAATTGGTGTGCGCCGCGGTGCATTCTCAAATGAGGCGGGCATTGGTACTGAGTCTATGGCCCATGGTGCGGCTAAGACTGCCGAACCCATTCGCGAAGGTATTGTTGCTATGGTTGGGCCGGTGATTGATACGTTGCTGGTGTGTACCTGTACCGCGTTAATTATTTTGCTGACCGGTGTGTGGCAGACAGAAACTGGCATTGAGGGAGTTACTTTAACTGCTCGAGCCATTGAGCAGGTGTTCCCAGTTACAGGTACTTATCTGCTGTTGATCATGGTTGGCATGCTGAGCTTTAGCACCATGGTTACCATGTGGTTTTACGGTGTGAAATGTATGGGCTTCCTGCTTGGTGTTGAGCGGCAATATTGGTACACACCTATTTATCTTGCTCTGCTTCTGGGTGGTGCTGTGGTGTCTATGGATATTGTTAATGGCTTAATTTTGGCGACCTATGCCACTATGGCGATTCCCACCATGATCAGTGCACTGTATTTGGCGCCCAAGGTTAATCAGGCCGCGAAGAAGTATTTTGCTAAGTTAGATTCCTAGGTAGCTAAACCTAAGCTCGTAAAAACAATAAACCCATTGATAGGCAATTTTTTAGTCTAGTCTTATTATCAGGTTGAAGAGGGCGCTAACAGCCTCGCGGTTTCAACGACTCTAACCTGATGATATTGAGACAAGGAAGTTGCTATGAAACGCATTGTTATCTGTGCCGATGGCACATGGAACCGGCCCGAAGAAAAAGCCGACGATCAACCCACCAACGTTTTAAAGCTCGCTCGAGCAGTAAAGCCTATTGCAAGTGACGGCACTCCCCAGCAAGTGTTTTACGACTGGGGGCTGGGTTCTTACCACGATAGCGCAGTGGCCGGAACAACGGGTCGCGGCATCGCTAAAAATATTATGGATAACTACCGCTATCTGGTGCAGAACTATGCGCCCGGCGATGAGATTTATCTGTTTGGTTTTAGTCGTGGCTCTTATACCGTGCGCAGTTTATGCGGCCTGATTAACAACTGCGGTATTCTCAAGCGGCCCGATGCCCGTTTGATTCAGAGGGCTTTTACCCATTACAAAAAATCTGGCGCGGCACACAGCCCCAGCGGGGTTAAATCAAAAAGTTTTAGGGCTGCTCATTCCCACCCGGACAGAACTATAAAGTTTGTCGGTGTCTGGGATACTGTAGGTGCTCTGGGTATTCCGTTTTCCTTCTTGGGTTTAATGAATAAAGAAGATGAATTTTACGACACCAAGATGGGTGACAATATCTCCATCGCCCGTCACGCTCTGGCCATCGACGAGCTGCGATCGGACTTCGAGCCCACCATCTGGCACGACCGTGAGCATATGAGTCTGCAGCAGGTTTGGTTTGCTGGTGTGCACAGCAATATTGGTGGCAGCTATGCGCCAGACGCCGACGGTGGGGTGCTCTCAGATATTCCCATGGACTGGATTAGAAAAGAAGCCAAAATAGCTGGGCTGCACCTCGAGGCTCATATGGTAAAGGCATTAAAACCAGTGGCCACGGCGACAATTCATCAGTCGAGGAAACACATCTTCCGTTCGAAACGACCCTATTATCGGCCAATTGAACATGGCCGAGGTGAGGTGTTAATCCATAAGTCGGTAAAGCAGCGCTGGATGGCGGATGCCAAATATAGACCCAAAAATCTGGTCGATTATTTGGCAAGCCGCAGTGATCAATGGCCCAAGCTAGTAACTTAAGAGCCCAAGCTAGTAACTTAAAACCTAAAGCAGTTTTTCAATCGACTTAGCGAGATCTGCAGGCTTGGTAATCGAGGCAAAACGATCGACTACCTGGCCCTTGCGGTCGACCAAAAATTTGGTGAAGTTCCACTTAATATTATCAGTGAAAAGTCCGCCTGCTTGGGTAGTGAGATAACTATAGAGTGGATGCCGGCCCTCGCCATTGACGTCGATTTTGCCCATTACGGGAAAACTTAGGCCATAGTTCATCTGGCAAAATTCTTGAACCTCTGCATTACTGCCGGGCTCTTGGCCGCCAAATTGGTTGCAGGGCAAAGCAACGATAACCAAACCGCGCTCAGCGTAGCTGTCATGCAATACCTGCAGGCCCTCATACTGAGGGGTAAAGCCACATTTGCTGGCGGTGTTGACGATTAATAGGACCTTGCCCTCATAGGCGGTAAGTGACTGCTGGTCACCCGTGCTGTTGGGTACGCTGTACTCATAGATTGATTTGGCTTGAGACATGGTTTGGGATCTACCTTTTGTTATTTTAATTATTTAAAGCAGTGCTCAGGTGCGGGAAAGGCGCCGGAGCGCACATCATTGCCATAGGCAATAATCGCGTCTTGAATGCTGTCGGTCTTTTCGAGGAAATTTTTGGAAAACTTGGGCAGTCGCTGTGAGATGCCAAGCATATCTTGCAGTACCAACACCTGGGCATCTGTGTCTGGCCCAGCGCCGATGCCAATCACGGGGATGGTCAGCGCGGCAGAGAGATCTCGGCCTAGGGATGATGGAACACATTCTACGACTAATAGATCGGCACCGGCCTCTTCTAATATGGCGGCCTCGTCGATCATTTGCTGGGCTGCTTCCTCGTCTTTACCCTGAACCTTGTAGCCCCCCAGTTTATGCACTGACTGAGGCGTGAGGCCAACATGACCACAGACCGGAATACCACGCTCGGTAAGCATATAAATGGTTTCTGCTAACCATTCGCCACCCTCTAACTTGACCATCTGGGCACCGGCCTGCATGAGGATCGCGGCGTTATCCAATGCCTGATTCTCTGTGGCATAGGACATAAAAGGCATGTCGGTCATAAGCAATGTCCGGCTGTTACCACGCTTAACAATTTCGGTGTGATAGGCCATTTCATCTACGGTGACAGGGATAGTGCTATCGCGCCCCTGAATAACATTACCCAAGGAGTCGCCGACCAGAGTGACCTCGATTCCCGCGGTTTCTATTAAGCGAGAAAAGGTGTAATCGTAGGCGGTGATAACGGCAAATTTTTCGCCGTCGGCTTTCATTGCATTGAGATTAGTAATAGTGGTGGTTTTCATCGCAGGCAAGGGCCTTCATCTGATCGCTGGACGGGTACGTTACTGGGTTTCGGCGATGATAACAAGCGGGCCAACAAGGCACCCAACCCAGTTATTGGGTGGGGTGGGGATTGTAATAATGGCGACCAGTCTTTAGCTGTAATATGTATTTCACCAGATTTTGGTAATCGTCATTTCCCTGAGCGAGATTAATCTCGGAGGTATTGACGATTAATAAAGGGGTGTCATCATAATGGTAAAAGAACTGCGGATAGGCGTCATTAAGCTGCTGCAGATAGGCTTGGTCTATAGGTCGCTCAATCGCATTGCCACGGGTTTGTACGCGCTCGTAGAGGGTGTCTGTGGGTGCTTGCAGATAGATCACAAGGTCGGGCTTAGGTAGGTCTTCAATAATATTATCGTAGACGGTCTGGTAAAGCCGATATTCGTTTTCGTCCAAGGTGATGCGTGCAAATAATGGATCTTTCTCAATTAAAAAATCTGACACTCGCACCGGCTGAAAAATATCACCTTGGCGTAGATCCTGAAGTTTGCGCATCCGCTGGAACAAAAAAAACAGCTGGGTAGGCAATGCATTGCTGCGGCGGTCCTGATAAAAGCGCTCCAAAAACGGGTTTTCTTCGGCGTCTTCTAGGAGTGTTTCATAGTTAAATGATTCCGCTAGACGCTTGGCTAAGGTGGTCTTGCCTATACCGATTGGGCCTTCTATAGCAATGTAATGGGGAATAGAGGCGGTTGATAGGTCAAACTCTAATTCGTTACTAATAGCCTGCTGCACATAGGTCTCCGATAGCTAATGTGGGCAACTTTACCCCAGTAATTTTACGATACCTTGCATAGAGCAGTTTGCCAATAGTTCACTGATATTTTCCCCTGTTGGAAGGCATAAATGTGGGGCTATATCGACGAGTGGTGCCAAAACAAAGCCGCGCTCATGCATGCGTGGGTGGGGGAGTATTAGGCGCTCAGTCTGGTGGACTAGTAGCCCAAATAGCAAAATATCTAAATCTAGGGTTCGAGCGCCCCAGCGAATGGTGCGCACACGACCTTGCTGATTCTCGATTGACTGGAGTAAATCGAGCAGGGCTAGAGGCGTTAATTCGGTCTCAAGCAGGGCGGCACCGTTCACGTAATCGGGCTGATTGCCGGGGCCAATGGCTGGGGTTTGGTAAAAAGGGGATACGTTGACTACCCCAACTTGCGGGTGCAGGGACAGAGTCTCGAGGGCTTGATTTAACTGAGCGCGGGAATCTTGAATCTGGCCGTCAACTTTCTCACTGAGATTGCTGCCCAACCCGATGTAAGCCAAGGCCATTATTCGGCCTTGGGTTTGGCGTTTCTTGGCTTGCGGCGTCTGCGTTTTTTACCTGCATCATTCTGGGCGCTGGCCATCTCTAGCTGCTTTTCTTCGCTGGCTTCCTGGTAGGCAGTCCACCAGTCCCCCAGACCATCTAAATCTTCGCCAGCCTGCTCTCGAAGCAATACGAAGTCATAGGCGGCTCGGAAACGGGGGTGCTCAGATAGACGTTTAGCCCGCTGCCCTGCACGTCGAGGCAGTAATAGCTGCAGGTCCCAGATTTCCCGCATCGGCATAGTAAAGCGCCGAGGAATAGCGGTAATCGCGACCTGTTTAGTAATGATTTCTCCGGCAGCTTTGTTTAGGGCATAGGCTGGGGAGTTACCCTGACTCTGATACTGAGACGCCAGGTGTTGAACCGAAGGCCATAGTAATACAGCATAAATAAAGGCCGGCGTTACACGCTTTTCAGAGCGAATACGCAAGTCTGTATTGGTAAAAGCCTGCTCAACTAACTGGCTGTTTAGGCCACCCCTGTCTTTCATGAGAGGGCCTAACGCTGGAACTATATGGTCAAAAAGGCCATATTCATAAAGCAGCCAGAATGTCGCCAATCCCTGCCCACTCATAAAGAGTTTAAGGGTTTCATCAAACAGTCTGGGCGGCGAAACATGGGACAGGTCGGCGGCAAGCTTGCGCATGGGCTTTTCTGTATTGCGCTCGATGGTAAAACCAAGCTTTGCGGCAAACCGCACAACTCGCAGCAGGCGCACGGGGTCTTCTCGGAATCTAGTAGCAGGGTCACCCATGATACGAATAGTGCGGCTTTCTATATCTTCCATGCCATTAGCAAAATCATGAATGCTATTGTCAGTCGGGTTGTAGTACATCGCATTAATGGTGAGATCGCGACGACTAGCATCGTCACTAATTGACCCGAAAACATTGTCTCGGGTCAGCATTCCACTGTCGGTCTGCTGACGGCGATTACCACCATTTTTCTTGTCTTGACCTTTGGTTTCGTTGGAGCGAAATGTAGTAACTTCGATCAGCTCTCGGCTGAACTGCACATGCACAATTTGGAAACGACGGCCGATAATGCGCGAACGCCTAAACAGAGGTTTTACCTCTGCGGGTTTAGCATTTGTGGCGACATCAAAATCTTTGGGTTTTAGACCCAGAAGCAAGTCACGCACAGACCCACCAACCACATAAGCCTCATAACCATTTTCTTGCAGAACTTCCACAACTTTGCGGGCATCTCTGCTGATCATTCTAGGCGAAAGTGAGTGTTGCCCCGTTGGAATAACAAGACGATCGCCTACGGTTTCTCTACGTTGGCCTTTGGTGAAAAAATTACTGATGCGTTTCAGCATGAACAGCTTGCCGGTGAAGGAGTTTGAACGAGGAGTTTACCAGAGGATAGGAGATTACGGGAGCATTGCATGACACTTAAGTGGCTTATTGGCAGAGGAATCTGTTAATCCACTAAAAAGACAAAAAATCCCAGACAATAAAAAAGGGATGTCTTTCGACAACCCCCCTCAACGGTTCTAAAGCCGAAGCTTTTTGAACACTTTCGCAATCCATCCAATTTTTATTATTTTTTATTGTTTTTATTACTCAAGAACCCGTCTTGGTGGCTCCATCTTAATGAGAAATTGCCGTCGGGCAAGAGAAAACTAAAAGTTTTAGCATTTATTGTGTCAATAACTGTTAATTGTTACTTATTGAAACAGTGGTCAATGAGAGTCAGTGGAATCAATGGCCTATGCTTTCTTGCGACTGATACCCAGTTTGTTGCGACGCTCCCAGAGAGATTTTCGGCTAATACCCAGTTTTTGGGCGAGGGCGGTTTCGCTCATATTTTCTTGATTCTCTAAGACGAAGCTCGTGAAGTAGTCTTCTAGTGATAGCCCCGCTGGCACATCATTGGCAGAATCAGCAGGAGCCCTCTGAATGTTAGCCTCCGGGCTATCTGATTCGTCGCCAATATTGGGTACATCATAGAATCCCAACATTTGAGCGCTAATAACGTCGCCGGCTTCGGACAAGATGGCACTCT
Source organism: gamma proteobacterium HTCC2207 (assembly GCA_905182265.1). Classification (GTDB taxonomy): domain Bacteria; phylum Pseudomonadota; class Gammaproteobacteria; order Pseudomonadales; family Porticoccaceae; genus HTCC2207. The sequence goes on along the minus strand of CAJJAO010000019.1, from coordinate 107,229 downwards.
GATAGAGCCTATTTTGCAGTTCTTGAACATTGCCCGGCCAGCTATAATTGGATAGCGCCTGCAAGGCGTCTTCCGAGAGCTGAACTTGAAAGCCCAGTTCAGTGGAGTACTGATCAATAAAATATTGGGTTAAACAGGGGATGTCGGCAGCGCGCTCCGCAAGAGTTGGCACCTGCAGCTTAACCACATTGAGGCTGTAAAATAGGTCCTTACGAAAGCGGCCTGACTCGCAGAGAGCCTGCAGATCTTGCTCTGCGGAGGCTATGCAGCGAAATGTTTTTTGTTCTAGCGCCTTTAAAACTATGGGCTGAAGACTTGCAGGCAACTCGCAGACATTATTTAAAAATAACGTGCCTATTGGGCTCGCCTCAAGTTGCAGCTGAAGTTGCGCTTCTTTGATGGAGTTACAGTTGATGCTCACAAATGGTTGATCGGCAACCCCACTGTTACTGTGGATGGTCTCTGCAATGGTACGTCGCCCCGTGCCGACTTCGCCTTGAATAAGTACCGGCGCGGAAGTAGGCGCTGCTTTGTGAACCGTGCGCAATATCTTCAGTATCTGGGGACTGTTGCCCATGAGCAATCGATTCTCGGCAACTCGCTGCGGTCTTTGCTGGTCTGATTCGCCAATAATACGTTTGACCGCGCTCAGCATATCGTCGTGATCAAAAGGCTTGGAAATATAGTCGGCGGCGCCCTGACGCATGGTTTCGACGGCTGAGCGCAGGCTGGCGTAGCTGGTCATAACCAGAACAGGCACAGAGCCCGCCGGTTGAATTAGTTCAGTACCAGAGCTGCCAGGCAATCTAAGGTCGCTAATAATAAGGTCGAAGTCATTGAGGTTAAAGGCTTCTTGTGCCGCCTTAACACTGACAGCCTGAGACACGTCGTAATCATAGCGCTCAAGTAATTTACACAGGGACGCACGAATAATGTCTTCGTCTTCGACGATGAGTATCTGTTTAGCGGTATCGGTCATGGTGCGGATGATACGGGGAAATTGATCGTGACAGTAGTACCGCGATCGCTGTTTTGCGCGGGACTGGTTAGAGCAACCTCAGCACCTAGGCTTTTGACCAAATTAAACACTATCCATAGGCCCAGACCTGTCCCTTTGCCGGGATCCTTAGTGGTGACAAAGGGTTCAAAAAGCCGACTGCGCACATTTTCCTCGATACCTACACCCTGATCACTAATGGCAACGACAATATGCTGATCTTTTTTCTGAACGGCACTAATACTAATTTGACCACCGTTGGGTGATGCATCACGCGCATTACTGAGTAGATTGAGAAACACTTGGAGCAGCTGATGGTAATCACCAAAAATACTTAGGTCCGGGTCGATATCACAGACAAATTGCAGGTTGTGCTTGGTGTCGTCACTAAGAGTCAGTAATTGGATTGCTTCGTTAGCAGCACTGCTTAGGCTAGCTCTGTTCTCAGACCGGGCCAGTGCGTGGCCTCCTCGAGAGAAGTTAATCAATGATTCGACAATGCGGTTAATGCGCTGGGTTTGGGACAGGATCTGGCGAGCGGACTCGGCAATCTGGTCGGCTTCGGTCTCGTGTTCCAAATTTTGCGCGATACAGGCGATCCCCGTTACTGGATTGCCAATTTCGTGGGCAACACCAGCGGCCAGTCTACCTAGGGATGCCAGCCGCTCATTATCGATGGAGTTTTGAATAAGGTTGACCGCTTCGGTTTGGTCTTCAATAAGCAAGACAATATCGGGGGCGGTTCCTCTGCCGAGCTCTGGGTCAAATTTATCCTGCTGAATGGATTTTTGTAGGCTATACCAGCGCGCCTGGCCGTCTATTTCGAGGAGCAAATCATCCATGCTATTGGCACTGCTGTTAATAAAATCTGCAATGGCGCTGCACCAGGGTTCGGGTAGGTCTGTGATTAAACGACCTGAGGCGGTTTCTTGGCTGATCCCTGTATAGGTCGCCAGCATGGTATTCCAGCGCACAATCTCGCCTCCCTCATCGAGCGACATGACGCCAATGGGTAAGTTGTCGAGTACCTGCCTGTGGTGCACACGCAGCTTGTTGAGCTCACTGGCAATGCCCGTTAGGCGATCCCCCTCAATGGCCAGCACTGACTCAATTAGGTAAATATCATCGGGCTCATCGGCAGCGGGCATTGTCAGGGGCAGAGACTGCTCCATAATGCGATTGGCTGCCAGCACCCCAAAGCCAATATTCAATGAGGCATTAATAGTGTCGCGGAGTTGACGCAGGGCGGCTGGTCGAACCTCAGCGTTGTCGTAGCCGAGGACATCTAGGGCCTGCTGAGTTTCGATATCCGCAGCATCCCCCAGAGACAGGCGCAGACTATCGGTTATTTCAGAGACAGATTTTTGCGCAATTTCGACTCGGGCAGGAATGTAAATATTGTCGGCCATACACAGGGTGGCAAAAGCTTCCTGCTCTCTGTCCATGGTGCTGTAAATGGTAAATAGGGTACAGAGGGTAATATTCAGCAGCAAAGCCTCAATGGCCCAGACATCCCAATTCTGCATACCGAACTGGATTGTTGTTTCGGTTAGGGGAACATGCCAGCTCCAATCACCAAACAACAGAGGTAAAAATATAGTCACTAACCACAGCGAGATACCAGCGACCAGACCTGCAATAAAGCCCTTACGGCTCACCTTAGGTAGGTAAATAACAGCTAACATGCCCGGCGTAAGTTGCGCTAAGCCGGCGAAGGAAGCCAGATAATAGTTGCTGATATTATGATCTTTGGCCATCAGGCTCAGGCAGGCGCAAAAAACCAAAAGTCCGGTTGCGATGAGCATCTGCCTCTGTTTTATCCACAGTCTTAGGCCTTCCTGCTGATGCAATTCTTTGCTCGGTAATACAAAACTGTTTAGGGCAATTTTTGCCATGATGAGCGTTAGGCTACAGGTCAAGGAGATACCCAGCAGTAAAATACTGGCGCTGCCAAGGCCGGCTATAACTGGGTGCTGGGCAAGGGCTGGCAACGCAAAAAGGTAATCTTGCAGGGGCGACGCTGACTGCACCGAGATACCGCTCCACAGTAGGGGAAATACCGGAATGCAGGCGAGCAAAACGAGCAACGGGTAAGCCCAGGAGGTCATGCCGGTCTGACGATCTGAAATATTATCGGATACCAGCAAGCTAAAATTAATGGGGCAGGCAAAACCAGCGGCGAGAAAGATTGTAAACAGGCTATAGGAGAAATCCATGCGCTGGACAATAAAGCGCTGACCGCTATCAATCACCCAGCTGTTCATTCCGCTCAGGCCACCAAATGCCGAGGTGACCGAAACCCAAGCAGAAAACCACAGTGCTGGTAATAGTAAGAGCCCGGCCGCGGCCATAATCCAGCCGAGATGATTGGACGCACCCACCTGAATCGAACGCAAATTAATCATCAGTACCACGGCAGTAGCCGCTATTGCCGTGGCTACCCTGTAGTCGAGTTGAAAGGCTAGTTGATAGTCCGCGCCAATAAGCCGATTGGCGATAGAATCCATGGCAGCGAACTGCGCCAAAATAAGCGGAATTATAGCCAGCATCAATGTGCTACAGGCAATCACTGCAACGGTTTTTGTCCGGTACCTAAATGTCAGAAAGTCCACTGGCGTGGCAAAGCGAATAATTTGGCTGAGACGACGAATCGGGGAAAAAATCACCGGTGAGAAAACAAATACCAAGGTAAAGCCTATCAAAGCGAGAATAACGCTATACCCGTAGCGGCCGGCCATCTCTATTGAACCCATGGCAAGTAGCACGCCAGTGCCTGAAAATAAGCCAAGAGCTAGAGTCAGGTCTTTGCTTGTGCGACCCTTGCGCTGGGCCAGCAACCTTGCGGCTAGGCAGCCAAAGGCCAGTATTGCGAGAGTGGTTAAGGCGATTTTAAGATTCATCCCGCACCCTGTGCCGGTTGGCAACATAGGCAGCGAACACCATCATGGCCCAAACCACAAAAGGCCTAAACCAACTGCCGTCGGGCTCTACAGCCCATTGGGTAGCCAGCGGAAACACCACGATGCAGAGCAGTAATAATGTTGCAACCAGTCGATAATTGAGCATGGATTAAACAGCGTAGCCGGTTATTTGATAGCGATCGCAGATGGTATTCTTGCTAGCACAGCAAAGCAAATTGGATAGGCTCAAATACTGAGGAAGGCTGCGGCGGTTCATGCTAATAACCCTCGGGGGCAAGCATATCTTTAGGGTTCTGTGCCAAGATATTAAGGGACCAATTATCTATGCCCCACTGCAGTATTCTGTCTATAGATTGCTGTTGAAGCTCTTTTGGGGGCGACTGCTGTAACCAGTCCAGAGCTGCCCATAGGTTACTTGCTTCATTGCCCTCTACGAGACTAGCGGCAAGGTTCTGTTTGCTGAGTTTCTGGCCGTCAGTATTGAGCGCCAGCGGCAGATGCGCATATTCAGGTTGCCCATAGCCAAGACAGCGCTGCAGATAAATTTGCCTTGCTGTCGAGTCATGGAGATCTGAGCCGCGCATAATATGGGTGATTCCTTGGTACTCATCATCGATAACGACTGCTAGCTGATAGGAGTAGAGTTCATCTCGTCGCTGCAGGACAAAATCACCTACCTCTTTGTGCAGATTCTGCCGGGCGTCGCCGGTAATTTGATCGCGGAAGTAAATGTTGCTGCTATCAACCCTGAGTCTGGCAGCCTGTCCGTCTTTAGGCAGTTTTAGATCGCGGCATTGGCCGTCGTAGATACCGTCTAAGCTGACAATGCGTCGGCGATTACACTGGCAATGGTAGACCAGACCCGACTTTACCAAGGTTTCTAGTGCCGCACGATAACTGTCGAGACGAGTACTCTGGTAGAGCACAGGGCCGTCCCATGACAAACCATGACTGTCTAACTGTTTGAGAATTTGGTCGCTGGCACCAGCCACTTCTCGAGGCGGGTCAATATCTTCCATTCGCACCAACCATTTCCCTTTGCGTTGGCGTGCATCCAAAAAGCTCGCCAATGCGCTAACCAGAGAGCCAAAATGAAGCGGACCTGTGGGAGAGGGCGCAAAACGACCGATACTGGATAAGACTTGCATTGGGAGGGGGCGCTGCAACTCAGAGGTGTCCGAGTTGCAGGTAACCGGCGGGCTGATTAGCCGCCGGTGATTTGTCTTTCCTTAATTTCGTCGAGAGTTTTACAGTCGACGCAAAGATCGGCGGTAGGGCGGGCTTCGAGTCGACGAATACCGATGTCAATGCCACATTGGTCGCAAAATCCATAGTCATCTTCTTCAACACGCACTAGCGTCTTGTCAATTTTTTTGATCAGCTTACGTTCGCGATCACGGGTGCGTAGTTCAAGACTAAATTCTTCTTCTTGAGTCGCGCGATCTGCCGGGTCGGGAAAGTTAGCCGCTTCGTCTTTCATATGAGTCACGGTGCGGTCAACTTCTTCCATTAACTCGTTGCGCCACGCTTTAAGGATCAGTTTGAAATGCTCACGCTGATTCTCGTTCATATACTCTTCTTTTTTGACTTCCTTATAGGGAGCCAAACCGTGGAGAGTTGCTGAGCCTGCGCCGCTTTTTGCTTTAGCTGCAGGTTTTGACTGTGCTTTTACTGTTGCCATGCATAGAATCCGTGATTGATATTGGCCAAAAAAACAGAACCCGCGTTTATAGAGATTTTACGCGCATTTATCAAGGTAAATTTTCATCATTGACCAGTTTATTGCTATTTGTTGTCCATTAATATTAGACCATAGTTGCAAAAAAGCCCCGTCTGGGGGTACTTTATCGACCTAAAATGCCATAAAGATAACTCCAGTCCATGGGAAATAACCCATGAACTTTATGAAAAAAAGTCCTGAACCCCATGAATAAGAAGCTCTGAACCCCATGAAAAGAAGCTCTGCACCCTATGAAAAGAAGCTCTGCACTCTATGAAAAGAAGCTCTGAACCCCAAGAAAGGAAGCCCTGAACTCCATGAAAAATAGCCCCCCACTTTTTCCTGCAACCTTCGAAAAACGCTACAAACGCTTCTTTGCCGATGTGCGCACGCCAGAGGGAGATATTATTACCCTGCACTGCCCAAATACAGGTTCAATGAAAAACTGTCAGGTTGAGGGCGCGCCATGCTGGTATTCCCTGTCAGATAATCCCAAACGTAAATTGCCTGGCACTCTAGAAATAGTCACCACCAGCCATGGCCACTTGGCGGGGGTGAATACCGCCAAGCCCAATCATCTGGTGCGTGAAGTGATTGAGGCCGGTTTAGTCCCTGAACTAAACGGTTATAGCCAAATTCGTAGCGAGGTTCGCTACGGTGAAGAAAAGAGCCGAATTGATTTGTTATTAGAGGACCCTGAACTTGGCCTCTGTTATGTTGAAGTTAAAAATGTCACCTTGGATATGGGGTCTGGTTTGGCCACTTTCCCTGATTCAGTTACCAGCCGCGGTGCCAAACATTTGCGCGAACTCAAGGCGATGGTTGCAGCGGGTCACCGAGGAGTGCTGTTTTTCTGTGTTCAGTTAAGCGCGGTTGAGCGCATGGAAGTAGCGGCGGAGATTGACCCAATCTATGCCCAGACCCTTGCCGAGGCGGTTGCCGCCGGGGTTGAGGTCATCGCATGGCGAGCCCACTTAACCCCGGAAGAAATTCGACTCGAGCAGCCAATTAGCTGCCTTCAAGATCTGCCATTGCCTGGGCTCGAAGATTAATCGGCGCTGCTGGCATGGGTTGGTTGGCGGCAACATAGTAGGTGCCGTCTTCGACTCGCAGTTGCACTGGTTTTAAATGGTCACCAGTGCAGGGGCCAGCGATGCATTTGCCACTGTCTACTTCGAACAGAGCGCCATGGGACGAGCATTGGATGAGGGAACCATCGAGGTCGAGAAAATGGTCTGGCATCCAATTGAGTGGAATGCCCAAATGGGGGCAGCTGTTCCAGTAGGCATACAATTGATTATCTTGGCGGATAGCAAATAGGCGCCTCTCGCCGATAGAGAGCTCTATGGATGCCATTTCTTCTAGGTCATTTAATTGGCAGAGCGGTATTTCATGCTCCAGAGTTTCTTTATTATCCATTTTTAAGTGCCTGTATGCGGTCTTCTAAAGGGGGGTGGGTCATAAATAGTTTGCTGCGGCTGCGTTTCCAGCCGCTGGAGATACCAAAGGCAGTCATGGTATCTGGCAGCTGATTAGGTACCTGAGACTGAGTCTCGGCTCGGAGCCTTTCCAGGGCGCCTACCATTGCAGAGCGGCCCGCCAGTTGAGCGCCAACAGCATCGGCGCGGAATTCTCTCTGCCGGGAAAACCACATCACTATGGTCGACGCCAATATACCCAGAGCAATTTCGGCAACGATAGTGGTCACCCAATAGCCAAGGCCCAGCCCGCGATTATTTTTTAACACCACACGATCTACAAAGAAGCCAATCACCCGCGCAGCAAACATCACAAACGTATTCACTATGCCCTGAATCAGGGCCAGGGTAATCATGTCACCATTGGCTACATGGCCAATCTCGTGGGCTAATACAGCCCGGGCCTCGTCTTCGCTAAAGCGGTCCAGTAGCCCCTGGCTCACCGCGATCAGTGCGTTATTTTTATTCCAACCCGTCGCAAATGCATTAGATTGCTGGGCGGGAAAGATACCCACTTCAGGCATACCAAGGCCAGATTTTTTGGCCAATGTGGTGACATTCTGAATGAGCCAGCGCTCTTGTTCATTCTGTGGCTGCGTAATAATTCTGGTGCCACTGAAGCGCTTAGCCATAAATTTGGACATCAGCAATGAGATAAATGAGCCGGCGAATCCAAAGACAGCACAGAAAATGAGCAGCGCCGACAAGTTAAGGTCAACCCCATTGTTGGCAAGAATGCTCTCTACACCTAATAGCCTTAGCGAAATACTAGCGACAAAAATGATCGCGAGGTTGGTGGCGAGAAATAAACCAATTCTGTACATAGTCGAACCCTATAATTAATGATGACGCTGCTTACCAAGTTAATGTGGTCATTTGGCTAAAATTCAAGCAGTAATTTACTGCTGTTATCCCTAGTTGACCTATAGCTGCTAGGTTATATCAGCTAGGTTATTTCAGCTACGCAATATATACGCCATGATGAGCTGAATGGTAATCCCTGAATTGAGTCTTTACTTACTCACCTACGGGAAGGTATAACAACCTCTTTAACCCACGCATAAATTATTATAACTGCAGTATCAGATATGAACGACATTGATATTTTAACTGGCTCCACGGAACGTCACCTGACTGATCTGCATGCGGACATGGGTGATAGGGCCGCCATGTTGGTTCATAGAGATATCCTGGCGCCGTTGTTGGAGTTACAAAGTAGGGCGACCGAGGCTGGTTTTGATCTCAGGCTGTGTAGCGGCTTTCGCAGTTATGAGCGCCAGATGCATATCTGGAACGCCAAGTTATCCGGTCTGCGCCCCGTGGTTGATGAGGCGGGCACAGCCATTGATCTAGAGCTACTGAGTCCCTGGGAGCAAATTCAGGCGGTCATGCGTTGGTCGGCGTTGCCTGGTGCCTCTCGGCATCATTGGGGCACAGACGTCGATATTTATGATGCTTCGGCGATGCCAGTGGGCTATCAGTTACAGCTAACACCAGAAGAAGTTGAAGGGCAGGGTATTTTTGCGCCCATGCATGACTGGCTCGATACCGAACTCAAAGATCTAGACTTTTACCGTCCCTATGGCTCAGATACCGGTGGTGTAGCGCCCGAGCGCTGGCATATTAGCTATCGACCTCTGGCTCAAACCTATGCTCACAATTTCACTACTGAGCTACTTGAGCAGCGACTGCTAAATAGTGAATTGTTGCTGCTGGATGTGGTGTTGGACCATTTAGAAGAGATTATGCAACGCTATATCGCTGTTGCTTGATGAGTAAGCGCTTATCAATGAAGCAGCTATTAATCAAAAGCCGATTAAGCAAGCACGTATCAAGGAAGCATCTATGACAGAAGCATCTATCAAACAGCATGACCCACTGTGGGACATTATTGTTGCCGAAGCACACCAGGCCAGTAGCGAAGAGCCCCTGTTGACAGATTTCTTTCGCACCTCGATTTTAAACTGGTCAGATCTAGAGTCGGCGCTGAGCTATAGTCTTGCACATCAGCTTGCCAGCCCTGCAATTGAGGTCAATAAACTGACCGAGGTGATTGCCGAGGCACTGCAAGCAGACCCCAGTATTGGACAGAGTATCCGCAGTGATATAAGGGCTTCGTTTGAGCGTGATGCCGCCTGTGACCGTCACCTTACTCCCATTCTGTATTACAAAGGTTTTCAGGCGTTGCAGTTGCAGCGGGTAGCCCATTGGCTGTGGCTGCAGGGGCGCAAAACTCTTGCGTTATTTTTTCAAAATCAGGTCTCCGAAACCTTCGCCGTCGATATTCACCCTGGGGCGCAGATGGGCTCCGGCATAATGCTCGACCATGCGACAGGTCTGGTGATTGGTGAAACGGCCGTGATCGGTGACAACGTGTCTATTCTGCATTCGGTCACGCTGGGCGGCAGCGGCTGTAAAGGCGGTAATCGCCATCCCAGAGTTGGCAATGGTGTGATGATTTCTGCGGGAGCAAAAATACTCGGCAACATCAATATTGGTAATGGCGTAAAAATTGGTGCGGGCAGTCTAGTGCTTGAGGACGTTCCGCATCATGTCACCGTCGCAGGTGTGCCGGCAAAAATTGTTGGTAAACCCAGGGAGGATTCGCCTGCCCTCGAGATGGATCAAAGTTTGCCGGCCGAGAAAGCCGATGAAGGGAGTGGTGGAAGTCGATGAAATCCGAAAAAACAGGGTTGGCCGCGTTTTTCTCTCGACGGATTATGGGTACATTGATCAACTCCGCCAAAGGGTTGCGAGATAGCTTCAAATATGAGGAAGCTTTTCGATTAGAGGCGGTGCTTGCGGTCTTTTTGATTCCTGCAGCTATTTGGATCGCCGTCGATTATGTACAGCTAATACTGCTGATTGGCGCGGGTCTCATTATCTTAATTGTAGAGCTGCTGAATACAGGTATTGAGGCCGCCATTGATCGCATTGGACCTGAATTCCATGAACTGTCGGGGCGAGCAAAGGATGCGGGATCTGCGGCAGTGTTGGTCTCTCTAGGGCTGTTTGCGTTGGTTTGGGGCGCTGTACTGTGGGAAAACTTTTTATAAAGCTGTGCACCTGATTGCCAAGAAAATTTGAATTTCTGGCATAAATGACCCAATACTTAAAGTAGCATTTTTGGTCATGGAGGTTCGGAACTAATGATTGAGACACAAATACCCAATACACAGAACGCTAGCGATCCCAAAGTGGATGTCCTGTTTCGCGGGGAGATTCTTCAAGGTTGTAATGCCGACGAGGTCAAACTGGGAATTGGCAGGCTATTTAACCTAGCTCCTGACCGGCTGGACCAGCTATTCGCTAGCGACCGCTGCTATCTTAAACGCAATATAGATCGGCCCACGGCAGACAAGATACAGGCTGCCATGGCCTCTGTTGGCGCTGTGGCGCACATTGAGCAGCCGGAACCCATTAACTATGACGCAGTGACTGACACTAGCTCATCGGCAACGGAAAGCCCTAGCCTAACTTTAGCTCCTGTTGGCGTAAATGTGCTGGATGAAGATGACAAAGACAAACAACCTGTCAGTGCAGTGATAGATGAGCAAAAGCTCAATACCATGGTTATCGAACCTGTTGGGACGGAGTTGCTAACGGCAGCCGAAGTGCCGGAGGTGGAGTCTCTAGAGATTGAAATCTCGCATCTAACTCTAAAAGATCAATGATTGAATTTATAAGCAGACGTTAGCCAGATGCAGAATCTGTTTTTCTAGCAATGTTTGGCGCCCCTCAGGAAATCCTTGCAGCACAAAACAGTTGTCATCAAAGACCAAAAATCTGGCAATTGATGATAGCGCTTCAATGTCGTACTCGGTGCTGTGCAAGCCAATAAGTCCTTCTTGTAACTGGTCACCCAATTCGGTGCACTGTTGTTTTAGGGCGGCCAATCCTTCGTCAAAACTAAATAATGGCAATGTACTGAGGTTACTGCCACACATTGTCCAGTTTATCTCTAGGTCTACGCCCAGTTTTATGGATAGGCGCTCCAGAAGCTGTTGCAAGCTATACACGGCCATTAGGCACACTAATAGCTGTTGTTTGGAGTTTTGGGTCGAACGAACATAAAAGCAAATGCTGCCATCTGCGCCCTCGACTCTGTGGCCGCCATAGAGCTCTAGGGTTCTAGCAGTGCAGTAATCAATGCTGTCAAATAATCGCTCGCGGCTTTCACGATTAAGCTGGTTGTTGAGCCGTTGACGGTTTTTGATGCAGGCCCTGACGACTGAATAGTAATAGCCATTGTTGCTATCTTGGTCGGCTTGCCCAGAGTTAGACAAAAGAGGCTGAATTTTAGCTTCCAGAGCGGCTAGTTCGTCGATGATTTTATCGCCACCACCGGGCAGGCGATTACTAAGAATGCGCAGACGGCGAGCAAGTTGGTCGGCAAATAGGTGGCAAACATAGGTACTTGCAGCTGTAAACAATATCCACAGCAGCACCCAACTAATGAGTATCATGCGGTGCTGGCTATAGATGGGCTGGCTGTCCAGTTCAATAATGACGCTACCGATAATGGTATCTTGAAGCTCAATTTCTCGCCGAAATAGCTCGACATTGGCTGGCGCTTCTTCGGCCTGGCGACTCTGAGTGATGAGTTTGTTCTCGACATCATAGAGGCTAGCACTGAAGATGGCTGCGTCGTCTACCGCTCGACTGAGAGCAACCTGCACACTAATACGATCATTGTTGAAAAGGGGGGTGCGAATTTGTTCGTCGAGTTGCCTTAAGACACTTTGGGTTTTATCAGCGATTGCGGCATCGGCTAGGTTGCTGGTTTGATTGCCAATAATAATTGAGACGATAAGACCAAGCACGAGACATAGGGACAGTGCTGCAGCAGGCAGTTTTTTAGCCATCGAATATTGACGATGCATCCTGTAGTCCCTTAAAGAAATTATTTTGCGCGCATTCTATCCTATTCCTGCAGCTTTTATATAATGGCTGCCTTAAAAACCACTATGGCTTTAATCTGTGAAAGATATTTTATTGATCAATGTATTTGGGGAAGATAAACCCGGCGTTACCAGTGCGATCACTGAGGTGCTGTCCCATTACGATGTGACTGTGTTAGATATAGGCCAGGCAGTGATCCACGATCACCTGAACTTGGCCATTTTGGCAGCGGTGCCGAGCACAGTGAAGACCGAGGCTGTGACCCAAGAAGTACAGTCGTGCCTTGTGGCTCTGGATATGAAGGCTAAGTTTCTCCCTATCAGCACCGAGCGCTACCAGAACTGGGTAGAGCAGCAGGGCAAACCACGACATATTGTCACCTTGCTGGCCCGCAAGATCGACGCTATTCATCTAGCACTGGTGACAACGGTTTGCGCAAACTATGGTCTTAATATTGATAAAATTGTGCGGCTCTCTGGGCGAGTTGAACTCGACGACAGCGAGAAGTTGGGCCGTTCCTGCGTTGAATTTTCGGTGCGTGGTGAAGCTGCAGACCCGCGAGAGTTTAGAAATAAATTACTCGAATTAGCCAGCCAGCATGACATTGACATTGCTTACCAAGAAGACAATATCTACCGGCGCAATCGCCAGCTAGTAGTATTTGATATGGACTCAACCCTCATTGACGCTGAGGTGATCGATGAGTTGGCCATAGAAGCTGGTGTGGGCGAGCAGGTAGCCGCCATTACCGAAGCGGCCATGCAAGGTGAGCTAGATTTTAAACAGAGTTTTACCCAGAGGCTGGCTTTGTTGGAGGGCTTGAATGCCGATGTACTTCAGTCGGTGGCCGAGCGACTACGCCTCAATGAGGGTGCTGCAGACTTGCTGAAAACCCTAAAGCGGTTGGGCTACGAGACAGCCATTGTGTCTGGCGGTTTTACCTTTTTTGGTCGTTACCTGCAAAAAATGCTGGGCATTGACCATGTCTATGCCAATGAGTTGGATGTCAAAGATGGTCTGGTCACCGGCAAGGTTGTGGGCGATGTTATCGATGGTGAGCGCAAAGCTGAACTGCTGCGAGAATTAGCCCAGCGCAAGGGACTGGTGTTGGCGCAGGTAATTGCGGTGGGAGATGGCGCCAATGATTTACCCATGTTGAATATTGCAGGGTTGGGTATTGCCTTTAGGGCCAAGCCTCTTGTTAAGGCCTCAGCTAAGCAGTCTATTTCAAGTTTAGGGTTGGACGGTATTCTGTATTTGCTTGGTTATAGCGACAAAGATATTAAGGCGCTGGATTAAAAGCAGTGGATTAAACTCGCTGGATTAAAGGCGCTGGGTTAAAAGCACCGGATTAAAAGCACTGCAAAAAAAACAGCTTTTAGATAAAAAGACTTAGGAATTTTCGGAAAAATCATAATCCATTTCGAACGAGGGCTGCTGCACATAATGGCCCTGAATATACTGCACCCCTTGCTGCCATAGAATCGGCAAGATGCTGGCCTTTTCGACAAAAGGCACAATCACATCGACACCGGTGCCGGTCATGCCTGCCATCAGGGCTTGAAATTTAACCTTACCCTCGCCACCCTCCTGCAACTCTTCAACGATCAGTCGATCAATCTTCACAAAGTCCACAGCAACTCGGTCTAAGGTTTTTAGAGGGTTAATCGCGATGCCAAAGTTGGCGATAGCAATCTGCCCAGACACTTTTTTCATTTCGTCAGAAATAGTGGCCGCCTGGTTAAGGTAGCGCACAGCGTCAATTTCGCGGAATTGAAAAATGACCGCATTGGGAGGTAGGTTTGACTTCTCTAGGGCGCTGGTCAGCCAGGGCAAAAATGCCTCATCGGCAAACGACTGGGCACTAATATTGATAAATAGCTGAGTCTCTGGATTGGTAGCCAGCTTTGTGGCGAGTGAGCTCAGTGCTTTACTGATCACCCAGCGATCTACCTCGCCTGCGATCTCAGACTTAAAGAGATTGTTGATAAAGTCTTCTGGGATATCGTCGCTGGGAACCTCTTTGCTCACACCTAATATGGCCTCGTAATATTCCTTGCCGCTGCTACCACTGATTAGAGGAACAATGGGTTGGTAGCGAATAGAGAACATTTTATCGTGGAGTAGCTTTTTGGCGGTGATAATCACAGCTTCATTCTGAGACACCTCGTCAGAATGAATATCTGGTGCAAAGAACTTTGCAGCATTACCCTTGGTCTTGCCGGCCCGTAGCTCGTCAATAACCTGCTGGCTGCGCTCCAGAGCTCGCTCTACAGAAGGCACATTTTCATTAAGCAGTGTGCCACCGATAGAGGTCGTGAGAGAAAAGGTTTCCTTGTCTACGTCGAACACTTCCTGGCTGGTTTGAGCCGCAATACCTTCGGCGATTTCTAGTGCCTCCGCCTCTGATGTCTCGCCCAAGACAACAATAAAACAGTTCTCGCTAAGCCGGCCACAGTCGAAATTATGGGTAAACATAGAGCCGATATAGGTCACTAACGAATGGGCGATCTTTTCTGCTTTAGCGATGCCTAGGTCGTCTTTTAAGGCGCTAAAGCGGTCCATCTGAATATTAAGCAGCACACTGTCCTGGCCGCTCTGGACGGACTTGCCTATGGCACGACTAATAGTTTCATAGACCAGCTGTGGTTGAATCGCGCTATAGCTAGTCGCCGATGATTCTTCGGTTTGGTCTGTATTGGCGGCAAAGAGTTTGTCTTTATTAATGGTGAACTGGAGCGAGGGTTCACCACTGTACTGAATTTGATTAATTTCGAGGAATGCGCTGCTTTCGACGCCGTTGGTGTTGAGAATTTTGATCACAGCTTCAAAAGGCATAATGTCCTGTTTCGCCTGTAATGGGACCATGTAGGCTTTGAGTTTTTCCCGATCACTGCCGGCTATATTATCGATCACCGGTAGACAGAGCATTTCATCGGGTTCGTCAAAACTAAAAATACTGGCGCAGGCTTCGTTGGCATAGACGTAGGTACCCTCTTGCACTACCGCGATAGGAAAGCGTGACGTGTCCATAAGAGATTCTGTGCGCTTTTCTGCAAGTGCAAGTTTGCGCTCCCATTCCCTGTTTTGGCGGCGCTGATAAACGCCAGCCAGCGCACGGGCAACGACCTTAAGTAGATGCTGATCCTGATCCTCAACTACCACGTCTTGGGCGCCCAGGCGCAAACCTTCAATGAGTTTAGCGGGGTCGTATTGGCTGCTAATAAGGATAACCGGAATGTCCCGCTCGGCGCGCCGCATCTGCTGAAATATCATCTGTGCGGGCAGCGGCTCGAATTCAAGGGGAGCAATGATCAAATCCCAGTTGCGCATGCTGAGATTCTTTTGCAATTGCTCTGGGCTACAGAGTAGCTCGGCATCCACTCGATAATCAGCGCTGCGCAGGATACTAATGGTTCTATTGGCCTCGTCGTTAGATTGTTCGACGAGGAGGATTTTAAGGGGGTCGTCAGCCATCATAGGTCAGGGGGTCACTACCTTAGATATTATTCTTAAATTGTAGACAACTTTTGCAAGATAGCGGGCTATTTCAACAACTCATCATCAGTAGTGCCTTAGGTTTAGTCGATTGATCTGCAAACTTGTCAAAAATTATCGGTAGTTCGGGTATCATGGCGTCCTTTCAAACAATCGAGACCTATCAATCATGGCCAATTACTCTACGAATGAATTCCGCTCCGGTTTAAAAGTGATGTTGGACGGTGATCCCTGCTCGATTTTGGAGAATGAGTTTGTAAAGCCTGGTAAAGGCCAAGCCTTTAGTCGGGTAAAGTTGCGCAATCTCAAAACTGGCCGTGTTTTGGATAAAACCTTTAAATCGGGTGAGTCTTTGGAAGGCGCTGACGTCATGGATATGGATATGCAGTATCTCTACAATGATGGCGATTTCTGGTGCTTTATGGAGCCAGAGAGCTTCGAACAACACCAGGCCACAGAAAGTGCAGTTGGCGATGCGCTGCAGTGGCTGAGTGAACAGGACATCTGTGTAGTGACACTTTACAACGGTTCACCGCTGTCGGTAGTCCCGCCCAACCATGTGGAACTGGAAATCGCCGAAACTGATCCAGGCCTGCGCGGAGACACCGCACAGGGCGGCAGCAAACCCGCCAGATTAGTGACTGGCGCCACGGTTAAAGTGCCGCTATTTTTGGACCAGGGTGATGTGGTTAAAGTCGACACGCGCACGGGCGAATACCAAGGCCGTGTCAAATAAACCCGTGTCACATAAGCCGTGTCAAATCAGCAGTGTCATACAGTTCCGTGTCAAATAAGGCCGATTTAAGTGGCGCCATTGTAAGTAGTGCCGATTTAAGCCGCGCCGATTTAAGCCGCGCCGATTTAAGTAGGGAGTGATACATTGAATGATTGGCAGCCCAGTACCAATCTAGCCATGCTGCAAACCCGCGCAAAGCTGTTCACCGCTTTGCGCCATTTCTTTTCCCAGCGTCAAATTACCGAAGTCGACGTCCCTATTTTGGGGCGTTCTACCGTGACAGATGCCAACATCGAAAGCATATCTGCTGTAGCTTTTGGCGACAGTGTGTACTTACAAACTTCTCCTGAATACTTTATGAAACGGCTTCTCGCGGCCGGCAGTGGTGATATCTATTGTCTGGGCAAAGCCTTTCGTGATGCAGAGGCAGGGCGCAGACACAACCCAGAATTTACCATGCTGGAATGGTACCGCTGCGATTGGGATGAGCATCAATTGATGGGCGAAGTGGGTGAGTTAATTAGTCAGCTTTATGCGGCTGCTAATGCCCTTGGGCTTGGTCGAGAGAGCCCACCACTAGCCATTCATAAGACCAGCTATACAGACTGTTTTGAGCAGGTAATGGGTGTTAACCCCCATGTTGCCCCCTTGTCTGATTTGCAGCAATTAGCGGTCGCCTGCAGTTCCGATAGCTGGGCCAACGAGAGCCGGGCCAACTGTTTAGATTTGCTGTTTAGCCAGCAGGTTGAACCCCAATTACCTAAGGGGCTAGTGTTGGTTTATGACTACCCAGCCTGCCAGTCAGCTCTTGCACAAGTAGCGATCAATGGCGATGGCCACAATGTCAGCCGTCGCTTTGAGGCCTTTTTAAATGGCATGGAGTTGGCTAATGGCTACTTCGAGCTAAGAGACCCCACAGAGCAACAGCGGCGTTTTGATCAGGACCTGAAGCACCGAGTAGAGGCAAGTAGGCCGGCCATGCCGGTGGATAATAAATTGCTAGCAGCCCTAGAGCAGGGTTTGCCCAGCTGTGCTGGTGTTGCCTTAGGAGTAGACAGACTATTGATGCAATTGCAGGGCGTGGACTCAATTACAGAGGTAATGCCTTTTAGCTGGGAGCGATGCTAGTCGCTTTTTTAGCTGCATTTAAAATAATGGTCCATAACCTTTGAGGGCTCATCGGTTTGGGTGTGGCCGACCACAGTGGCGGGCACGCCAGCGACAATAGCATGAGCGGCCACCGGTTTTAAAACAACACTAGAAGCCGCGACCATAGCACCTTCACCAATTTCAATATTTCCCAGAATCTTTGCCCCAGGGCCCAACAGCACGCCGCAGCGAATTTTTGGGTGGCGATCGCCGCTCTCTTTACCTGTGCCGCCTAGGGTCACAGACTGCATAATGGAAACGCAGTCTTCAACCACGGCAGTTTCACCGATAACCAGCCCGGTGGCGTGATCTATCATCACCCCTGACCCAATCACGGCAGCGGGGTGAATATCCACCGCAAAGACCAACGAGATTCGATATTGAATGAGCATTGCCATGGAGCGACTTCCTCGCAGCCACAGGTGATGGGCGACTCGGTAAGCCTGCAAGGCTAAAAAACCTTTGAAGTAGAGAAATGGCGAGCTGTAGAGATCACAGGCCGAATCTCGATCGACTGTGGCTTGAATGTCTCTCGCTACCGCTTGAATGGTCTCAGGGTCTGCAAACGCCTCGTTCATAATGCCGAGCAGCATCGGAACTGGCGTCGAACTATCGGCTAGTTTATTGGATAGGTGATAGCTCAGAGCCTGAGCCAGGCTGTCCCAGTCGAGAATGGTCATCTGTAAAAAGGTTGCGAGTACAGGCTCGCCAGTTGCGGCCTGCTTGGCTTCACTGACAATATTCTGCCAGACCTTTGTCGCTAATGGGCTATCTTGAGAATTCATAATCGCTATTTATTACATTGGCTAAAGAGATGAGTCTATATTGGATTAGGCTGGGTTAATAAGCCAGCCTGTTCTTGCTATACACCATATATCCACTGAGTTTGCGCCTGCCGCCAACAGGGTTTTAGCCGCGGCATTGGCTGTTGCTCCAGTTGTGACAACGTCATCCACTAATGCCACTGAGCGGCCCGTAATATTTTGATTTTCGCGCATTTTAAAAGCCCCTGTCATGCCCTTCAGGCGTTGTTTTCTGCCCTGTAAATGCTGTGCAGGACCGCGGGCTGTGCGGGTTAGGTAATGGCCTTGAATATTGCTGCCGGGCAATTTGCTGCTTAGTAGCTGGCTTATGCCTTGGCTCTGGTTAAAGCCTCGACGCAGCTGTTTAATCCAGTGAAGTGGCACGGGAATAATAATATCTGGCAGCCCGTCTGGGCCGTAATTTGCCAAGATAGTGTCAGCCAGCAAATCAGATAGCTGCTTAAGTTCGGGGGCGTGGGGGTCTGTTTTAATGCGTTTAATCATGGTGCTGATCGGTTGCTGATACTCAAAGGCGGCGATGCAACGTCGAAAAGCAGGAGGTTGCTTTTGACAATTAGCGCACAGTGAGTTGCTAGCTAGCGGTATGGCGCACTGGGAGCAATGTGTGTCGAGTCGGGGCAGAGTTTGAATACAGCCATTGCACAGGCAGTGATTAGGGTATTGCAGGTGCTCCCTGCAGGTAGCGCATTCGCTGGGGACTGAGGCCCCGAGAGAGAAATTATTGGGAAGCCTGGCTATTGGACGCCTATTTTTGGAAAGCCTGGCTAAGAGAAAATAGGCAAGGCTGCTCAATTGGCGGCGAAAGGTTGCACGGTGCATAGCAAACCTCCCTGTCTGCCGGCTTTATTGTTTAGGCTATTTCTCTCTTGATGACGTTAAGAGTTTAGCTGACGTTGTGAGTAGGGTCGCTATCATCTTCGTCTTCATCATCAGAGGTGTTAGCCGCATCGGGTTGACCCTTGCTGAGGTCGTTATCATCAAGGCCATATTCTTCACTGAGGATGCCACCAGGCACCTTTGGAGCGTAGTCTCGCGGCGGATGTATATCTTCTGCACTAATCAAAGGGTTACCGTCCTCGTCAACCAGAGACAGCTCTGAGCCGCCCGCTTTAAGCAGTTGCCGACCAATTTCAGGGCTGGCAAGACGAATTGCGCTAGTAGCCAAATGCTCATGAATCTGACGGTAGCTCTGGGCCATATTAGTGGTGAGGTGGGAAACCGTCACAAAATGCTCTGTGACTTCCTGCTGGTAGCGCTTTAGCTGCTGTTCGCTGTGCTCAAGTCGCTTCTCTAGATCGTGCACCGAAGAGTCACTGGTGCCTGATTTACGTGAATAGAGATGCCCGATACCGGCGCCGATCAAAAAGAACGCCGCTGCAATAAGTATCATGGTCAATGTGATCAATGTAATGCCCCCGTCTGTATTGTTAGCGACCCTAAATAGGTTTTAACTGGCCGTTGGCATGATTATAACGCAAAAGATAACAGTTGGTGCCGCAGAGTTTTGGTTGTCACCGACTTATTTGCTGGTTACAGTTCCGTTTACCAAATCAGTAGTTACCTGTTTATGTCGACCCCAAAAGCCCGCTACCTCAAAGACCTCAGCCGTGAAGGCTTTGTTGCCGACGCCTCTCAAGCGCAGGCTGTAGAGCACCTCGAAGCGTTGCACCATCGTTTGGTGGCGCAGCACAGCAAGCCGGGGGCTGGCATATTGGGTGCCATGCTAAAAAGATTTTCTCAATCAACGCCAGAGCCAGAGCAGGGCCTGTATTTCTGGGGTGGAGTGGGTCGCGGCAAGACTTATCTGATGGACAATTTTTACGAGAGCCTGCCCTTTGAACGCAAAATGCGCGTGCACTTTCACCGTTTTATGCGACGTGTTCACCAAGATTTAAAAACCTATAAAGGTCAGGCGAATCCCCTAGAACTTGTGGCGGACAAAATAGCGGGTGAAACCTGCATTATTTGCTTTGATGAGTTTTTCGTCAGCGATATTACCGACGCCATGATTTTGGGTCTTCTGCTAGAGGCATTGTTTGCCCGCGGTGTCTGCCTGGTGGCCACATCCAATATTATTCCCGATCAACTCTACCTTAACGGTTTGCAGCGCCAGCGATTCTTACCGGCCATTGCTCTGCTTAATAAATACTGTGCTGTGGTCAATGTTGACGGCGGCACTGATCATCGCCTCCGCGCTCTTGAAAAAGCCGAGCTCTACCATTCGCCTCTGGGGGTCGAAGCCGATGTGGCAATTCAGGCAACCTTCGATAGTTTGGTGCCGGTAGAGGGTGAAATTAAATGGGCGGTCGATCTAGATGTAGAGGGTCGACCGATTCCTGTTTTGGTCTTGGCTGAGGATATTGTGTGGTTCGATTTCAAGGCGATCTGCGAAGGGCCGCGCAGTCAAAATGACTATATTGATATAGCCCGAGAGTTTCATGCAGTAATGATCAGTAATATTCCGACCCTCGGCGTTAGTAATGAGGATGCGGCACGACGCTTTATTAATCTGGTCGATGAATTTTATGATCGCAGCGTTAAATTGGCCATAACTGCCGCTAATCCCTTGCCGTCACTGTATTCTGGTGATCGTTTAAAGTTTGAATTTGCCCGCACCCAGAGCCGCCTTTTGGAGATGCAGAGCCGCGAATATCTGGCTCGCCCACACCGCCCGTAAATCCTAGGGCAAAAAAGTTAGATTTAGCTGTAAACAGGCCTTGTAATAGATCGCGGTGGTCATTACAATTCGCACCCTTTTTTGGGATCCCCCAAATGCCAGGCAGGATAAGATGAAAACATATAGCGCAAAAGCAGAAACAGTCGAACGCGACTGGTACGTAGTAGATGCAGAGGGCAAAACCCTCGGTCGTTTAGCGACAGAAGTTGCGTCACGTCTACGTGGCAAGCACAAGCCAGAGTTTACTCCTCACGTTGATACCGGTGATTACATCGTTATTGTTAACGCTGAGAAAATTACCGTTACTGGTAATAAGGCTAAGGGCAAAATTTATTATTCTCACACGGGTTACCCCGGTGGAATTAAAGACATTACTTTTGAAAAGTTGATTGATAAAGCGCCCGAGCGTGTTATCCAGTCAGCGGTTAAGGGAATGTTACCGCGCGGTCCTCTGGGCCGAGAAATGTTTAGAAAGTTGAAGGTCTATGCCGGCGTGAATCATCCTCACACTGCGCAGCAGCCTCAAACACTCGAACTGTAACGGAAAGCGATTATGGCAGACACTCAATTTTATGGCACTGGACGTCGAAAGACTTCAGCAGCTCGCGTTTTCATGACAGCTGGAAGCGGAAAGATCACCATCAACGATCGTGCAATCGAAGTCTACTTCGGTCGTGAAGTAGCGCGAATGATCGTTCGCCAGCCATTCGGCATTGTCGATATGGTTGAGAAGTTTGATCTCAATATTACTGTCGCTGGCGGCGGTAACTTTGGTCAGGCCGGCGCAATCCGTCACGGTATTTCCCGTGCACTGCTTCAGTACGATGAAAACTTGCGACCTTCACTGCGCAAAGCGGGCTTTTTGACTCGTGATGCACGTCAGGTAGAGCGTAAGAAAGTGGGTCTGCATAAAGCGCGTAAGCGTCCGCAGTTCTCCAAGCGTTAATCTACGCTGTATTAGAGAAGCCCGACCCATTGGTCGGGCTTTTTTTTGTCCTTAAAAATCAACAAGTTAACCTATTTGTGAACAAGTAGCGTATTGCGTCAAAAAGCGCTTTCCGTTACTATGCAGCGCCTTTTTTATTTGCACACATTCCGTGTGTATTGAATCCAAATTTTGTGTTTAGAGGGAGAGCGTCATGACTAATGACGGTGTCAACCAAAGCCGCCGCAATTTCCTACTCGGTGCTACTTCGGTAGTGGGCGGTGCAGGTGTAGTTGGTGCAGCAATACCATTTGTCTCATCCTGGCAGCCCAGCGCTAAAGCTAAAGCTGCTGGAGCCCCAGTTAAAGTAAATATTTCTAAGTTAGAGGTCGGTGGTCGCATGGTAGTGGAATGGCGTGGTAAGCCAGTCTACATCGTTCGTCGCAACGCTGAATCTCTTGCGGCAATCAATGCCATCGACACGAGTATTCTGCGTGACGCAGACTCTGTCAGTGCTTCTCAGCCAGACTATGTTGCTGGCTCAGCTCGCACTTTGGTTGGCAAAGAAGAATATTTGATTCTTGTTGGGTTGTGCACCCACTTGGGTTGTGCGCCTATATATCGGCCTGACGTCGGTGCAGTGGATCTGGGCGGTGACTCATGGTTGGGTGGATTCTTCTGTCCCTGTCATGGTTCTAAGTTTGATCTGTCTGGTCGTGTTTTTGCCGGTGTTCCCGCGCCGACCAACCTCGAAGTTCCGCCCCATGTGTATGAGTCGGATGACGTTGTGGTTATTGGTATAGATTCGGAGGTTGCGTAATGAGCAATGAAACAGGCTTTGCCGCATGGCTAGACTCGCGTATGCCGACACTCAAGCGTGAGTGGAATCGACATATGGCCGAGTATTACGCGCCTAAAAACTTTAACTTCTGGTACTACTTCGGCGTACTGTCGATGGTTGTATTGGTTATTCAGCTAGTCACTGGTGTTTGGTTGTTGATGAGCTACCAGGGTTCTGCTGAGCAAGCATTTGCTTCAGTTGAGTACATCATGCGTGATGTAGAGCTCGGCTGGATTATCCGCTACGCCCACAGTACCGGTGCGTCTGCGTTCTTCCTTGTGGTCTATCTGCATATGTTCCGTGGCTTGATGTACGGGTCTTACAAAGCCCCACGCGAGCTAGTGTGGATCTTTGGAATGACCATCTATGTTGCGCTGATGGCAGAAGCCTTCCTAGGCTATGTATTGCCTTGGGGCCAGATGTCCTACTGGGGCGCGCAGGTGATTATTAGCTTGTTTGGTGCCATCCCTGTAGTGGGCGAAGATATTGTTCAGTGGATTCGTGGTGACTACCTGATCTCAGGTATTACGCTCAATCGCTTTATGTCTCTGCACGTTGTGGCAATTCCGATTATCTTGATTGCTCTGATTGTGATGCACATTATCGCCTTGCATGACGTGGGTTCTAACAACCCAGACGGCGTTAGCATAAAGACTCACAAAGACAAGAAGGGCAATCCGATAGACGGGATTCCGTTCTACCCTTACTTCGTGATTCACGATCTGGTGCCCATTGTGGTGTTCCTGATTGCCTTCTGTTCAGTGCTGTTCTTTATGCCTGAAATGGGCGGTTACTTCCTTGAATTTGCCAATTTTGAAATTGCTAACTCATTGAAGACCCCAGAGCATATTGCACCTGTTTGGTACTTTACTCCTTACTACTCGATGCTGCGTGCGGTTCCCGATAAGTTAGGTGGCTTTATCACTATGGCAGCGGCCATTGCGATTTTGTTTGTTCTGCCTTGGTTGGACAGAAGCCCAGTGCGTTCCATACGCTACAAAGGTAACTTCAGTCGCGTTGCCCTCCTGATGCTGGCTGCGGTATTTATTATCCTTGGTTACCTAGGTGTTAAAGCGCCCACAGCAGCACGTACTGTGTTGACACAGATCTGTACGGTTCTGTACTTCAGCTACTTCATTGGTATCTACTTCTGGACCAGAATAGAGAAGACTAAGCCAGAGCCAGAACGCATTACGATGGACGGTGGTATCGGCTTTATTAAGAGTATGGGTGCGGTAGCTATAGTCGCTTTAATGGTAATCATACCGATCAAAGCAGTGGGCGCAGAAAGCGGCCACGATTGCGGCACTATTGATTGCGAGCCATTTGAAGCGCAGCTGACCAATGACGCTTCGTTACAAAACGGAGCTAAGTTAGCAGTAAATTTTTGCATGGGGTGCCACTCATTTAAATACTCACGCTGGGAACGAGTTGCCAATGACATAGGTATCCCTAACCAGATGATGATGGACAACATGGTATTTACTGGCCAGAAGATTGGCGAGTTAATGAACATTGCCATGCCAGCCGATGCGGCAAAAGAATGGTTTGGTGCTACACCTCCAGACCTTACTTTGGTTGCAAGAGCCCGTCAGCCAGAATGGGTTTACACCTACCTGCTTAACTTCTATGCAGACCCAACACGCCCATTGGGTGTGAACAACAAGGTTTACAAAGATGTAGGCATGCCCCATGCCTTGCTCGACCTTCAGGGTTTACCTGAATGCGCCCCGGGCCAAGTATTGGCGTCAAACGGCGGTATTAAGCGTGACCTGATGACTGGCGAAGATATTCTCGATAACCCCTGTGGTAACTACGAGATAAACAAAGCCGGTAGCATGACTGAAGAAGAGTTCGAGACGGCAGTTTATGACTTGGTCAACTTCTTAACCTATATTGCCGAGCCTATGGCTGAGCAACGCAAGCATATTGGCAAGATGGTCGTGTTATTTTTGCTACTATTATTGGTACCCACAGTTCTTCTGAACCGCGAGTACTGGAAAGGCATTCACTAAGTAAGCTCTATCAAACTTAGTAAAGGTCTAATTTGGGGCAGAATAATCTGCCCCTCTAACTACAAAAAATTGTGAGGTTGTTGTGCGAAGATCATCGATGACATTGTTTTCAGATCCTACTTGCCAGTACAGTCACCGAGTACGCATTGTACTTGCTGAAAAAGGTGTCACTGTCGATATTGAAGACATTGAAGCCAACGCCGTCACTGAAGAGATTCTAGAAGCCAACCCCTATGGGACTCTGCCAACACTGGTCGATCGCGACCTGGCACTTTACGAGTCCAAAGTGGTTATGGAATATCTCGACGAGCGGTTCCCGCATCCGCCTTTGCTGCCTGTCTACCCAGTAGCCCGCGCGCAAAGCCGTTTATGGATTTACCGTATCGAGCGCGACTGGTGCACATTGATCGACACTATTCTGGCCAGCCCAGACAGCAAGAAAGCTGAAGCGGCCCGCAAAGAATTCCGCGAGTCACTCATTACTATCGCTAGCATCTTTACTGAAATGTCTTACTTTATGAGTGAAGAATTTACTCTGGTTGATTGCTGTCTAGCGCCCATGCTGTGGCGTTTACCGCAACTGGGTATCGAATTGCCTAGCAACCGCCAGGTTAAGCCTTTACTGGATTATATGGATCGACTTTTCGAGCGTCCTTCCTTTGAGGAAAGTCTTACCGATCTTGAGCGCGAATACCGCGCTTAAGTGGCAGAGATGAAAATGAGGTCCAATCGCCCCTACCTACTGAGAGCTTTCTTTGACTGGATAGTGGATAACGATTGCACACCTTACATTGTGGTTGATGCCCATTATCCTGGGGTAGAAGTACCTCAGGATTCTGTGACTGATGGCCAAATTGTTCTTAATATAGCGCCTCGCGCCGTCAGTAGTTTCGAGCTTAATAACGAGTATGTGCAGCTGTCGACCCGCTTTAGTGGCATGCCCATTGATATCTTTCTTCCTGTTGGAGCCGTGATCGGTATCTATGCACAGGAAAACGGCCAGGGCATGGTGTTTGAGCCCGAAAGCCCAGACGATAATCCGCCGCCAAAGCCCCCCAAAAACACCAAGCCATTTTTAAGCGCAGCGGCGAAAACATCGACGCCAATCAAAGATAAGTCAAAGCCTAAACCTAAACCCTCATTGCGAGTGGTTAAGTAACCCCTTTCCCCTATTCGTTAGAACGGAGTGTCATATGTCTCAAGCTATCGCTATTTTATCCGCAGCGCGCACGCCCATGGGCGGCATGATGGGAAGCCTCTCTGCCGTGGCATCCCCAGATTTAGGCGCCGTTGCCATTGCTGCCGCGCTAGAGCGCGCAGGCCTAGATAGTAACGAAATCGACGAAGTTATTATGGGTTGTGTACTGTCCGCAGGAGTAGGGCAGGCACCGGCTCGTCAGGCCGCTCTGGCGGCAGGTATTAATAAGGCGACGCCTTGCACCACGGTTAATAAAGTCTGCGGCTCAGCAATGATGTCGGTCATGATGGCTGGCAATGCTCTGCGTTCTGGCCAGTCAAAGATCGTTGTTGCTGGTGGCATGGAAAGCATGAGCCGCGCTCCCTACCTGATTCCTCAGGGGCGTCAGGGCTATCGCTTTGGCAGCGCCGAGATGTTGGATCATATGCAGTATGACGGCCTACAGGACGCCTATCAGGGTGTCGCCATGGGTAACTTTGCCGAAAGCTGTGCCAACAAATACAAATTTAGTCGCGAAGACCAAGATGCCTATGCCATCGAGTCATTGCGTCGCGCCAACGCTGCGATTGATCAGGGATTGTTTAGCGCTGAAATTGCACCAGTCACCATCAGCTCTCGTCGCGGCGATACTATTGTCGATACTGACGAGCAGCCCGGCAATGCCCGCCCCGATAAAATCCCTCAGCTGCGTCCGGCCTTTGCCAAAGACGGCACCGTGACCGCAGCCAATGCCAGCTCCATTTCCGATGGTGCGGCCGCTCTGACATTAATGATGGCTGACGAAGCCGAAGCCCGAGGCCTAAAGCCGATTGCGCTGATACATGGTTATGACCAGAGCGCCCAAGAGCCAGAGTGGTTTACCACAGCCCCAGTTACAGCGATTAAAAAGACCTTAGAGCGAGTTGGCTGGACGGTGGATGATGTTGACCTATGGGAAGTGAACGAAGCCTTTGCTGTAGTTGCTATGGCAGCTCTTCATGAAATCGGTATGTCCCACGACAAGCTCAACGTCAACGGCGGAGCCTGCGCGCTGGGTCATCCTATTGGCGCCAGTGGCTCAAGAATTATTGTGACCCTGATTCATGCACTGCAGCAGCATGGTGGTAAGAAAGGTATTGCCAGCCTATGTATAGGCGGTGGGGAAGCCACTGCTATGGCTATTGAACTGATTTAAGCGCTTTAGCAAAATAGCCCTTAGCTTAATAAGAGCCCTCAGCGTAAAAAGAGCCCTCAGCCAATAAAGAGCCCTCAGCTAATAAAAGGAGCCCTCAGCCAATAAAGAGCCCTCAGCCAATTAAAAAGCCCTGTGACAATCCACAGGGCTTTTTTTATTATCGGAGACTAATGGGGCAAGCCCAACATAAATCTAGTCGATATATTCAAACACCTTAACCACCTTACGAACGCCGCTACTGGCGCTGGCGATACTAGACGCTAGCTCAGCAGAAGGCCGGTCGATGGTACCCATCAAATAGACCACGCTGTCCTCAGTGATCACTTCAATGTTGGTTGCCTTAACCTTTTCTTCAAAAATCAATTTGGTTTTAATTTTGGCGGTCAACATAGTGTCATTGGTACGGGAAACAATCGACGTTTTACCGCGCACCTGCAGTTCGTTATGGACCTGACGTACACCCTTAAAGGCTCGAGCAACATCACCAGCAATCTGTTTCTTTGCTTTACTGGGCACTTCCCCAGTCATTAGCACTACGGCATTGACGACATTAATATTAATGTGGGATTTAGCCAGTTCGGGATCAGCTTTTTTGATATTGACACCAATATAGGTATCCATTTTTATATCATCGATACTGGTGCCTACGCTGGTACTAGCAGGGTCCGGCACAATCGGTTCGCTAGTGATGGTATTAACAACTGAAGTACATCCTGACAAAGTCAAAACACCCATCAAAATTACGGCTAACGGTCGCATCTACTCACCTCCAAAAATTTGATGATCAACCAGTGCGCAGAGGCACTGAACTATCTGAAACTGGGCAGCTGTTGCCAACTGGCCTTTAAACTCCGCAGCGGGAATCGAAACATCATTGTAACCGAGAGTGGCAGATAGTAAATCGTCATTCGCCCCCGCCAACAGGATAATACTCATCTCTTTTTCTATGGCAGCTTCAATACTGGTGATCAACGCAAGGCTATTGTCTCCGGCACTGATCACCAATAATACATCAGCGCTGTTACCCTGCACTTGAATACAGTTGGAATAGCGTTCCGCCCCAAAACTGTTATCCACCAGCTTGTTAATATTTAGCGCCGGAAAACCTGGCCGTTCAATTTCGTAGCCCTGAGCCAAGTAATCAGTAAAAAGCTGTGCCAACAGCACCGCCGATTTATCACCGCAACTAAAAATGGTATTACCGGCAATGAGAGCATTGGATATTTTTTCGGCAGCAGCGGCCATGGGCTCAGCAAATGCGTCGCCGACGGTCATGGTCGTCTCAATCACATTCTGAAAGTGTTTAAAAATCTGCTGGTCCATAGTATCCCTTGGGATTATTTAACGCCGAATCGCTGGCGCTACATTATAATATTTTGAATCCACTCAATGGCATAGTCTGTATGCTTGCCTGGTGTTAGTGGTTTTTTTGGGCTTATAACCACGGCGTCAAAACGTGCCGGCGTATTAGAGTTATAACCCTGGTGCTGCAAATAAACCAATGCTGCAGCGCCGAGACGTCGGCACTTTGCCTGAGTAATAGATTCTGCTGCACTACCAAACGCATCGGACCGTCTAAAGCGTACCTCGACAAATACAATGTGGCCATTATCCTTCATTATCAGATCAATTTCCCCACGACGGGTGCGAAAATTTCTGCCCAGCAACGCTAAACTCTGATCCAACAAATACTGGCATGCCAGCTCCTCAGCCTCTGGCCCCGACAGGTAACCCTGATAATTATTCTTTTCATCCATGAACCTGACATCCTAGTCATCTGGCAATCCGAGCTAGCTGCTGCTGTTAGCTCCTTTAATCTACTGCACTATTAATCTACCGCACTATTAATCTACTGCACTATTAATCCACTGCACTATTAATCTACTGCACTATTTCCTTCACCTTACCCCGGCGAAACTCTGCCCACTTTTGTTTGCGAACAATAACACCTTCCGTCAGGGACAAAATACCCGTGGCACCAAAAAGAGGCACCGCAGCTTCGGTTTGTAGATCATTCAGGTTGCGGTGTAGTAAAAAAGCATCATGGCCTACGGCGTAGAGATGGCGATAGGCGGTATGCAACCTCTCATCCAGTTCGAGCTCTGTGGCGAGCTGGCCGGGCAATGTCCAGGGCATAGCGCTAAATTCTACGCCAGACAAATCCCTATCGAGACCCGTTTGCTCAACACCGTTATACACATGAGATGTGGCCACTACCGGCACATCTGAGGCATACAAAAAATCTAGCGCAGGCTTAATCTGTCTTGCGACCACGGGGTAGCCAAGAATGACCACCAAATCTAGATCCTGACGGCGGCGAGCCTTAGACTGTATGCGGCTATTCACAAAGCGCTTAAGTCGCAGGGTTCGCTCTTCACTGAGGTCTATAAGCAATGGCGATTTTAGTAGCGGGGTAAAGTCCTTTACCGATGAAGGGTAGGCCAGCTGGTCTAAAAAAGTGCCGCCTTTTTTGCTCCAGTATTCATTAAAAAACGCCGTAGAATCTGCTCCCCAGCTATTACTGGGCGCAATCACAAGTACGTTGCGCTGGCCCTTGAGCCAAGCACGGTCTGCAATTTGCTTGACCTCATC
Source organism: gamma proteobacterium HTCC2207 (assembly GCA_905182265.1). Lineage (GTDB taxonomy): Bacteria > Pseudomonadota > Gammaproteobacteria > Pseudomonadales > Porticoccaceae > HTCC2207. The sequence continues at coordinate 77,582 of CAJJAO010000019.1, read as the reverse complement.
GAGGGGCGACAGTCCAAACTGAAAGAGATTTTCTGGCGGTGACTTATCGTCAGTGGCCACGCGATTAAGGCTTAGGGTGGGCACTGGCAGCGAGTCTAGAGGAAGCAGCACCTCAACTTCAGACTGGCGCATAGGGCCAATCACCATCTCGGCACCGTCTTCTACAGCATTGTTATAGGCCCTTTGAATCGATTGCCCGCTGGTATCGTAAACGCGAATCTCTGGCGCATCTGCCGATGCATTATTGGCCATAAACTCATAATAGGCACCCATAAAACCTTCGAGCAATGTGTAGCTAGGCACCTCATATTGGTCCTGTAGGGGCAGTAGCAACGCTACTTTAGAGGGAGCCGAGCTATCTTTTAGCTTTCTCAATTGGATTGGCGGCGTCTTGGCGGCGGGGTGGTTTCTCCAGCGCTGTTTCCAGCTATCAAACGCCTGGCCCTTTGCATTTGCGTCGGCTTGGTAGTCACGGTTTAGTGCGGCAAGCTGCAGCCAGCCTGCAAGGGTGGTATTTCTGTGGGTCTGGCCCTGTTTTAAATCACTGTAGGGCAGGGTAGCAAGCTGTCGCCATAAATTATTGTGAACTGCGCGCACTTCTTGGGTGTTTTTAAGCAGGCGTACTAGGTCAATCGACTTGAGAAGCCCCTGCTCGGTGTGGCCTAGGGCAAAATGGGCATCGGCCTCAAGGCTCAGTAGGCGTTTTTGTAGCCTGTCGGTAAACGTCGCGCTGGCAAAGGTAAAACGATTTTGCTCAAAGCGTGCAATGGCGGTTTGTGGGTTATCCAAGCTGAGGTCTAGCTCTGCGGCAAACAAAATAAATTCAATATATTGGGGGTCACTAAGTCGTTCAGAGACAATAAGAGCCAGAGTATTAGTACTTCTCTGCAGATCACCGGCGCTAGCAAATAAAGTAGCAGCGTCAAAAATAATACTGTCGGGATTTGCTGCCAGGGGCGCAGATTCAAGTAATGCCTGGGCTCTTTGCAGAGCAGATTCATCGGCCACAGTGTCAGTTAATACCGTTGCTCGACCAGTATCTATGGTTGTTGTTGGCGCACAGCCACCAATAAAGGATAAGATGCTGGCCGCAAAGACAACTAATAGTAGACGCTTTTTATTCATGAACTCTAATCAATCCGGTACGTTATATATAGTGGCGACACCCATCGGCAATTTGGGGGATATGACACCCCGCGCCGTAGAGACTCTCCAGACAGTGAGTGTAATCGCCTGCGAGGACACTCGCCACAGTAAAAAGCTACTCGACCACTTTAGTATAGATAAACCCTGCGTTGCTTATCACGACCATACCGATAAAAAATCCAGTCACAATATTCTAAAACGGCTGAAATTTGGTGATGACGTTGCCCTAATATCCGATGCTGGTACCCCGCTAATTTCAGACCCAGGCTACCGCCTTGTCTCAGAAGCCCGCCAACAGGGTTTTACTGTAATTCCTATTCCCGGCGCCAGTGCGGTGATCGCAGCCCTCAGTGTTGCCGGGCTACCCACCGATAAATTTACATTTATTGGCTTCTTGCCTGCTAAAACCACTCAGCGCAAAACTAGCCTATCAGCGATAAAAGGCAGCACCGAGACCATGGTCTGTTACGAGGCACCCCATCGAATAGCCGATACATTAAGCGATATGGTGGATGTTTTTGGGCCTGACCGCCCAGGGTTTATGGCCCGTGAAATCACCAAAAACTTTGAAACCTATCTCTATGGCACCATGGCCGAACTGTTAGAGATAGTCACCGCCGATAGCAATCAGCAGCGAGGGGAAATAGTGCTCGTGGTGGGTGGCGCCTTAGAAGAGACCGAAACTGTGTCTGTAGACGCCGAAAAAATTCTAGGGTTGTTACTTAAAGAGCTGCCCCTCACCAAAGCCGCCTCCCTCACCGCCAAGATTACCGGCGGTGACAAAAAGCAGCTCTATCAGCTTGGCCTCTCCCTGCAAGACAAGTAGGCTAATAAAAGGTCGGAGCCTCAGCGGCTCCTAAGTAAAGAGCCTCAGCGGCTCCTAGATAACGAACCCTCAGCGCCCCCTAGTTAAAGAGCAGTACTTTTTTGAATATCGGCCACAGTCAGCGCGGTCATGTTAAAGATACCCCGGGAAGACACCGACGGAATCACAATATGCGCCGGCTTGCGGAAACCATTGATAAACGGGCCAATCAGCAGCGCATCCGTGAGCGATCTAATCAAACCCATAGCGATATTAGCCGCATCCAAATTTGGCATTACCAGCACATTGGCGCGGCCCTGCAAATTTGCCTGAGAATAAATAGTATCCCGCAGCTTAGGGTTAAGCGCACTCAACACATGCATCTCGCCATCAATCTGCAGATTAGGGTGAGCCTTGCGCAGCATATTGCCCGCGCTCCGCACCTTCTTCGCCGAGGCATTATTGGATGTGCCAAAGTTTGAATGGGACAGCAGTGCCACCTTGGGCTCAATACCAAAGCGCTTAACAAGATCAATACTGGCTTCAGTGATTTTCACCAGTTCTTTATCAGTCGGGTCGACATTCATGGCAGTGTCGGCCAAAAATAGCGGGCCGTCGGGCATAAGTAGTACCGCTGCAGAGGTTACCAGCTGACTTTTATCCTCTGGGCCCAGCAGCTGCATAATCTCGCGCAGATGAAAATCAAACCGGCCCACCTTGCCGCAGATAAGGCCGTCGGCCTCGTTGCGTGCCACCATCACTGCGGCAATAGCCGTATGATCATCGCGCATGATCTTGCGTGCGGCGTCTACAGAGACGCCGTTGCGACCAACCATTTCATGGTAGTAGGCCGCATAAGTATCATGTTTATCATTGTCACTGGGGTCGACAACCTCGACATCTTTGTCCAGATCTATACGCAGGCCCAAGCGATCAATTTTGACCTCCATGCCAGCTCGGCGACCAATCAAAATAGGCTTGGCAATATTTTCATCTAGCACTGCCTGCACGGCCATTAACACGTCATCGTTTTCGCCTTCGGCATACACAATACGCGCCGGAGATTTTTTGGCGATCTCGATAATAGGCTGCATAAACAGACCGGCCTGATTCACAAACTCGTGCAGAGTTTGTCGATAGGCTTCCAGATCTTCGATAGGGCGAGTGGCAACCCCACTCTCCATCGCCGCCTTAACGACAGCCATGGGGACCACTTCAATTAGACGCGGATCAAAGGCTTTAGGAATAAGATATTCAGGGCCAAATTTAAGGGCTTCATCGGCATAGGCCGCGGCCACTACATCGGAAGTTTCTTTAGTGGCCAGATCAGCGATGGCACGCACTGCAGCCATCTTCATTTCTTCGTTGATGGTCGAAGCACCGCAGTCCAGTGCGCCGCGGAAAATAAACGGGAAGCACAGAACATTGTTTACCTGATTGGGGTAGTCGGACCGACCCGTCGCTAAAATAGCATCAGGTCGAGCAGCCATGGCCTCTTCGGGCATAATTTCAGGGATTGGGTTCGACATGGCGAGAATAATTGGCTTCTCGCCCATCTTCTTAAGCAGGTCACCATTGAGTACGCCGGGGCCAGACAGGCCCATAAAGAGATCGGCGCCCTCTATCGCATCGTCAATGGTGCGGTCGCTAGTCTCAACGGCATAGTCTTCTTTCCAAGGGTTCATACCCTCTTTACGACCAGCATAAATAACCCCAGTGCGGTCAATCATGCGGACATTTTTCTTTTGTAGACCCATGCTCACCAGGAGATCCACGCAGGCAATGCTGGCAGCGCCAGCGCCAGAGACCACTAGCTTTACGTCTTCGAATTTTTTATCAACAATGCGCAGGCCGTTGTAGATGGCCGCGGCCGCCACAATAGCAGTACCGTGCTGGTCGTCGTGAAATACAGGGATCTTCATGCGCTTGCGTAGTTTCTCTTCCACCATAAAACATTCTGGCGCCTTGATATCTTCAAGGTTGATACCGCCAAAGGTGGGCTCTAGGCTGGCAATAATGTCCACCAGCTTATCGACGTCGGTCTCATCAATTTCAATATCGAACACATCAATATTGGCAAATTTCTTAAAAAGAACAGCCTTACCTTCCATCACCGGCTTAGAGGCCAGGGGGCCAATATTACCCAGACCTAAAACGGCCGTACCATTGGTAATAACCGCGACCAAATTACCCCGGGCAGTGACAGATGCCACTTCGGTGGGGTTTTCAACGATCAGTTCGCAGGCATGGGCGACTCCCGGCGAGTACGCGAGAGACAGGTCTCGTTTGTTCGCCAAGGGCTTGGTTGGCCTTATTTCAAGCTTTCCTGGAACCGGATGAGTGTGGTATTTGAGCGCGCTTTCTTTAAATGAGTCGGTCATTTAGTATTTTCCAATGATGGCACTGAGGCGGTGGGTGTTAGGGCAGCGCGCATTTTAGCAATTAAGCCAGTTAAATAGCCATATAGATGGTATATGCCCCTATAATACTCATCGATTATTTGAAGAATACTGGGTCCTTAGGCAGCTGGGGTTTCAGTCTTCGAGAGGTTAGCGCTAGAAGGACTAATTAGAAGCGCTGTTTAGAAGTGCTATTTAGAACTGCTATTTAGAAGCGCTAATAGAACGATTAATAAAAGACACAAATAAAAATAATAAGTCATCAAAAAGAGGAATAATTTTGGAAGCATTTCTGGGCCAACTCAACGCTATTATTTGGAGCTCCGCACTTATTTACTTGTGCTTGGGCACCGGACTTTATTTCTCGGTACGCACTCGATTTTTGCAGGTGCGTCACTTTCGTCACATGATAAAACTGATGTTCGACGGACGCAGTTCTGAATCAGGTGTCTCCTCTTTTCAAGCCTTAACCATGTCCCTGTCTGGGCGTGTCGGCACGGGTAATATTGCCGGTGTAGCTACGGCTATCGCTATGGGTGGCCCGGGTGCTGTGTTCTGGATGTGGATGGTGGCCTTTTTGGGTGCATCAACCGCCTACGTCGAAGCGACGCTAGCACAGATATACAAAGAAAAAGACGACAATGGCCTCTACCGTGGTGGCCCCGCTTACTATATTGAAAAAGCCATGGGGCAAAACTGGTATGCCTGGTTATTTGCCGTTTCAACCATTATTGCGGTGGGCTTTTGTCTGCCGGGTATTCAGGCTAATAGTATTGTGTCGGCCATGAATAACGCCTGGGAAATCCCTGCGTTGGCCACCTCATTATTTATCGCGGCTGGTATTGCGCTAATTATCTTTGGCGGCGTAAAGCGTATCGCGCACTTTACTCAAATCGTTGTGCCAGCCATGGCAGTCGGTTACATATTGATCGCCTTTTTAGTTATGGCCGTGAATATTGAAACATTCCCTGCCGTGATCAAGCTCATCCTCAAAAGTGCCTTTGGTCTAGAAGCTGGCTTTGGTGCCATTATAGGTATGGCGGTGCAATGGGGTGTTAAGCGCGGTGTTTATTCCAACGAAGCAGGACAGGGCACAGCTCCTCATGCGGCAGCAGCGGCAGAGGTATCTCACCCCGCTAAGCAGGGTCTGGTGCAGGCGTTCTCGGTGTACGTGGACACATTATTAGTCTGTACTGCAACTGCCTTTATGATCCTTATGACAGGCCTCTACAATGTCGCTGGCCCAGAGGGTTCCGTACTCTACCAGGGCATGTCTGGCTACGAAGCCGGCCCAGCCTATGTGCAGGGCGCCTTTGATACTGTGTTACCGGGTTTTGGTAGTGGCATTCTGGCTATTTCGTTACTGTTTTTTGCCTTTACGACTATTCTTGCCTACTACTATGTGGCCGAAACCAACGTCATGTATATCAACCGTAAAGTGCACCGCCCCTGGTTGGTATTGCTGCTTAAAGCGCTGTTACTGACATCTGTAATGTACGGCGGTTTGAAGAGCGCAGGCATTGCTTGGGCGCTGGGTGATGTAGGTGTTGGGGTAATGGCCTGGTTGAATATTGTGGCCTGTCTGATTCTGCAAAAGCCAGCAATGCTGGCACTAAAAGATTACGAAGAGCAGTTGGATCAAGGTATAGACCCAGTGTTTGATCCACAGAAGTTAGGTATTGAAAAAGCCGACTTCTGGATTAAGAAATAAGGAAAATAATTGGACAGGTGCCCACTCCTAAACAGATTATTTTAGGAGTGCGGCCAGCCACCGAGATCTTTCCATCGGTTGGTTATCTTGCAAAACAACTCAGCCGTTTTCACCGTGTCGTAAAGGGCGCTGTGGGCATCACGATTATTAAACTCAATTTCTGCTGCCTGACAGGCCTTGGCCAATACAGTCTGGCCGTAGGCTAGGCCCGCCAATGTAGAAGTATCAAAGCAAGAAAAAGGGTGGAACGGGCTGCGCTTGATTTGGTTGCGCTTAATGCCTTCATTCACAAAGCCCAGATCAAAATGGGCATTGTGGGCTACCATCACTGCTCTGGTGCAGCCAACATCGCTAACCTCTTTACGAATAGGTCTAAAAATATCCCGCAGGGCTTCACCTTCTTCTTCAGGGTCACGGTCTGGGTCATAGATATCAATGCCCGTAAACTCTAACGCCGCTTGCTCAACCACCGAACCGGGAAAGGGCTCAATGTTCTTGCTGTAGCTCTCTTTAATTTGCAAATTGCCTTGATAATCCATTTCCAAAATCACTGCCGCGATTTCAAGTAGCGCATCGGTGCGGGAGTTAAAGCCGCCGGTTTCAACATCTACCACCACGGGCAAAAACCCACGAAAGCGTTTAGCTATCTGTGAGGGCATTAGTAATTCTGCGGGCATTTCCATTTAGAGGCTCAATTTCCAGTTAAGAGTGGTGCCAGCGCCCAGAGGAATCAGCTGCGATCCGTCAAAGGGAACAGACTCGGGCAACTGCCATGGCTGGCGTTGCAGAGTAATCTGGTGGGTATTGCGAGGTAGGCCATAAAAATCTGGGCCATTGGTACTAGCAAAGGCTTCAAGCTTGTCTAGGGCACCCGCTTGGTCAAAGGCCTCGGCATAGAGCTCGATGGCAGCATGGTGGCTAAAGCAACCGGCACAGCCGCAGGCGCTCTCTTTGCGACCCTGCACATGGGGCGCAGAATCTGTACCCAAGAAAAATTTCTTATTGCCGCTGCTAGTAGCTGCTTCTATTAATGCTTGCTGATGAATATTGCGCTTTAAAATCGGCAGGCAAAATAGATGGGGCCGAATACCGCCCACCAACATATGGTTGCGATTAAACAGCAGATGCTGGGGGGTGATGGTTGCCGCAATATTGTCACCGGCACTAGCCACAAACTCCGCAGCCTGCGCCGTAGTGATATGTTCGAGAATAATTTTTAGTCTGGGGTACTGCTGTGCCAGGCCACGCAGGTGGCGCTCAATAAATTCGGCCTCCCGGTCAAAGATATCAATCTCATCAGCCGTCACTTCACCATGCAGCTGCAATACCATGCCGACTTCCTGCATGGTTTCGAGTACCGCACTGATATTGGCAAGGTCGGTCACACCAGAATCAGAATTAGTAGTTGCACCGGCAGGGTAGTATTTGCAGCCCTGAATAAACCCGCAGTCTTTTGCTGCACGAATCTCTGCTGGGTCGGTATTGTCCGTGAGGTATAGAACCATAAGCGGTTCCCAGCTTGAACCTTCCGGGCGCTGGGCCAAAATACGCTCTCTGTAGGCCGCCGCTTCCGCTACCGTGGTCGCCGGAGGGCTCAGATTAGGCATAATAATACCCCGCCCAAAACCTCGCGCTGCTGCAGGCACGGTTGTTTCCAGAGCCTGACCATCGCGCAGATGTAGGTGCCAATCGTCCGGCTGAATAATACTGAGTTCGTTCATTAAGGAGAGTCCACAGTTGTAGGCTGAATGCTACCGGAAACGGTGGCTTCATACGAGTACTTGTGAAAAACTAAAGCCATGAATATAACAATATTAACTAACAGAGACCTTGCCAGTCATATTGCTCTTGGGCGATTGGTTAAGCTGTTAGATAACCATAGTTTGACGATCTTTATGTCTGAAAAAGTCGGTAAAGACCATAGCCTGCCTGACCCAATAATGGCGCTAGGTGCTTTTGAAAAAGACCTAATTGCCAGCAGCCACTATAGCTTTGATGACATAGCAGCCCAAGCTGACTGCCAACTGCAGGGCTTTGCCGATATAGATAATCAGGTTAATGGCCCCAAGGGTATAGCGCGACTTCAAGCCACAGCGCCAGACCTAATACTGTCGATACGTTTTGGTCTGATTATTCGTGACGATATTATCGCGCTACCCAAACACGGCATTATTAATCTTCATTCGGGGGTGCTGCCCCAATATCGGGGCGTCATGGCAACCTATAGAGCTATGGTAAATGGCGACAAAGACATTGGTTCGACCCTGCATTTTATTAGCGACAGCGGCATCGACACTGGTGGTATATTGTCTGTTGCCAAGATGCCCCTTAATAACCAGCACTCCTATTTACTCAATGTACTAAATCTGTATACCGCCGGTTGTGAGCAGATTGTAGACGCAGTTAAGCAGCTAGATGCCGGGGTTAAACTGCTAGCTAAGCCGCAGCAGGGTGAGCCCTGCTATTACAGTTTTCCGAGCGATACCGAGGTTGAGCAATTTGTTGCCAGGGACCACAGGCTTTTCGATAGTCGTGAGACTGACGCCATAAAACTGCTGCAGTGCTAAGCCCACACAAAGCTCGCAAATTAAGGTAAAATCGCGACCTCGAATTTACCACTAAAGGATTAAGTATCGTGTCAGAGGTCAATAAAGTCGTACTCGCCTATTCAGGCGGCCTAGATACCTCAGTTATTGTGAAATGGCTGCAGGAAGAATATCAATGTGAAGTGGTTACCTTTACTGCCGATATCGGCCAGGGCGAAGAAGTAGAGCCCGCTCGCGCCAAAGCAGAAGCTTTGGGTGTGAAAGAAATATATATCGACGACCTCCGCGAAGAATATGCCCGGGACTATGTATTCCCTATGTTCCGCGCCAACACCATTTACGAAGGCGAGTACCTACTGGGCACCTCGATTGCCCGCCCTTTGATCGCCAAGCGTCTTATTGAAATCGCCAACGAAACCGGTGCCGATGCCATCTCCCACGGAGCTACAGGCAAGGGCAACGATCAGGTGCGTTTTGAATTAGGTGCCTATGCCCTAAAGCCGGGCATTAAGGTGATTGCCCCATGGCGCGAGTGGGACCTTAATTCCCGTGACAAGCTCATGGACTACTGCGCTGAGCACAACATTCCCGTAGAGATGAAGCGTGGCAAAAAGTCACCGTTCTCTATGGACGCCAACCTACTGCACATCTCCTACGAAGGTGGCAACTTGGAAGACCCATGGTCCGAAGCCGAAGATGATATGTGGCGCTGGACAGTAGCCCCAGAACAGGCCCCAGACCAAGCCACCTACATGACCATTAGCTACCAGCAGGGCGATATTGTTGCCATTGATGGCGAAGCCATGTCACCGGCCACGGTAATTGAATACTTAAATAAGGTCGCTGGCGCAAACGGCGTGGGTCGATTGGATATTGTTGAAAACCGTTACGTGGGCATGAAGTCTCGCGGCTGTTATGAAACACCAGCGGGCACCGTAATGATGAAAGCGCACCGCGCCATAGAGTCATTAACCCTAGACCGTGAAGTTGCCCATCTTAAAGATGAGTTGATGCCCAAATACGCCAACCTAATCTACAACGGTTACTGGTGGGCACCAGAGCGTTTAATGCTGCAAACCGCAATCGACCAAAGCCAAGCCGTGGTCAATGGCGACGTGCGCATTAAACTTTATAAAGGTAGCGTGAGCGTTGTGGGTCGCCAGTCAGCCGACAGTCTGTTCGACGCCAGAATAGCCACCTTTGACGACGACGGTGGCGCCTACAATCAGGCCGATGCAGAAGGCTTTATTAAGTTGAATGCACTGCGTCTAAGAATCGCAGCCAACTCTGGCCGCAAGTTGTAAGCAGAAGGTCTATTTGCGCAGGTGCACATCCATCTGCGGGAATGGGATTTCTAAATCGTGTTCACGCAAACTGTTATAAATAGCGGTCAGGTACGTTGAGGTAATCAACCCTGGCCGTTTTACCAATGCACCCTCAGTCCATACCGACAGAAAACATTCCACCCCAGAACTAGCCAGCTCGCGCACCAGCACATCAGGCATTAGGCCGGGCCGTTTCAAAGTATGCTCAACCTTATCGGCCGCCTCTAACCCTGCCTTTTTCACCAGCGCTAAATCACTGCCATAGGCCACACTAAAGTTAATCGTAAATCGGCGCACATCGTCATTTAATGTCCAGTTGTTGACCTGGTTAGTAATAAAGTCCGAGTTGGGCACCAGAATATCGGCATTGTCTAATGTGCGAATTAAGGTACTGCGAATATTGATCTCCCGGACCTCGCCCAGCAGCCCATTGGGCAACTCAATAAAGTCACCCACCCGCAATGACTTCTCAAACAGAATGATAATGCCGCTGACAAAGTTGTTCACAATCGACTGCAAACCAAAACCAATACCAACACCCAACGCACCGACAATAATCGCCAGCTTGTCAAAGCTAAACCCCAGCACCGACAGCGTCATAAAAGTGCCCAGACCATAAACTAGGTACTTGAGCACCCGGTTAATCACATAGATATTTTGGTCGCGAGCGCGACTGCGCTTAGCAGCCAGTGTGGCCGCACGAGTGAGCACTCGAGACGCCAGCATGGTCAGTAGAATAATACCCATCGCCGAGGCAAGGTCGGCAAGGCGCAGAGAGAAATCACCCACTTCAATAATCGGTAGGGTCAGCCAGTATTCAATTTTTTCTATCACAGCCATTTATTCCTTTTAAATAAAATAACAAGTCCGCTGGCTATCGTCGCCATAACCCCAACCAAAATAAAATACCCATTAGGGTTGTGTAACTCAGGGATATTATCGAAATTCATACCGTACAGACCGGCTAAAAACCCCAGTGGCACAAAGACAGCGGTCACCACCGTGAGTATGCGCATGGTCTCATTTAGCTTGTGAGAGGTGAGGGAAATATGCCCATCAATCAAATCACCGGCCAGATCATAGTACAGGGCCGACAAACTATTGAGGCGATCAAATTTATCGTAAGCATCGGTCACCGCATGGACAATATTGCTGGCATGGCGCTGCTTTTTATCCAGATGGATAAGCAGTTGTGAAAACACTCGGTCATGGTAACTATGCAGGCGTTTAAGTTTACGCAGCCAAGTTTTACAGGCGATAAGCTCGCGCAGAAGGTTGTCGTTAGGTGAGGTCAGCAGAGCATCTTCATAATTAGAAAGCTCAGGCTCAAAGTCCAATAAAAACTCCAAGTATTCCAACCCTAGACTATTACTAAGAGAGGCAAACAGCCCAAAAGGCCCGCCGGCCAAGCTTGTTTCTAAACCGCGATCATTCCACCAAGTGTCAATGGTGCCACAGGGCTCATCATGGCGAGTGATTAAAAAATTGCCGCCAATAAAGCAGGCAATTTGCAATGTTTCAAAAGCTAGGCCTTCAGATACGGCGCCAAGACCCCGTAACAGCACAAAAGACTGATCGTCAAAATGTTCAGTTTTAGGGGGGTGACGCAGGCGACGGGCATCCTGAATGGTCAGTTCGTGGCAGCCAAATTGATCAAAAATAACTTGCTCAGACTCCTTGGGTTCGGCCTGAATATCAATCCAAATAGAGGAATTTTCTGCAAGGGGCGTGGCAATAAGCTCCACACCTCCCCGAGACAGGTTAGCTCCATCGTAAATACAAACCCTAATCATAATTAGCCCTTTAGCAGCCCAGCGGTTAGACAATTTCAGTATATGGCAAATAGTCTGAAATCAAATACATTAAGCATGAAAAACATTATCCAGATCAAGAGGCCCACGGACCAGAAAACATAGACTAGTCTTTAAGAAACAGACACAAAAAATGGGCTAGGTAATTGACGAGCTATGGAATTTAAAGACTATTATAAAATATTGGCAGTGACGCCAGAGGCTGATAGTAAGGCGATCAAAACCGCTTATCGCAAGCTGGCTCGTAAGTATCACCCAGATGTCAGCGCACACAGTGAGGCCGAAGAGAAATTTAAAGAAGTTAATGAGGCCTATCAAGTACTCAAAGACACCGAAAAGCGCGCTGAATATGACGAACTTCGCCAGTATGCCGGCCAAAACCAAAGCACCGGAGGTTTCCAACCACCACCGGGATGGCAGTCATCCGCAGGGCGGCAAGACAGTTCGCATGACGCCGACTTTTCTGACTTCTTTTCGTCAATTTTTGGTGGCGCACACAGAGGGCAGGCCGGCGGGTTTTCCCAGCAGGGTTTTAATGGCAAAGGTCAGGACATAGAAACAGATCTGCCAATTTTTCTTGAAGACACCCTAGCCAATTCAACCAAAAATATTTCCTATGGTCTGCCCCATCGTGATCAGCAGGGTCGTATCAATCAGATTAATAAGACACTCAATGTAAAAATACCTGCTGGCGTGACCGACGGTGAACGTATTCGCCTCAAAGGTCAGGGTGAACAGGGAGCAGGGAATGCCGCCAATGGTGATCTGTATCTGCGCATTCGACTGGTACCCCATCCGCTGTTTGATGTTGAGGCCCACAACCTAGTTATCACAGTGCCGCTAGCCCCCTGGGAAGCTGCGCTGGGTGCCAAAATAGAAGTACCGACATTGTCAGGCAAAATTAAACTGTCTATTCCCGCAAATAGCCAAACCGGTCAGCGCATGCGCATTAAAGGTAAAGGCTTGGTGCGCAAAGAGGGCAGTGGCGATTTATATGCGGTGCTAAAGGTAGTGATGCCGACCATTATCAATGATGGCATCAGGCAGTATTGGCAGACATTGGCTAGCGAGGCAGACTTTGATCCTAGGGAAGAATGGAGTAACTCATAATGCAAACATCACAACCGCAATACTTTAGCTTTGAAGAGATTTGCTGTGCCACCGAACTACCCAGCCGGACTATTATTGAGATAATTGATCACGGTATTATTGAGCCAGAAGGAGCCTCCCCAGACGACTGGAGCTTTAATATCCACATGATCACCGTTACCAAAAAAGCCTGCCGGCTACATAATGACCTAGATATTGATTGGGCTGGCATAGCACTGGCAATAAGCCTGCTCGATGAGCTGGAGCAGCTCAGGCAAGAGAACAGGGAATTACATCGTCGCTTGCAACGATTTATGGACGGCGAGTAATTTTCACTATCCCTATTCCATAGATATACACTAAGCTATAGCCAATGAAATTATCTATCAAAGACATACAGCAGGCCCATGAGCGCATTGCGCCCTACATTCACCGCACCCCAGTATTAGAGAGCCGTGCGCTGAACAAAATCATAGGTTGCGAGCTATTTTTTAAAGCCGAAAATCTACAAAAGATCGGTGCCTTTAAAGCCCGAGGCGGCTGTAATGCCGTGTTTTCTATGGACGAGGCCAGCCTACAAAAAGGCGTGATCACCCATTCCTCAGGCAACCATGGCGCCGCATTAGCTTGGGCTGCAGCCCTGCGCGGAGCTCCTTGTACAGTCGTCATGCCAGAGAATGCACCTGTCGTTAAAATTGCCGCTGTCGAAGGCTACGGCGCCAATATAGTGCTCTGTGAACCCACTATGGCCGCAAGAGAAGCTATGGTTGCGAAACTAGTTACCGAGCAGGGCAGCACCCTAGTCCACCCTTTTGATAATGACATCATTATCGCGGGCCAAGGCACCGCGGCAATCGAGATGCTAGACCAGGTCGAGGGATCCTTAGATATCATGATTGCCCCCATAGGCGGGGGTGGCCTGCTAGCAGGTACCGCTATCGCCACCAAAGCCCTAGCCAAAAATACCCAAGTGATTGGCGCCGAACCCGCCCAAGCCAACGACGCCTGGCTAGGTTTTAATAGCGGCACCCGACTTCCAGAATTTAGCCCCAACACCATCTGCGATGGTTTGCGCGCCACAGTGGGTGTGCGTAACTTTGAGATAATTACCCAGCAGGTAGACGATATTTTGCTGTGCTCCGAAGAGCGAGTGGTTGAAGCTATGCGGTTAATTTGGACACGACTCAAAGTGATTTGCGAGCCTTCATGTGCTGTACCTTTAGCGATCATTATGGATCAGCCTGAGCAGTTTCAGGGCAAGCGAGTGGGGATTATTTTGACTGGTGGCAATATTGATTTGGATAATTTGCCCTGGTGATCCTTATCTTTTAGGCGCTAACTTTACCACCAACTCTAAGATGGTGATGCTTAGTAAGTGACTGTCATTCTTGGGGGAAAATAACCGTAAAAATGATTAAAATTAAACACCCACAAGACCTCATCCGCCTTCGCCGCCTAGCCCTAAAAGCTCAAGGCCTTCTGCAAGCTCAACCCTATGGACGAGGCAAAGCCGGAGCGCTTGCAGCCATCAATCATCTAGGCTACGTGCAAATCGACACCATCTCGGTCGTGGAGCGGGCTCATCACCATGTTCTTCATTCTAGAGTTCCCAAGTTCAAGCCAACCATGACTAATCAAATGCTACTTGATGGTGATATCTTTGAATACTGGGCCCATGCGGCAGCATTTCTACCCATCGCTGACTTTCGTTTTTCCTTACCTTACAAACAGGCCATTAAAGGCGACCAAGTCCATTGGTATAAAAACCCTGATAAAAAGCTCATGGGAGAGTTACTAGCGCGAATAGGGTCCGATGGCCCATTGCGATCTCGAGATCTGGAATCAAACCGCACTAAAGCGACAGGCTGGTGGGACTGGAAACCTGCTAAAAAAGCCCTTGAGCAGCTGTATATGCAAGGCGACCTTATGGTCTGTAACCGTGAAGGTTTTCAAAAAGCCTATGATCTAACCGAGCGGGTACTGCCATCCCATATCAATACACAAATGCCCAGCATGGAGGGCTATGCAGACCATCTTATCGATCAACAGCTGCGCTGTCATGGGGCTGTGTCTCTTAAAGGGCTCACCTATCAGCGACGCAATGGGGAGCTACGTAAAGCGGTAAAAACCTTGATCAGCGAAAGGTTGGCTCAGGGAATTTTGGAAGAGGTAAACCTGCCCAGCGGCGAAGTATTTATCATGGAGGCTGGTGCGCTTGAAGCTACTCTGCCTCGGCTGAATAATCGCATGTTGTTTCTGTCGCCCTTCGATAATGCGCTTATTCAGCGTGACAGGCTTAAATCGCTGTTCCAATACGACTATCAAATTGAATGTTATGTGCCCGCAGCCAAACGGCAGTATGGATATTTTTCTCTACCCATACTCTACAGGGGGGAGTTTATTGGGCGCATGGACTGTAAAGCGCACCGAAAGATTAAGCATTTAGAAATTAAATCACTCCACTTAGAGCAGCATAGGTTTGATGAAGATATGCTAATAGCGGCTTTTGTAGCGGCCGTTAAGCAGTTTAGACAGTTTCAGCAATGCGACTCGGTGTCTCTGACAACCGCCTATCCCAAACAGTTAACTGGGGCTTTAAAACCTTCATTAGCTATGCTCGGGTGATACAGAGTTATCGCAGTGTGCCCGTGTGCCCGTGTGCCAGACTGGTTAGGCTAGGTCATAGTTACAGCAGAACCCCATATTAAGTTTCTAATTAATTATGAAATTCTCGATAACAAAGGCAGCGGCCCAGTGATACCATTAATGCATAGTCCACTAGCCAGTAACTACCATGACCAACCCAGCCTATCCCCGTTTTCACCTAGCCTTTCCAGTCACTGACCTTGAGGCTGCTCGCGGTTTTTATAGCGGCATTCTAGGCTGCCTAACCGGCCGCGAATCGGACCGATGGATTGACTTCGATTTCTTTGGCCACCAGCTAGTAGCCCATTTAGTAGCCCCTGAAGACCACCCGGCAGCAGTCACCAATGCTGTCGATGGCCATGCTGTACCAGCATCCCACTTTGGTGTGATTATGGAATGGGATCAGTATGAGCAGGCGGTGGATATGATGAAGGCTAACGGGATTGAGTTTGTGATTGAACCCTATGTGCGCTTTGAAGGGCGCGAGGGTGAGCAGGCTACATTGTTTGTGAAGGACCCAAGCGGCAATCACTTGGAATTTAAGGCGTTTCGTAATATTGAGATGTTGTTTGCTAAGGACCTTGAGAGCTACTAACTCGCTCTGGCTCCCATTATCTTGCGCACGATCGCGCGCTTAACTATCTCTAATTTATCTCTGCTAGGCAGCCTGTCTTGGGCGGCCTTTTCTTGGCTCTGGGCGTAATAGGATTTGCGGCTGTAGTCGATACATACATCAATTATGACCGGCTGACCCTGGGCGGCGGTTTCTAGTGCGCGACGTAAAATGGTGTCGATGCCACTGTTGTTGGTGATGGGGAAGTAGCCGCATTCTAGAGAGTCGGCAAAGGCACCCCAGTTAATGTGGCCAAGGTTTTTGAGGGTGCTGGGCTGGTTGTTATTAAGCAGGCAATAAACAGTACCTATCTTGTTTCTCACCGCCGTTAGCGCTTCCGAACCGCTGATAAGCATGGAGCCGTCGCTGGCTATACCGATTACTTGCTTGCTGGGGTTGGCGAGCTTAATGGCGTTTACCGCGGGGATGCAGTAGCCCTTGGCGTTGTAATTGCTGGGGCTGATAAAGCTGCAGGGGCTGTTGATGGGTAATAGCTCAGCGGCAAGTGCGCGATGTGTACCATGGCCGGTAACCACTATAGCGTTGCCGTCGATCACATTGCTTAGGGCGTCAAAAAATACGGCTGGGTTTACGCGGCCTTTGCTGTTGTGTTCTAGCCAGTCTTCTTTTTGTTGGGCTTTATATTTGGCGATGTTTTTTACTAGGTTTGATGTTCGTTCTAGATTGTCGTCAGGCTCGGATTGTTTTAGCTGATGTAGCAGTGCGGTGACGGCCTGCGGGTCTAGTTGAACAACGTTGCTAATAGTACTGAGTAGCTCTGTATCTATAATATCGTCGCTGTTGGTCCCTACTATTAATAGGGCATCGCAGTCTTTTAGTGCCCGCTGGGCGCTAGGAGTGGCAACCAACCCTGCGTGCAGTGGGTGCCGAGCTGGGAAGGCGCTAGCACCTTGCAAACTGGTGCATACTGGCGCGGCGATGGCTTCGGCTAGGGCGATTAGTGCGGGCTGTACTTGGGTGGCATGCCAGCCTAAATACAGTGCGGGGTGTTCGGCCTTTAGAAGTATCTGGATGGCGTTATTAATCTTGTCAGTAAGCAGCTGGGCTTGATTGGCGGCGGGTCGATGTAAGGGTAACGGTTGGTCTATATCTTCGCTGAGCCATTGTAGTCCCATGGGAATTTCTACATAAACTGGCCCGGGTTTGCCGTTGGTGGCAATTTGGTAGGCTTCGAATAAGGTACTGACGATATCTTGGTGTTGGGTGACTTTAAAGCAGGCTTTGGTTACCGGGGCTATTAGCTGCTGTGAGTCTAGACTTGAGTTTGGTTCATCTGAACTGCCGGCAATAATCAGTAGGGGCACACCAGTGACAAAGGCTTCGATGATGCCTTGGCTAATAATGGCATCGGCGGTAATGAGCATGGTGCCTATTTCAGCTATCTTATTCGTCTGCGCCGCTTCACTTATGTGAGAGGTACGACTAATGGCATCGGCCATAAAGGCGGCGCTGAGTTCTTGATTGACCAGATGGGTTTTGATGGTGGCGGAGCTGTTGAGCTCGTGATAAATCTCGCGATTGTGGGTGCTGACTACCCCGAAGACGTGCTGAATATTGAGTTGCTCTAGTGCGTAGCGCACGAGCTGGGCTCCGGTGTTAGTCATACGGGGCTGTCCTTATTAATCTGTATCTCCTTGCTGGTTTTTCATTCGTATTCGTTTTGACACTGGTATAGCAGATTAATTGCTAGGTAATGTGACCTGTGGTTCGGATGCGTTTGGCGCCCTTAACAGGTGCATCTCGCTGGGCATCGGCACGGCGTTTGGCAGCGTTATCAATGGCGTTCTTAATGGCGATCAAAAAGCCGGTCACTATAAAGGCCCCTGGTGGTAGCACAATGACTAAAAAGCTATAGCTGTCGCCAAAGGGTCGCATGACCCAGTCCGAGGCGCCGGCACCAAACAAAAGCTGCATGTCAGCCAGCACTGTGCCTTGGCCCAGTAGTTCACGAATAGCCCCTAGCAATACTAATACGGCTAAGAAACCCAGGCCCATCATTAGGCCGTCAAAGGCGGCCATGCCCACGCTGTTTTTGCTGGCAAAGGCTTCGGCGCGGCCCAGAATGGCGCAGTTGGTGACAATAAGGGGTATAAAGATGCCAAGTATTTGATAGAGCTCGTAGGTATAGGCTTTCATGAGCAGTTCGGCGCAGGTAACAAAGGCGGCGATAATAATCACGAAGACGGGCAGGCGCACGGCGTCACTGACATGGTTGCGGATCAACGACACTATAGTGTTGGAGCCTATAAGCACGGCGAGGGTTGCGATACCCAAGCCTAGTGCATTGACCACTGTGCCTGTTACGGCCAGCAGGGGGCACAGACCCAGCAACTGAACCAGTGCGGGGTTGTTAGTCCAAAGGCCGTTTTTGGCGACTTCTGCTACGCTCACTTCACTCATGGCTGTGCTCGCTATGGTTGGCTGCGCTTTTGAATTCGGCTGCTTGTGCGGCGGCGGTTAATAGCCGCTCGCGGTCTTGGTTAAAGTATTCTAGTACTTCGGCAATCTGGTAAATCACGGCTCTTGGGGTAATGGTGGCGCCGGTAAATTGGTCAAAATCGCCGCCGTTCTTTTTAACGGCCCAGCCCGATTTTTCGGGGTTGGTTAATGATTTACCGTTAAAGCTGAGTATCCAGTCGCTCTTTTTTAAATCGACCTTGTCACCCAAGCCTGGGGTTTCTTTGTGCTCGACCACGCGCACGCCGGCAACGGTGCCATCAAAGTTAACACCCACAATCATACCGATATTGCCGCTGTAACCATCGGCGGTCATAGCGGGAATAATCGCAGCGACGGGCTGGCCTTGGCTGCGGGCTATATGAATAACGCCGCCTTTTTTGAGGCCTAGTGCGGGCCAGAACTTTTCGGGAATAGGCTGCACGTCCATGAGCAGGTCATTGTCATGACGCTCAATGGGGATGATTTCTAGCAGGGCGCGCTGGGCTGCTTTGCGTTCGGAATCGGCGATTCTGTCTTTGGTTAAAGAATCGGTAGAGGCCAGTATCACCGCAGTGACCAGTGCAAAGCCGGCGAGTAGCAGGCTGTTAAAGCGGATCGACTCAAAGGTCATTGGTCTTCCTCTTTTTCGGTGGCGCGGCGTCTATCAATATGGCCGTAGGTGCGTGGCAACGTGTAGTTGTCGATAAAGGGTGCAGCAAAGTTAGCTAGCAGCACGGCAAAGGCAACGGCGTCTGGGTAGTTGCCCCAGGCGCGAATAAGATAAACCAAAACCCCTATAAGTGCGCCGTAAATCAACCGGCCACGGTTGCTGGCAGCGCTGGAGACTGGGTCGGTCATGATAAAGAAGGCACCCATCATCGATGCACCACTAAACAGATGCATTAGGGCTGAGCCGGGGCTGTCGGAGCTGCCGCCATCCCAAAATAAGATCGACATAACGGCAATTGCACCGAGCATGGCCACGGGGCCGTGCCAGGTAAAGATTTTGCTACCCAGTAATATCAAGCCGCCAATCAGGAAGCCAACATTGACCCATTCCCAGCCCACACCGGCAAAACCAGCTTGGCTAAACAAGGGGTTTTGGGCATAGATTTGGTCGACTAGCAGGCCGTCGCTAAATTTAAAACTGTCTAGAGGGGTGGCACCGGTTACGCCATCGGCAGGGTTTAGGCCGGCAAATACTATGCTCAGTGATTCAATAATACCTGGGTGGCTAACACCGTCGGGCAACAGTGCCAGGGGCGTGATCCAGGTGGTCATCTGTATGGGGAACGAGATCAGCAGAATGACATAACCGACCATGGCGGGGTTGAAGGGGTTGTAGCCCAGGCCGCCATAGAGTTGTTTGGCAATCACGATCGAGAATAGGGTGCCGACAACCACGACCCACCAGGGTGCCAGTGGTGGTAGGGCTAGGCCAAGCAATACGGCGGTGAGTACGGCGCTGTAGTCGCGCAGGTAAAAGGCGATGGAGCGACCGCGCAGTTGTAACACTGCTGCTTCTGCGATGACGGCGGTGGCAGTGGCTAAGACAACATTGATCAGGCTGCCCCAGCCGAAATGATAGGTCAGAGCGATGAGTCCGGGCACTGTGGCCCAGACTACCAGCTGCATTACCTTGCTGGTGTTTTGCGAGGCGTGGGCGTGGGGCGAGGTAATTTGCTTAAAGGCCATTAGTCTACCTGCTCTCCGTTTTGCTGTTCGACATGCTCTGCCAGTCGCGCCTTGGCCTGTTCTAATTTTTGTTTGGCACCTTCTATTGCGGCATTAAGTATATTCTTTTGCTCGTCGGTTGAGCTGTCGCTTGCGGTGGCTAGTTTTTCTTCGGCCATTTGCACGCGCATCTCGGCACCGGCAATGGAGCGTTCAAATTTTGCTTGTTGCTGCTCCGGTGACACCTGTTTGGCGGCGGCACGGGCTTGGGCGGCGGCAATAATGTCGGCAGCTGAGCCACCCATCGGGTTGCCTCCAGCTGCGGCTGAATCTGGAGCTGCTTTAGCCTTAGCTTTTGCTTGCTCGGCAGCTTCTCGCCTCGCGGCGCGCTTGGCTTCTTTGTCTTTGTCGGCCTGTTCTATGCGCTGCTGATGAAACTCAAAGCGCTCTCGGGCATGGTCTGACCTTATTTTTTCGGCGCGGGCTTTTTGTATTTCGCCTTTGCTGTGGCGATAGTGCTGCACCAAAGGAATATTGCTGGGGCAGACATAGGAGCAGGCACCGCATTCTATGCAGTCAAATAGGTTGTGGGCTTCTAGGCGCTCTTGGTCGTCGGCCTGAGAATACCAAAATAGTTGCTGTGGCAGCAGTGACACTGGGCAGGCTTCGGCGCACATGCCGCAGCGAATACAGGCTTGGGCCGGCTCGTCGTCGGGAATTTCGTCGTAGCTGGGTGCCAGTATGCAGTTGGTGGTTTTTACAATGGGCACATCGGAGCTGGTCAAACTAAAGCCCATCATGGGGCCACCCATCACGAGTCGGCTGCAGGCTTGTTCGTTAAACTCACTGTGGGCCAGCATATGGCTGACCGGGGTGCCTATCAGAGTGTCATAGTTGCGATTAATACCACAGGCGTCGCCGGTCATGGTGGTGACGCGAGAAATTAATGGTTCACCGTTAACAATGGCGCGCTTAATGGCGTAGGTGGTGCCTATGTTTACACACACCATGCCTATATCAGCGGGCAGGTCACCGCTGGGAATTTCTTTACCGGTGAGTATGTAAATCAGCTGCTTTTCACCGCCGGAGGGGTACTTTGTGGGAAAGGACGCGACGCGAATGCCGGTATCCAACACAAGGGGCTCTAGGGCGGCTATGGCTTCGGGCTTGTTGTCTTCGATGCCAATTAAAATATTACTGGGGTTACCAAGGATCTGGCTGAGTATGCCAATGCCTTCGATAATTTCTGCGGCGCGCTCTCGAATGGCCGAGTCATCGGCGGTGATATAGGGCTCGCATTCGGTGGCATTCACAATCAGCGTGTGTATCGGCCGCTGACGACCGGGGTTTAATTTTACAGCAGACGGAAAACCAGCGCCGCCCATACCGGCAATACCGGCATCGGCAACAGCCTTTAATAATGTACTGGGCGAGGCATGCTCATAGTCGGCGATGCCTTCATGTTTTTTCCACTTGTCGCGGCCGTCGCTGGTAATCTCGATGCAGGGGGCCAACATGCCAGAAGAATGGGCAATGGGCCGGTGCTCGATGGCAGTGATGGTGCCTGAGGTTGGGGCATGCATGGGCACTGATACGGGCCCCGTGGCATGAGCAATCACTTGGCCTTTAAGTACTTTTTTGCCGACTTCAATACAGGGCGTGGCCGCAGCACCTATGTGCTGGCTCAGGGGTATCAGCAACTTTTCTGGCAGCGGCAAAGTGCCGATGGGCAGCGTCAGTGACTGGTGCTTATTTTCAGGGGGGTGAACGCCGCCGGGAGTGACCCAAGTCTTCATTGGGTGGCTCTCCTGTCGCTGGCAATCAAGTTAGCGGGCGCGACTGGCGCTGGCCAATGCCATTCTTTGATACCTTCTTCTACCGGCAACATATCAATACAGTCGACTGGGCAGGGCTCTACGCAAAGGTCGCAGCCGGTGCACTCATCGGCAATCACGGTGTGCATAAGTTTAGCGGCACCCAATATGGCGTCGACGGGGCAGGCTTGGATACATTTGGTACAGCCAATGCATTCGTCTTCGCGAATGTAGGCAACGGTTTTAAGGTCGGCTTCTTCGCCGTGCTCGGCATCTAACTCAGGGGCTGGCACATCAAGCAAGCTAGCAATGGCGTTGATGGTAGTTTGGCCACCGGGAGGACATTTGTTAATGGCGTCGCCATTAGCAATAGATTCGGCGTAGGGCTTACAGCCGGGAAAACCGCATTGGCCACATTGAGTCTGGGGCAACAGTTCGTCGATCTGCTCGACGATGGGGTCGCCTTCGACTTTAAATTTTTCTGCGGCAAAACCCAGCAGGCCTCCAAAAAGGATACCTAGGCCAACCAGCGCAATCAGCGCGGCGAGTATGGGGTACTGCGCAATGGTGTCGATCATTTATACCAGCCCACTAAAGCCCATAAAGGCCAGTGACATAAGACCAGCGGTGATCATAGCGATAGCCGCGCCTTCAAAGGGTGCCGGGATATCGGCAACAGCCAAACGCTCGCGCATGGCCGAGAAAAAGATCAACACTAAGGAGAAGCCTGCACCAGCGCCAAAGCCATAGAGCGATGACTGCATGAAGTTAAGGTCTTTGGAGGCGTTTTGTAATGCCACACCCAACACAGCACAGTTGGTAGTAATCAGAGGTAAAAATACACCCAGCACGCGGTACAGCAGCGGGCTAGATTTTTCGATAAACATTTTGGTGAACTGCACTACAGCGGCAATCACCAGAATAAAGGCGATGGTGCGCAGGTAGATCAGGCCCAAAGGCATGAGAATCAACACGTCTACGATGTAGCTGGCCATGGCCGTGAGCGTGAGTACAAAGGTGGTAGCTGCCGACATGCCGATGGCCGATTCCAGCTTTGTGGACACGCCCATAAAGGGGCACAGCCCGAGGAACTGCACCAGTACAAAGTTGTTGATCAGGATAGAGCTGACCAAGATAACCGCAAATTCTTGCATAGCCTGCACATCGTTTGGTTGGTGGCCCATTATCGGGGAATCAACTAGCGCGATTCAACCTAAATGGGGCGGGGCTTTAGTACTTTTTGATCTATGGTATTTTTCTACCTAAGTCTTAAATACTCGTGGCACTAAGGTTTAGGTCACTCGCTGACCGGGTTGGGCACCAGAATCTGGCTCGAGCAAATAAATGCCTTTGTCGTCACCGGCAGCCAACACCATGCCTTCGGATAGTCCAAAGCGCATTTTGCGTGGGGCCAGGTTGGCGACCATCACTGTTAGGCGACCTTCCAAATCTTCGGGCTTATATGACGACTTGATGCCAGAAAATACATTGCGGGTCTCGCCGCCAATATCCAATGTCAGTTGCAGCAGCTTTTCGGCCCCCTCAACATGGTTGGCTTTTACAATCAGTGCCACGCGCAGATCGACTTTCATAAAGTCGTCGAAGTTGATTTCAGCAGCAATCGGGTCATCGGCTAGTGGCCCTTTAGCCAAGGCTCCTTCTAGGGGGGCCGCCATTGCCTGCGCAACCTCTTCTTTACTGGCTTCTACCATAGCGTCGACCTTGTCTTTTTCGATGCGCTGCATCAGTGGCTTAAAAGTATTGATCTTATGTTCGCTCAGGGGCTGTTGCAGGCTGTCCCAACTGAGTTCGCTATTCAAAAAGGCTTCGCCTTCGGCAGCCATGGCCGGTAACACGGGCTTCAAGTAGCCCAGTAAAACGCGAAACAGGTTAATGCCCAGAGAGCAGATATCCTGCACCTCTTGCTGCTTGCCTTCTTGTTTGTTCAGTTTCCATGGTTCTTTGGCAGCAATATATTCATTGGCCGCATCGGCCTGAGCCATAATCTCGCGAATAGCTTTGCTGTAGTCACGGTTTTCGTAATGGTTGGCAATACTGTCTGCCGCACCGCTGACCTGGGCCCAAAGCTCGGGATTTTCAATATTGCTCGACAGCACACCATCGTTGCCATTGGCCACAAACTTAGCGCAGCGGCTGGCAATATTTACTACCTTACCCACTAGGTCACTATTGACCTTCTGCACAAAGTCTTCGAGATTTAGATCGATATCTTCTACCGATCCGGACAGCTTCGACGCATAGTAATAGCGCAGGTATTCGGGATTAAGGTGGTCAAGATAGCAGCGAGCATTAATAAAGGTGCCCCGCGACTTACTCATTTTCTTGCCATTGACCGTAACAAAACCGTGCACGCATACCTTGGTGGGGGTGCGGTAGTCAGCGCTCTTAAGCATGGCGGGCCAGAACAGTGCATGAAAGTTAACAATGTCCTTGCCAATAAAGTGGTACAGCTCAGTCGTAGAATCTTTATTCCAGAACTGATCAAAATCCATAGACTCGCGATCACAGAGATTTTTAAACGCCGCCATATAGCCAATAGGGGCGTCGAGCCACACATAAAAATACTTGCCAGGGGCATTGGGAATTTCAAAGCCAAAATAAGGTGCGTCGCGGCTGATATCCCATTCTTGCAAGCCGCTGTCTAGCCATTCACCCAGCTTGTTAGCAACTTCAGTTTGCACCGCACCACTGCGAGTCCATTCCTGCAAGAACTCGGTAAATTCTGGCAGCTTAAAAAAGTAATGGGTCGAGTCTTTCTCAATGGGGGTGGCCCCAGAGATAGCAGACACAGGGTTGATGAGATCCGTAGGGGAATAGGTAGCGCCGCAAGCTTCGCAGTTATCACCGTATTGATCATCGGTTTTACATTTCGGGCAGGTGCCTTTGATATAGCGGTCAGCCAGAAACAAATTTTTCTCAGGGTCAAAGGCTTGGGTAATCGTACGCTTGGCAATATGCCCATTGTCATTGAGCCGGTTATAAATCAACTCAGACAGCTCGCGATTTTCGTCAGAATGGGTGCTGTGGTAGTTGTCGACACCAATCAAGAAATCTCTAAAGTCCGCCTCGTGAATCGCGCGCATATCGGCAATATGTTGCTCAGCGCTAATGCCTTTTTCATCTGCTTTGAGCATGATGGCAGTTCCATGGGCATCGTCGGCAGAAACATAGTAACATTCGTGCCCGCGCATCTTCTGGAAGCGCACCCAGACATCGGTTTGGGTGTATTCCAAAATATGCCCAAGATGCAGTGCAGCATTGGCATAGGGCAGGGCGTTGGTAACCAGTATTTGGCGTTTTGATGACATGATTCAGATTCTTTTTTTTGGCGTTAAATACAAGCCGCAACTATAGCGATTTTACGCCAACTTTTCATGTTCAATTACTGCTCTAGGGGCAGCTAAATGGGCATTTTAGATAAAACCTTATTGATTGGAGTGTTTTAGTGTTAGATCAGGTGAAATACATAGTGGCAGTGGCCTCAGGCAAAGGCGGTGTGGGCAAGTCGACCACCGCAGTTAATTTGGCGCTTTCGTTACAAGCCGCCGGTAAAAAGGTTGGCCTGTTAGATGCCGACATCTACGGCCCCAGCATTGCCATGATGCTAGGCGTCCCCGATGGCACCCGCCCTAAAGCTGCCGACGAAAAGCACTTTGCTCCCATTGAAGCTCATGGCCTTAAAACCATGTCGATGGCATACCTAGTTACAGAGAAAACACCTATGGCATGGCGCGGCCCCATGGCTGCCGGTGCCTTGCAGCAATTACTCGGCCAGACTATGTGGGGAGAGTTGGATATTTTGGTGGTAGATATGCCACCGGGCACGGGTGATATTCAGCTTACTCTGGCGCAAAAAGCTCAGGTTAATGGTGCGGTGATTGTAACTACCCCGCAGGACATCGCGCTTTTGGATGCTAAAAAGGGCATCGAGATGTTTATCAAGGTCAAGATTCCGGTGCTGGGCATTGTTGAAAATATGGCGATGCATATCTGTTCGGAATGCGGTCATGAGGAGGCAATATTTGGTGATGGCGGCGGTGCTAATGTTGCTGAGCAGTACGAGACTCATTTGTTGGGCAGTCTGCCATTGGATAAGTCGATTCGTTTGAATGGCGACAGTGGTTTACCGTCGGTTGCTGCTGACCCAGAGGGCCCGATAGCGGGGCATTATGGACAGATTGCTCAATCTGTAATTGCTGGGCTAGAGGCCGCTGCTGATAATGCTGGGCCTGAGATTGTGTTTGAGTAAGTAACGTTCATGTCATCCTGACCGGGCCAAGCGACGTGGATTTGTGTGGGGGTTAATAGACCCTGGTGAAGCCCTTGCGATCGGTCCCATGGGTGTAACCCTTTTCAGCGTTCGCTCAACTCGCTGCGCTCAGACAGTGAGCTCTCTCAAACTGAAAATGATCACACCCATAAACGGGCCCTGACTGATCGCCAGGGCTCCCCCAGGGTCTATCTGGACTCTCGCAGTAGATCCTAGGAAAAAGGAAAAAGAACATCTCTCTAGAGCCTCGCTCCTATGTTGAGGCTTGGCTGCCCTTACCCCCTTTCAAAACCGTGGCCAGCATGGATGCTGGCCCCGAGACTACAGGGATGTATTCACGTCGTGTTTTGAAAGGGGGTAAGGGTAGATAAGCCTGGGCGGTGCTCCAAACCAAAAGATCTCTCACTGCACTCGACATGCCAGCCGGGTGGTTTGATATAACAGCGGTGCGATTCGAGATCACGGCTGACGGATACAGAACGATACCTTGCTCCAGCAGCGCAAATCGGTATCATACCGACCCTATTGCAGAACCTAATTTTTAGTATCAGATCACATTAACCGGAGTCACCCTAAATGAGCATTAAGTCAGATAACTGGATTCGCCGCATGGCCGCGCAACAGCAGATGATCACGCCCTTTGAGGCAGGTCAGGTGCGCCACTCCGGAGACGAGCGCGTTATCTCATACGGGACTTCAAGCTATGGATACGACGTGCGGTGTGCCGACGAATTCAAGGTATTTACCAACGTGCATTCCAAGACCGTCGATCCAAAGAACTTCGACAACGACTCATTTGTTGATATGAAAGGCGACTTTTGTATCATCCCGCCCAACTCGTTTGCGCTGGCCAGAACAGTAGAGTACTTCAAGATTCCACGCTCAGTACTGACCATATGTTTGGGCAAATCTACCTATGCGCGCTGCGGGATAATTGTGAACGTCACGCCCCTAGAGCCAGAATGGGAAGGGCATGTCACACTGGAATTTTCAAACACCACAAACCTACCGGCCAAGATATATGCCAACGAAGGTGTAGCACAGATGCTGTTCTTTGAATCTGACGAAGTCTGCGAAACATCCTACGCAGACCGTGGTGGTAAGTATCAGGGTCAGACAGGTGTTACCCTGCCTAAAACCTAAAGAAAAATGAGAGCAAAATGAGAGCAAAATGAGAGAAAAGCTAGGGATTAAGTAAAGCGTCTTTTAAAGCCAGTGCTTGCTGTTGCAGGCGCTGGGTATTTTCAGGTCCAGTGCGCAGTAGTTGTTTTTGAAGGGGTGGTAGAGCCTCCAATGTTGGGTCAGCAAACTTGTAAGCAACAGAATCTCTTGTCAGCTTAATAGGCTCCACAATAATCGGAGTTTCTAAAATATTATCGATAGCCTGCAAAATAATGCCATCCATCTGGCGAGGGCGATAACCCATCTCAGAAAAAGCGCCCTCCAACAATGGACGGATAAAGTGAAACATCTGCGCCATGGGTTGCATATCAATACTGGTCAACACACCCACAGTGCCATTGTAGCGTTCGTAATTTCCCGCATTTAACCAAATAATTTCGCCTTCGCGATGAGTCGTAAAGTTTCCCTCTGGAGCCGTGAGAGGAAATATTTTCCCGAGCACAACGCCTCGTGACAAACCATCCAAATAGCTCGCAGTGCGGCGAAGTAAATCGTCGGTGTTGAGCCATTGTTTTAAATCAGCTTTCTGCTCGATGAGCAGTAGTCGATCACGAACAAAGTCATCACTGTCGTCCAAAGAGGGCAGTTTGGGTGCTTTTAGTGCTGGAGTGGTATCGGCTTCAGGCTGGGTGGTGATTTCAGTTTCTGGCTCTGGGATATTGGCCTCGGGAACTTCGGGTGTTTCAATCACAGCTTCTGTAATGACCTGTTCGGGGATCACAGCCATCATCGAGCGCTCTTCTTCCTCAGATAATTTTTGCGCCTGATACAGAGCGCCACCAAGAACCGCTACTGCGGCCACAGTGCCAAGAGCAAGAATAAATTTACTAGTGCCAGTCTTGTTGGGTGGGCGTGCCATAGCTATATCTCAGTTGCCATCTTTAGGGGAGCCACAGGTTGGTTATCAACCTGCCCATTAATAATTGTCATCTCATGGCTTTCGCCATTTTCGATCTGTTCTAGACGCACGGCTAAATAATCCCAGTCCGAGGCTAACCAAATTTTTGTGGTACGTTTTTGATCTTCCCTAATGCGTTGCACTAACACGGTGTTGAGGGGGCCGATGGCCGTCTCTAAAACTTCACGAGCTACGATTTCATAGGCATATTGTTTCAGCTTTCCTCGAGAAATAACAGGGTACGAAAAAATCTCTTTGCCGGCCTTAATATCTCGGCGCAACTGGAGTTTATGGGTAATGATATCGAGAGAGCCAACTTGAAGGGGAGAGGTTGTTGTCTGGTCTTTTTTGGTATATTCCAGCTGCAGGTTTGGCCAATCAAAAACCTGCTTCTCGGCACGTTTAATACCAATCAATGATCGCCGATAGCTATATTCTTGCGGGATCACCTGCTGGTTATCAGCCACAGTAAACAGAGCCTGCTCGTTGATTTTACCAAAGATGTTTTTAGCGTCTAAGGTTTCGCGATACTGGCCAGACTCGAGCTTTTCGAGCCGGTGCTCGGCCACGATGTCCATACCATTAAAACTCGCAGAATAGGTCGCGCTGTAAGGCTTGATATCGCTGGCGAAGGCCAGAGGCAAAAACAGAACGCCAAGCAAGCTAATTGCTACCCGTTTAAATAGGCATCGAAAGAGGCATCGAAATAGGGAGTGAAATAGATGTCTGTTGTTAGGGATTGCTATCACCTCAGTATTTGGTTTAACGGCTGTGGGCTTGTTTTCTAGTCAAGTTAGAGTGCGTTAAACGACAATTGTTCAGCTGCTGTGCAGCTATAGTTAATCTACTGTGCATCTATGGTTCATCTATGGTTCATCTATGGTTCATCTATGGTTCAGCATCAGTCTGAAAAAATAACACCCTGCTCCGGCAGTGATTTGCCATCTAGTATGGCGTTACCATTTTCCATGCACAACCGACCTTGGCAAAACCACTGGACGGCGGCAGTATAAATTTTATGTTCAAATCCCAGTACCCGTGAGGCCAAGCTCTCGGCACTATCGTCTGCCAATACTGGCACCCTAGCTTGCAGTACTGAAGGCCCACCATCTAGCTCTGGAGTCACAAAATGTACTGTAGCGCCGGCCTCTGAATCACCGGCATCAATAGCGCGCTGGTGTGTGTGCAGGCCTGGGTAAGCGGGCAGCAGTGAGGGGTGAATGTTGATGAGCTTGCCGAGAAAGTGATTCACAAAGTCAGGGGTTAATATGCGCATAAAACCGGCCAGTACAACGAGGTCTGGTGCAAAACTATCGATAAGCTCGCTGAGGTTTTTGTCGAAATCCTCTCGGCTATCAAACGCTCGATGATCAATAGCGATGTTGGGAATGCCCACCTGGGCTGCACGGTCGAGACCACCAACGCCAGCTTTGTTGCTAATGACAGCGGCTACCTGAGCATTGAGACTGCCCTCTGCACAGGCATCTATAAATGACTGCAGATTAGAGCCGCCACCGGAGACTAAAACCACCAGTCGCGGTTTAATTCCGGCAGTAGGGCGGTCGGTCATTCAGAGAGGCCGAGTAGTTGCACCTGCTCTTCACCGCTCTTAGTCTCTTCAATAGTGCCCAAAATAAAGGCCTCTTCGCCATTGGCGTTTAAGAACTCTACAGCCGATGCGGCAGTGTTAGCCGGCACACAGATGACCATGCCGACACCACAGTTTAAGGTACGGTGCATTTCATGCTCGTCAATATTACCGCCCTGCTGCAACCAATCGAATACAGGGGGGCGTGTCCAAGCCTTGGTGTCGATAATAGCGGTGGCATTGTCTGGCAGTACACGGGGAATATTTTCTAACAGGCCGCCGCCAGTAATGTGGGCGAGGGCGTGAACGGGTGACTTGGCGATTAAGGCCAGTAGTGACTTCACATAGATTTTGGTCGGTTCCATTAACAGGTCGATCAAAGGCTTGCCGTCTAGCATGGTCGTCGCTGGGTCTGTCTGGGTGACTTCGAGAACTTTGCGAATTAACGAGTAGCCATTGGAATGGGGGCCGCTTGAGGCTAGGCCAATCAGCGTATCGCCAACCGCTACCTTGCTGCCGTCAATCAATTCAGATTTTTCTGCCATGCCAACGCAGAACCCTGCGAGGTCATAATCGCTGCCTTCATACATGCCTGGCATCTCGGCGGTTTCACCACCAATCAATGAACAGCCCGACAGTTCGCAGCCATCGGCAATACCATTGACGACGGCCGCGGCTGTATCAATATCAAGTTTGCCTGTGGCGTAGTAGTCGAGAAAGAACAGGGGCTCAGCACCGCAGACAATTAAGTCGTTTACACACATGGCAACTAGGTCGATGCCAACGGTGTCATGTCTACTATGGTCTAGAGCGAGACGTAGTTTAGTACCCACACCGTCGGTGCCAGAAACCATAACCGGCTCGCGATAGCCTGTCGGTAATTCAAACAGTGCACCAAATCCACCGAGCCCGGCCATCACTTCTGGACGACGAGTTCGCTTTGCCGCACCTTTAATTTTTTCGATCAGGGCATTACCTGCGTCTATATCTACGCCAGCATCTTTGTAGCTCAGTGATTGAGTCTTTTCGGTCATGGACAGGCTTCCTGTTAAAAGTACCCATTGTAAACGCACTTATGTAAGTGCACTTATTTTAAAGAGCGTATTTTAGTGCGAGTGAGTCTAATTTTCATCAAGCGCTGGTACAATGAGGCAAATTAATTTGGAGAAAAGTCGTTGAAACGGATATTAATGATGATTTTGGCTTGTTTTAGCCTTCATTCTCTCGCGGAAGAGGTTGCTGGTCTGTACAGCGGCTTAGTGCCGGTGGCAGATCAAACGACTGAATCTCGAGAATTGGGTGTTCGCGATGCTCTTGCGCAGGTGCTAATAAAGCTCACGGGCAACAGTAAGATTATGCTGGTGCCGAGTATCCAACCTTTTTTGACCGACCCCAATGCTTTTGTCGCAGCTGTTGGTTTTCGAAATATTTCTGATACTGATTCTAAAAGTAAGAAAAGCCAGCCTGGGCTTCAAGTCAGTTTTGCACGACAGGCCATAGACCAACTTATTCGCCAAGCACAGCTACCTGTATTGCCGTCCAATCGGCCGACAATATTGGCTTGGATTATTCGTGACGATGCTACCGCTGGTCGCAGTTTTATTGGTGAATATAACAGTGCAGAAGTATCAGCGGGCGGTGAGGCGGTACTAGCGTCTTTTGACCGGGCCATGAAAGCCCGTGGCATGCCCTACCAATTACCAAATTTTGACTTGCAGGACCAACTTTCGCTGTCGGTGAACGAGGCCTGGTCGCTTAGGTCTGATCTTATTGAGCCCGCGTCCCAACGTTACGAAGCTGATGCCTGGTTAGCGCTGCGTTTTTACACGACCTCTAGTGGGCAAGTGCGGGGTGCCTGGTTATATCAGAGCGCAGGTCGCCGTCAGCTCAATGATTTTCGTGCCGAGGCTGGGGAAGAATTTATGGCCAGCGCGATTGATGGTTTGGTGGACAGCCTTGCCAAGACCTATACCTATATACCGCAGCTGAACACCAATGAAGTGCTGGTACAGATTAATGGTGTTGAGTCTTTCAAACAGTATCAGGCCGTGTTGGCCCAGTTTAAAAAACTAGAGGTAGTTGATTCTTTGGATATATTTGCGGTGCAGGGTGATCAGCTAACACTGGCTGTTGATGTTGAAGGCGGTGCAGAATTATTGCATTCGGCACTGGTGCGCAGTGGCCGCTTAGAGAGCCGAGTAGGCAGCGACACGGCACTGACGGGCAGGCTTGAATACCGCTGGATCAGCGAATGAATAGTCCCCGACAGCTTAGCTTGGCAGTAGAGCTGGACGACCAAGCTACCTTTGATAACTTCTATGCCCCCCGAGGAACCCCCCAGCATTTGGCCAGTCTTGTGTTGCAAGACGAGCGTCAGTATTACTGTTTTTTGATTGGTGCCGAGGGCAGTGGGCTATCTCATCTGTTGCAGGCAGCCTGCCAGCGCACAGCGCTTGGCAGAAATGCGGGTGCGGTGTACTTACCATTGGCAGATTTAGCGGATTACCCCGCTACAGATATTCTTGAGGGTTTAGAGTCGGCCACTATGGTCTGTCTCGATGATCTGCAATTAGTCGCAGATAAACCTGATTGGCAAGAACCCCTGTTTCACTTTTTTAATCGCTGTCGAGATGCCAAGACTAAGCTAGTGATTGCGGCCCATGAAGTTCCCGATCACTTGGGCGTGATATTGCCGGATCTTTTATCGCGACTAAAGTCTGGTGTGGCGCTGCAAATGCAGCAGTATAAAAATGATGATCAGCGTCGCCTTCTGCAGCACCGTGCAAGCGTGCGCGGACTGTATCTCTCGGACGAGGTTGCTGTGTTTTTGTTGAACCGCTTGCCGCGAAATACCAGTGACTTGATGGCGGCACTGGCTACGTTGGATGGGGCGTCGCTTCAAGAACAACGACGCCTGACCCTACCATTTGTTAAGAGCGTTTTGGCGCTCTAGCTCGGTGTATCGAAGAGCCGGCCTTTTTGAAAAGTAGGCTTTTTATTAAAATAGGAAGCCCCTTATTTAAGTAGGAGGCCTCTTATTAGATAGGAAGCCCCTTATTAAATAGGAAGCTTCTTATTAGATAGGGCATTGATCGCAATAAACATAAATCCCTTTCGGATCCGATAGATTGCCTAGTGCGTCTAAGGGCTTAATTAATGTTTTGGCCTGGCCGCGCAAAACATCTGGAATCCAGCTATCTCCCGATGCTGTCACGCCTAGTGCAGCCAGTGAGGCACCGACACTACTGTTCATGCCCGACAAAAATTGTTCATAAACGGTTAATGGTTTGCGGCGATAGTCGACCATATAGTCGCTAAGGTTGGCCAGCTCTGCAGCCACTTTAATGGCATCATTTAAATCACCCAGCTGATCCACAAGACCAAGCTCTAAAGCTTGCTCACCTGTCCATACCCGACCCTGAGCAATCTCATGGATGGCTGCTGGTGTTGAGCCGCGAGAATCGGCAACCAGTGCAATAAAGCGAGTGTAAATATTATCCACACCAGCTTGGAAAAACATCTCTGCCTGGGGAGTCATAGCTCGGTCAAGCTGCATAACACCAGAAATATCTGCAGTGCTGACGCCGTCAGAATAAATGCCCAGAGCAGCCATTGAATTTTCGACAGTGGGTATCACGCCGAAAACACCGATAGAGCCGGTGATGGTGGTAGACATGGCTAGAACCTGGTCGGCTTCGGTAGCAATCCAGTAACCACCAGAGGCAGCTACGCTACCCATACTGATCACAATGGGCACACCATCTGCACGGGTTGCCGCCATTGCGTCGCGAATAATTTCAGAGGCAAAGGCGCTACCGCCAGGGCTATCGACGCGCAGTACAACCGCCTTCACATCTTCATCATCACGCAGATTAGAAAAGATGCTGGCCAAGGTGTCGCCGCCAACAGAACCCTCGGGCTGTTCGCCATCTAGAATGGTGCCTTTGGCAACCACTAGAGCTACGCGGTGTTTTTTGGCCGCGCTACTGGTGACCTTCTCGCGCCTAACGTGGCTCAGATAGCCGCGCAAATTAATGCTGTTAAATTCGCCGTCGGTGGTTGGAATAACCTCATTCAGATAGGCGAGCATTTCTGTTCTGCTGGCGATTTGATCGACCAGACCCTGCTCTTTTGCGAGTATTGCGCTGTCGCCATTGGCGGCACGTAATTTTAGGTGCAAGTTATTGGTGTAATCATTGATTGCACCGATGGGTAGTCCTCGCAGTTCTTCTACTTGAGAGCCATAAAACTGCCACAGCTCGTTAATCATAGCGCGACGTTCTTCTTTTACTGCGGCGGACATACTATTGCCCAGATAGGGTTCAACGGCACTTTTGTACTCGCCAACTCTAAACACATGGATGTTCACTTTGAGCTTGTCGAGTGCTTCTTTAAAGTAGCTGTTATAAGAGGCAAAGCCAGTGATCATGACGCCACCCAATGGGTTGAGCATAATTTGGTCGGCATGGGCCGCCAGATAATACTGCTGCTGGCTAAAGTTATCGGCCACGGCAATAATCGGTTTGCCACTCTCTTTAAAGCGCAACAGCGCTGTGCTTATCTCTTCTAACTTACTAAGACCAGCACCTGACATGTAGTCAGTGTCCAAAAGCAGGTGAGTAATGCGGCTATCATTGCCCGCGGCTTCCAATGCTTCAATAACATCGCGAACCAAGGTTTCGGACTCTTGGCCGTTACCCTGAGAGAGAATCTGCTCTAGTGGATCGGTGTAGGTTTTTTGGTCAACAAGAAAGCCGCTAGGTGCTAGATAGAGTGCCCCTTCATTGGGAATAGGCTGCAGGTCATCGGCAAACATGCCACCGATAGTGGTGACAATAAAGATCAAAACAACCACACCAATAATGGTGCGTATGGCCGATACAATGCTACCGATAAAACGAAAGATTCGACGAATGATGCCCGGTTTACTGTCGCTCATTACAAAGTCCTTTAATAATCATTAATTATAGATTGTTGACCTGCCTAACACGGGCATAAAACATCGCTGCGCTAAACAGCACAACACTTAAAGCCAGCTCGACGATGTCCAGTGTCATGGGTTCAGGGACCGCCATGTTTTGGACGCCATTATAAAAATATAGCATTACCACGAAGCCGAGCCAGATTAATGTGCGCAATCTGTCGGCCAGTATGCCGGGAATAAAAATCATTAGCGGCACTAGGCTTATAAAGTAAATCACCGCGGGCGCCGATTGCATCCAGAGATGTACGGCGAGGGTTAGCATTAGAAGCCAGTAACTGCTACGAGTTAAAAAGCGGCTGATGGACAGTTTTAATTCTGTGGTCAAGATTGTTCGCCTTAAGTAAGTATTAGGTGTTTATGTGCTACTAAGTTTGCTTGCCAGTAGGGCAATACGCTTGCCCTGAGCCTGACTTAGCTGAGTTTCTTCTTCTGTCAGACCGTCGCCCTCAACGTGGCTAGCGCCATAGGGCGTACCCCCACTTTTAGTATTGGTCAGTGCAGCTTCCGAATAGGGGATACCCGCTAGAACCATACCTTGATGCAATAGAGGCAGCATCATGGTCAATAGGGTAGATTCTTGGCCGCCATGCAAACTCGAGGTCGAGGTAAATACGCCGGCCGGTTTATTAATTAAAGAGCCGTTCATCCAGAGCCCAGCGGTGCCATCTATAAAATATTTTAAGGGGGCGGCCATATTGCCAAATCTGGTGGGGCTGCCGAGCAGCAGACCGGCACAGTTGGCCAGATCATCTTCGCTGCAATAAATATCGCCAGCACTAGGAATGTCGGTTTCTGTTGCTTCGCAAACAGTAGATACGGCAGGAACCGTGCGCAGGCGCGCTTCCATTCCGGCGTTCTCGATACCCAGTGCGATTTGGTCGGCCAGCATTTTTACATGGCCATTGCGGCTGTAGTACAGCACTAAAATATAGGGGGTCATCGATTACTTCTCCTGGTCAGCGAGCAAGGCCAGCACATTTTCTGGGGGCCGGCCAATTACTGCTCTGTTGCCAACCACTACAATTGGCCGCTCTATCAGCTTGGGGTACTTCACCATTGCGGCAATAAGCTGCTCTTCACTGATATCGGCAGCACCAAGATTATTATCCTTAAAGTCCTGCTCGGATCGACGTACCAACTGCCCAGCACTCATGCCTAGCTTGGCCAGTAGATCTTTAATATTGTCGGCATCTAATGGTGTTTCAAGATACAGCACAGTATCGGGCTGAATGCCGCGGGCATGGAGGAGTTCCAGCGTTTGCCGAGACTTAGAGCAGCGAGGATTATGGTAAATGCGGGTCATGGACTATCCTTTTTACGACTAACCTTTTACTTGATGATATAACAAACGCTTATTGTACGGGCAAATGACAGTAAACCAATAGCGAGGGACGACTCTGTGCTTAAAGGATTAATCAAAAACCAGCAGTATTTGGCCATATTTTGGCACTTTCTCAGCTATTTGGTACAGCGATTTAATCGTGACGGCTGCCGCCAGAGCGCGGCAGCTCTGACCTACATGAGTCTATTCGCCATAGTGCCTATGCTCACCTTGATGTACAGCATGTTTTCATTGATTCCAGCCTTTCAAGACGCTGGGTCTCAGGTAGAGAGCTGGATATTTTCTAAGGTGCTGCCTACCAGTGGTCAAGAAATTACCAGCTATCTGAGTGAGTTTTCCGCCCAGGCCCGCAAGCTAAGTTCAGTGGGTGCAGTGATCTTGATGGTGACGTCCTATTTAATGCTAGCCAATATTGAGAAGACTTTTAACCATATCTGGGGCACCGATGGCGGCCGCAGAGGCCTGAGCGGGTTTCTGCTCTATTGGGCCATTCTTAGCCTGGGGCCTCTGCTATTGGCCGCCGGCGTAGTAATGAAAACCTATTTGCTATCATTTCGCCTTATGGTAGATGAGGTAGACGCTCTGGGTATTTCCCAGTATCTGTTTGCCTACCTGCCCTGGCTGCTCACCTGGATGGCCCTAACCCTACTATTTATTGCCGTCCCCAATTGTAAAGTGCGCGCCCGACATGCCGTATTTGGTGCCCTAGTGACGACAGTATTATTTGAAAGCGCCAAGGCGCTGTTTGGTTTTATGGTCGCACATTCCAGCTACACCAACGTCTATGGTGCCTTTGCGGTAATTCCATTATTTCTGATCTGGATCTATCTGCTGTGGGTATTAATTTTAATCGGCGCTGAGTTTGTGCGCAGTTTAGAAACATTCTCTATTGAAGGTCGAGGTAAAAAGCTGCCCGACCTTGTGGCAACCTTAATAGTGCTGTGGCACTGCTGGCAGAATCAACAGCGAGGTGACAGCCTGTCGGATCGAGCTATGGTTGCCACAGGTATGGATGCCGAGCACTGGAAAAAACTACGCAATTTGCTGCTTAGAGAGCGAGTGATTGAAAAAACTGCCAGCGGGCAATATGTGCTGATTCGCGACCTGGGGAGCCACAGCATTAATGATGTCTGTGACTGGTTGGGCGAGGATATTCATAGACCCACGAGCGATGAGTCATCTACATTAGCCTCTTGCCATCCTTGGTACGCAAAATACGATATGCTTGCGGGCAAGGCTCGCACCGCGACTCAGGATAATTTTTCTCTGAGTATTGAAACTCTATTTGCCCAAGATTTAATAAAAGCCTAAAAAGCACCTAATAAAGGCTTAAAAACTCCTAATAAAGAGAACTCTATGATTAAACGACTTCTTATCACCAGTTTATTTCTGCTGGGTTGCTCCAGCGACACAGCAACTGACTTTGCTCTGCTAGATGGCGGCAGCGTTAATTTACAGTCACCCCAAAAACTGGTGCTAATTAACTATTGGGCTGTCTGGTGCGCACCTTGCCGCAAAGAGATTCCAGAGTTTAACCAGCTTTTAAAAGACCATGGGGATCAGGTATCAATTTATGCCGTAAACTTCGATGGCTCGCAGGGAGAGTTACTGCGCACTGAAATAGATAAATTAGGTATTGAGTTCCCGAGTCTGTTAGCAGACCCTAGAGGGATATGGGGCCTTGAGCCGGTGCAGGTATTACCAGAGACATTGGTTGTTAGTGCAGAGGGCAAGTTACTGCAGCGCCTAATCGGGCCGCAGACATTAGAAACGCTGGAAGGCCTTCTTTAAAATATGAGTGGTCTCACCCTAAAGGTATGTCACCATAAAAGGGTATAGGTAAATGTTAGCGGCGGCAGTAACCTGCTCCGTAACTTAAAAGGGGATAACAATGAAAGATCTACGCAAATTCTATATTAATGGCCAATGGGTAAATCCGTTGGTGGCAAACGATCTGGCCGTGGAAAATCCTGCGACAGAAGAAATGATTGCGACTATCTCCCTAGGTGCGGCAGGCGATGTTAACGCCGCCGTCGCTGCAGCTAAAGCCGCTTTCCCGAGCTACTCAAAGGTCAGTGTCGAAGAGCGTATTTCCCTTATGGAAAACCTGCTCAAGATCTATATGAGCCGCTACGAAGAAATGTCTGTAGCTATTAGCATGGAGATGGGCGCACCAATTTCCTTGGCCAGCGCAGCCCAGGCCGATACGGGCCGAGGGCATATAAATGCCGCAATCGAAGCATTAAAAACATTTGAATTCGAACGTCAGGTGGGCAACACCCGCATTGTTAAAGAGCCCATCGGTGTTTGCGGTTTTATCACGCCATGGAACTGGCCGATTAACCAAATCAGCTGCAAAGTTGCCCCAGCTCTGGCGACGGGCTGCACGATGGTACTTAAACCAAGTGAAATCGCTCCTATTTCTGGTTACCTATTTTCAGAGATGATGGAGCAGGCTGGTTTCCCCGCTGGTGTTTACAACATGGTTAATGGCGATGGCCCAGACGTGGGGGCGGTTATTGCCAGTCACCCAGATGTGGATATGGTGTCGTTCACCGGCTCTACTCGCGCGGGCATTTTGGTTGCTAAGGCGGCATCGGAAACTGTTAAACGTGTGACCCAGGAGCTGGGTGGCAAGTCTCCCAATATTATTTTTGAAGATGCAGATCTTGAAGTAGCCGTGAGTTCTGGCGTTATCAATATGATGGGCAACACGGGCCAGTCCTGTAATGCGCCATCGCGTATGTTGGTGCAGTCAGCGGTCTATGATCGAGCTGTTGAAATTGCTAAGCAAACGACTGCAGAAGTGCTGGTTGATGACCCCATGAAAGAGGGCTGGCATTTGGGCCCACTGTCGAGCCGCGTACAGTTTGATAAGGTGCAGGCATTGATTGAGAAGGGTGTTGCTGAGGGCGCTAAGCTGGTGGCTGGTGGCACAGGAAAACCTGAGGGCATGGATAAGGGTTACTTTGTTAAGCCGACTATTTTTGCTGGGGTGAACAACCAGATGACGATTGCTCGTGAGGAAATCTTTGGTCCGGTACTGACGATGATTCCTTTTGATACTGAAGAGCAAGCGATCGAGATTGCCAACGATACTGACTACGGTTTGGCGGCTTATTTCAGCACGACTGATGAGGAGCGAGCTAAGCGAGTTGCCGGTCAGTTACGCGCGGGCATGGTTAGCGTTAACAGTGCTTCGCAAGATTATGCTGCGCCGTTTGGTGGCTACAAGCAGTCTGGTAA
Source organism: gamma proteobacterium HTCC2207 (assembly GCA_905182265.1). Lineage (GTDB taxonomy): Bacteria > Pseudomonadota > Gammaproteobacteria > Pseudomonadales > Porticoccaceae > HTCC2207. The sequence continues at coordinate 38,012 of CAJJAO010000019.1, read as the reverse complement.
TGGCCGCGAATGGGGCGAATATGGCTTTGATGATTACTTAGAAATCAAGGGTATTACTAGCTAGAAATACGGTATGGCCTAGTTTAAACGCTAGGCCATATGTCTGATGTTCCAATCATTTTAATCCCACCATCTCCAAAAATTGTCATCCTGACATATCGAAGCGACGAAGGATCGCCTTGGTGTGGCAGGGGAGCACAATAGCACCTAGGGCTATCCTTGCGACGGTCCCATGGGTGCAACCATTTTCAGCGTTCGCTCAACTCGCTACGCTCAGACAGTGAGCTCTCTTAATCTGAAAATGATCACACCCATAAACGGGCCCTGATTGATCGCCAGGATAGCCCTAGGCACTATTTGAATTCTCGCAGTACATCCCAAAAAAACCTAAAAAAACAGAACCCATTAAAGAATCTCGCTCCGATGTTGAGGATTTCCTACCCTTATCCTCTTTCAAAACCGGGGCCAGCATGGATGCTGGTTACGGTTTTGAAAGAGGACAGGGATACGTAAGCCGGGTCAGCGCTCCGAACAACCAGATCACCTAGCCATGCCTAGCAGATTCCCAAGCATGAATCGCGTGCTTGCGGGTTTCACCCCATAAATAGCCGCCAATCTTACCGCTCTGTTGCAGCACCCGATGACAGGGAATAAAAAACGCCACCGGATTAGAACCAATCGCCGTGCCCACCGCCCGGGATGCCTTGGGCCTGCCCACAGCAGCAGCCACTTGGCCATAACTTTTAATACAGCCCGGATCAATTTGTAATAGCGCACGCCAAACAGCCACTTGAAAGTTAGTGCCTGCCACATGCAGAGACAGAGGGCCTTTTATTGTTCTATCGCCAGTAAAGATCGCTTCGACAGTTTTTACCGTCGCTGTCGACCCCTTCTCCATCGTCGCTTTGGGCCAGTGCTTTTGTAGGCTGATAAGTGAAGGCTCAATATTGCCATCCGAAACAAACGACAGAGCGCAAATCCCCCTGGGGGTGACGGCAATAAAAATATCGCCAAAAGGACTCTCGGCAACGTCGTACTGAATATTTATGCCTGCACCCTGTGCTTTATATTCACCGGGAGTGACGGCCTCTAATTGAACAAAATGATCGTAGAGTCGAGAGCTGCTGCTCAATCCAATACTGTCGGACACTTCAAGCAAAGGCTTAGATGCAGCCAACAACTCTTTGGCTCTATCAACAGTAAGAATTTGCAGATATTTTTTTGGCGTGACCCCAGCCCAGCGACTAAACAGACGCTGGAAGTGAAAGGGGCTCAAATTAATAGCGGCCGCTATTTCATCCAGCGAGGGCTGCTGTTGGATGTTGGCATTGATGTAGCCGATAGCGTCGGCGATGCGCTGATAGTCTGAATTCATAACTCTAGTATTGCTGAGCTAGTGAAATTTATCGACCCGAATCTTGCGCAGTCTTATCGGCAGATAAATAGTAGATAACGGCACCCGCCACAATAATGCCCAATCCCATCAACCCTTCCTGTGGTCGTGCCAGCAGAACATAGACTAGGGTCCATAGCGTGACGCCTAAATAAATAAGCGGTGCGATAGGGTAGGCAAAGGTTTTGTAGGCGCCGGTGATATTGAGTTTTTTATAACGTAGTACAAATACTCCGAGTACAGAAAACACAGTATTAATACCCAGCACAAAACTCGAGAAAATCAGTACCGACTCGAAGGTCGCACTGACAATAAAGAAGATAGCTAACATCCCTTGAAAGAGAATGGCGAGTACCGGAATGCCCTGATCATTGCACTTGGCGAGTTTGGAAAACACTTTAAAATCTTCCCCAATCATCTGCAGTACCCTTGGGCCTGCCATGGTCATGGCACTAACGGTCGAGACTAGTAAGAGTGCCAGTACCGCGCCCATCACTTTGCCAGCACCACCGCCTAGAGCGGAGTCGGCCACAATAACGCCTATTTCTAACTTGCCTTCAAGGCTGGCTATAGGGGCAGCACTAAGAAAAGTAAAATTAAGCAGTAGGTAAATCATCATCACCAGAGCGGTACCAATGATTAAAACCAGAGGTAGGTTGCGCTGGGGGTTTTCCATTTCGCCGGTCAGATAGGTTGCTGCATTCCAACCGGTGTAGGCGTAATTGACATAAATAAGTGCCACGGCAAAGGCGCCGCTAAAGAGTAGTTTTTGATCTCCGGCCTGCGGGGCGAAGTTAAGTGCCTGGGGGCTGTCGCCCCAAATAAACACTATGGCGCAAAATAGCAGTATGAGCAGTATCTTGAGGGCGGTAAAAACCTGTTGCACGCTGCTGCTGGCACTTCGAGACAGACAGTGAGCCAAGGTTAATATAAGCACCAGAGACCCTGCGGCCCAGGTTCTAGATATCTCGGGAAATACCGCTGACAAATAGGCACCGAAGGTTATGGCTGCCAATGCTACGGGGGCGGCAAAGCCCACGGTAGCTGAAACCCAGCCAGAGATAAACCCAGCGCAGGGGTGGTAGAGTCGGGTGAGAAAATTGTACTCGCCACCGGAGCGGGGTAGGTTTGCGCCTAATTCTGCATAGGTAAGGGCACCGCACAGGGCCGTTAAACCGCCCACTAGCCATAGCATCATGAGCACAAATGGCGATTGAATATTGAGTAGCTGAAATCCCAAGCTGGTAAAAACCCCAGTACCGACCATGTTGGCGACGACGACCGAGATACCGGTGGTTTTGGAGAAACTGTGCATAGTCAGTTTGGGCTTTGAATAATAGTTTGCTGCACTTTACAGTACTGGGGTTTTTGGGCAAAGGGTTTGGCTCTCAGGACTGATTATGTTGAATATTTCCTCGAGGGCTAATTTGCAATTGAGATTGGATACAAATGAGTTAAGCTGGGGACCATAAAAATAACTATAAAAAGAGGGTTTCACATGGAAAAGGGTTTACGAGTTGTGCTGGCGTTGCTGGCTCTAGGTATGTTGGCGGGCGCGATGGGTTTTATGTTTGACCCAGCGGGTATGGAAGCTGACTTTTCTGTAAGAGCTATCGAGACCCATGGCATGGGTACGTTGCGCGGCGATTTGGGCGGCACCTTTTTGATGCTGGCAATCTTTACTTTCTATGGGTCTCGTCCGGGCAATGCTGCCTGGTTGGCCGTCCCTCTGGTATTTATGCTGACAGTTTTGTTTGGCCGCATGGTACATATTGTGTTGGATGGCCTTACTGACCCAGCGATTCGCTCTACAGTCATTGAGCTGGTAGCGGTTGCATTATTAGAGTATTCACGCAGAACATTAGCCAGCCCCAAAAAGAGCTAAGGAGAAAACCATGAAAGCAATTGCCATTTCCGCAGGGTTATTACTGTCCCTCTCTTGTTGGGCCAACGCTAGCCAAGCAGAAAAGCCTAGTGCGCCACAGCAGACCGACGTCTATTTTGGTGATACCCATCTGCACACGAGTTATTCGTTTGACGCGTTCCTGAATAATAACTTTAGCGCCGACCCAGACACCGCTTTTCGTTGGGCCAAAGGCCAGCCGGTGATTCACCCTTATAACCGTGCGCGAGTCCAAATTGACACGCCTCTAGACTTTTTGGTGGTGTCTGACCACGCAGAAATGTTAGGGGTAATGAAAGCGATCCGCAATGAAACGATTGAGTGGCAGGATGTCGGCTGGTTCACCTCAATCAAGCGTTGGTGGGCCGTAATGGCTCTGAATAATGCACTGGACAAAGATCTGGGGCGCGCTTTTTTTGGCAAGTTCTTGCCTAAGTCTGCGGCAGTTGTTGGCGGCGACCCCGTGGCCGACGTCAATAATAATATTGGCTCGGTAGCTCTCTTTGGTGATACCTCAGGGACATCTCAAGGCGCTTGGCAAGATATTGTCGCTACTGCTGAATTACATAATGAGCCCGGCGTATTTACCAGTATTCTGGGCTGGGAATGGAGTTCGATTCCCACGGGCGCCAATTTGCACCGTATTGTGATTACCCCAGACGGCGCAGATAAAGCCAATCAATATATTCCCTATGGCTCTGACCAGAGCCAGTACCCAGAGGATCTCTGGCAGTGGCTAGACGAGACGGCGCAGCGTACCGATAGCCGCTTTATCTCCATCCCCCATAACTCGAATATCTCCAAAGGCTATATGTTTGCCGAGACGACGGTTAAGGGTGAGGCTATTACAGCCGACTATGCCCGTACCCGCATGCTGTGGGAGCCGGTTACTGAGGTCACGCAGATTAAAGGCGACAGTGAAACCCATGCCCAATTTTCTCCACAGGACGAATTTGCCGACTTCGAAACCTATGAGCACTTTATTCAAACTACAGCAGGCAAAACCGCAGTTTCCAAAGGTGACTATGTTCGCCCGGCTCTAAAAACCGGTTTGGCTCTTGAGCAGAAAATTGGTGTAAACCCCTATAAGTTTGGTTTTATTGGTTCAACTGACGCCCATTCGGGACTGTCTACCGCAGAGGAAGGCAATTTCTGGGGCAAGATGGCCAAGGACTCAACACCAGAAACCAAAGCACCGGTACTGGGTAATCCAACTGGCGCAGACGGCTGGGATATGTCAGCTTCAGGTATGGCGGCAGTCTGGGCTACAGGCAATAATCGTGAAGCCATTTATGCCGCTTTTAAGCGCAAAGAAACTTATGCCACCAGTGGCCCGCGCATGCGTGTACAGCTCTTTGCGGGCTGGGATTTCCCTGCTAATGCCGAGACCTCAGATAACTTTGCCGCTATAGGCTACCAGCACGGTGTGCCAATGGGTGGAGACTTAAAAGGAGTAGGTTTAAAGGGCGGAGACTTGGTTGGTGGCGCACCACAATTTTTGGTACGGGCAGTTAAGGGCCCGGTCGATGCTAATTTGGATCGTGTGCAAATCGTTAAAGGTTGGGTTGACGCCAGTGGCGAACAGCATGAGCAGGTCTACAATATAATTTGGTCCGGAGACAGAGTGCTGAGTGCGGATGGCAAGTTGCCAGCTTTGGGTAATACGGTAGATCTAACCTCGGCTCGCTATACCAACACCATTGGTCAGGCGGAGTTTGCTATTAAATGGTCCGATCCAGATTTTGAACCATCTCAGTCAGCATTTTATTATGCCCGGGTGCTGCAGATTCCAACGCCGCGCAATGGTTTATACGACAGCCTTGCACTGCAGCTGGACAACCCACCTCGCGGTGCCAAAACAATTCAGGAACGAGCCTATACCTCACCAGTTTGGTATACGCCCTAAAAGGACTTTATGCGTTTTATTAATAAGTTAGCCAAAGAGCCATTATTTCAGTTTTTAATTATTGCTCTGGTGCTATTGGGCGGTGAGCGTTTGATCAATGCCGAAGACTACGCCTATGATCAGTATCGCATTGAGATAACGGATAAGCAGCTGCTGCAGTTTATGCAGCTGCGGGCTAAGACCTTTAAGCCTGACCAGGCGATGGAGGCACTGCAGAGATTGAGCTCGGAAGATCGTCAGCGGCTGGTCGATGACTATGCTCGTAACGAGGTGCTATTTCGCGAAGCCATGGCGCTTAATTTGGACAAAAATGACCAGATTATTCGCCGCAGGCTGATTCAAAAAATGGACTATCTAGCCCAGGGTTTTTATGACGAAACTCAGCCCTTAACCGAAGATGATTTGCGGGCTTACTATGCCGAACATCGGCAAGCGTATAAAAAGTCGGCAGAAACCACCTTTACCCATGTGTTTGTTTCATCGCAAAACCGCAGTGTAGATGCGGCTAAAATAACTGCCGATAAACTATTGGCGGAGCTGAATGCTGAGCAGGTGCCTTTTGAAAAGGCCTCCAGATATGGTGAGCGGTTTCTTTATAACCGCAACTACGTCAATCGTGAAGATGATGAAATCGGCAGCCATTTTGGCAAGCCCTTTCAAGAGCAGCTGTTTGCTTACAGCATTGGCGAAGCCTGGCAGGGGCCGGTGCCGTCGAACTACGGTTGGCACCTAGTGTTGTTGGTTAAAAATAATGCTGCTTATATCCCAGAATTTGAAGAAGTTAGCTCCGGGGTGTTTGCCGATGCTCAGCGTCTACAGCAGTCCGATACTAAGCGGCTGGCGATCAAAAAATTGTTGGCCAAATACCAGATAGTGACGGACCGCCCAGTAACAGATCAAGTAGCAACAGACCTAGTAGTAACAGAATAGTGCGTTCACTATTTTTTGCGTTGACGTTATTGCTATGTGGTTGGGTGGTCGCCGATGAAGCGCGGCCGGTCTATGTAGAGGTTACCGAAAACAGCGTTAGTCAGTATTTACTTAAGTGGAAAGTACCGCCGGTGATGCCCGATGGCCAAGAGCCACGGATTAAATTGCAGCACCCAGACTGCTTGCTAGTTAATGGAGGCAATGCTGCTGGGTTAATTGGCCGCAGGCTTTATCAATGCGAGATCAAAGACGCAGAGGCGGCCTTTGCCGTGGTATTAGATTACCCCCGCAGCAATCCTGCTCTCACCTCCTTAATTGTTTTTAAGCCCTTTAACGAAGAACCGATTCAGGTATTTTCTGGGCCAGAAAAAACCACCGTTAATATCCCCTTGGCCACCAGCGCTGGTGTCGTTGCCAAGCAGTACACCGTGGCGGGTATAGAACATATTCTCGTGGGTACAGATCACCTGCTATTTGTACTCTGTTTAATTATTATTGCCGGTGGTTTTAGGCGCCTGTTGCTCACGGTGACAGGGTTTACTATCGCCCACTCTATTACCCTGACTCTCGCAACATTAGATATTTTCAGATTGCCCACAGAGTTGGTGGAGCTGTTGATTGCCCTGAGTATTGTGCTTTTGGCGGTGGAGATTATTAAGCACAATAGAGCAGAAGAGGGGACGCCCCTGAGCTTTACCTGGCGTTACCCTGTGAGTGCTTCATCTGCTTTTGGACTGTTGCATGGTTTTGGTTTTGCCGTGGTATTACAGGAGCTGGGTCTGCCTGCGTCCATGAAGGTGCAGGCACTGCTGTTTTTCAATATTGGCGTTGAGCTTGGTCAGCTGCTGTTTATTGCTGCGGTGCTGGCTCTAGTGTTTGTGGCGCTGCGCTATATTACGGCAGTCAGCAAACACCGGTCGGTGCTTGCTGAAATTGTTGTTTATGGGGTCGGTATTACGGGTGCTTACTGGCTGTTTGAGCGCTTCGGGCTTTTGTTTTAAGGGGCTTGTTTAGGCGCTCTATCCGCTCAGGGCTGTCTATCTGCTCAGGGCTGTCTATCCGCTGGGGTCGATTATTTGCAATGGCCCAAATGCTTAGAGATTACTTTTAAGCTGGGTTTAAATAATTTTGGTGTGCAGGCCAGAATGTGTCCAGACTCCATAAATTTCTCGCCCCCTTGAAAGTCGCTGACCATGCCGCCGGCTTCACGAACAATCAGTACGCCTGCCGCTATATCCCAAGGCTTTAGTGACATTTCCCAGAATACATCCATGCGGCCAGCAGCCAAATAGGCCAGATCTAGTGATGCCACGCCCATGCGGCGAATGCCCGCTGAGTTGTCGGCAAACTCGTGCATGCAGGCAAGGTACTTATCCATGTCATTAAAAGTAGGTTCGCTAAAAGGAATACCTGTGCCATAGAGTGCACCGGCTTTTTCTGTGCGACCAGAGACGCGAATGCGGCGGCCATTAAGTTTGGCGCCATAGCCTCGGCTTGCGGTAAATTCTTCGCGCTTAAAAGGCTCAAGAATCACGCCATGTTCCAATTTACCCTTAACGCGACAGGCAATTGAAATTGCAACGTGGGGAATACCGCGAACAAAATTGGTGGTGCCATCTAAGGGGTCGATGATCCACTCGATATCGGAATCCAGATTGCCGCTGACACCACTTTCCTCACCCAGAAAACGGTGGTCAGGAAAGGCTTTTTTAATGTTGTAGATAATAGTTTCTTCTGAGCGGCGATCCACTTCAGTGACAAAGTCATGGCGCCCCTTCTCATCAACCCTCACTAAATCTAGATTATCTGCAGATTTGACAATCATTTCGCCTGCTTGACGGGCGGCACGAAGGGCGATGTTAACCATAGGTTGCATAGGGGCGTTATCCAGTTGACTTAAAGAGCGGTGCGCATTGTAACAGAACTGCTGTGCTATAGAAGCCCGATTCTGCTACACTCGCGCCCGGATTTTGGGTGGGTCAAACGGCCGTTATATCTTGAAAAAATAGCCTAAATAAACGGCTTAAAAGAGCAGCCCAAATAGGTAGTTAAAAGTAGCTTAAACAGCTGACCACAAAAGGTGAGGGCAAAAATGGCAACAGCAGAAAGACAGGCGAAGATACGTATTGTGCTAGTCAATACCTCTCACCCAGGTAATATCGGTGGCGCTGCGCGAGCTATGAAAAATATGGGCCTTGCCGAGCTATACCTAGTACAGCCCAAAGAATACCCTGCCCCCAGAGCCGTCTGGCGAGCAGCAGGTGCTAGAGATGTATTGGTCAACGCTAAAGTCGTTGACTCTGTGGACGAGGCGATTGCCGGCTGCGGTCTTGTGGTGGGCACCAGTGCCCGTGAGCGCAGAATTCCCTGGCCGCTGATTAACCCCCGTGAATGCGGTACTAGAATCTGGCAAGAATCTGAGACCCATGACGTCGCCCTGTTGTTTGGTCGTGAAGATCGTGGTCTGACCAACGATGAGCTACAAAAGTGTCACTATCATGTGCACATTCCCTCGAACCCAGATTACAGTTCACTGAATTTGGCGACTGCTGTTCAGGTACTGAGCTATGAGATTCGTATGGCGAGCCTGTCCGATGCTGACGGCAATTTGCCATCCCTACAAGAATGGGATCAGCCCCCGGTTACCGCAGATGATCTAGAGTATTTTCATGAACATCTGGCCAAGACTATGGCTGACCTTAAGTTTTATGACCCAGAAAACCCCAAGCAGTTATTGACCCGTATGCGGCGCCTATTTAACCGCGTCAGAATGGACCAGATGGAAGTTTCTATACTCCGTGGTCTGTTGTCTTCGGTGCAGCGTATCATCAACAAATAGTTGATTGATTTAATCAGGTATTTAGTTGACTAAAATAGTCGGGTATTAGATAATTTAGAGTCTAAAGGCCAACAAACTCACTAGGTAATAGATATGCGACTGACAACTCGAGGGCGTTACGCAGTAACAGCCATGCTCGACTTGACGTTACACGCCGAGGACAAGCCAATTTCACTGGCGGATATCTCTGAGCGGCAGTCGATTTCTCTGTCTTATCTAGAGCAGTTATTTTCCCGTTTACGCCAGTCTGGCCTTGTTTCCAGCGTGCGAGGCCCAGGTGGTGGTTACCATCTAGGTCGTGCCAGTGACGGGATTTTTGTGGCGCAGATTATCGATGCGGTCAATGAATCTATAGATACCACCAACTGCCAGGGGAAAGGTGACTGTCAGGGCGGTGAGATCTGCTTAACCCACACATTGTGGAGCGACCTCAGTAAAGAGATACATGGTTTTCTTAATGGCATCTCTCTGGCTGATTTGGTCGCCAAACGCAACGTACAACATATAGCCCAGCGCCAAGTTGATCAGCTGCTGGTGTTAGATGACAACATGCAGGCAGGCGCCTGCTGAATTTGGAGTAGTTAATGAATCTTCCCATTTATCTGGATTATGCGTCCACAACACCGGTAGACCCGATTGTTGCAGATAAAATGATGCAGTTTTTGACCCCGACGGGTCAGTTTGGTAACCCAGCGTCGCGCTCCCATGTATTTGGCTGGCAGGCAGAGGCTGCGGTTGAAGATGCCCGTACCGATGTTGCCACCTTAATTGGTGCTGACCCCCGCGAGATCGTTTGGACGAGTGGCGCTACCGAAGCCAACAACCTGGCGATTAAAGGCTGTGCGCATTTTAATCAGCGCAAAGGCAAGCACGTTATTACCTCTAGAATCGAGCATAAAGCAGTGCTGGATACGACCCGCCAGTTAGAGCGTGAAGGTTGGGAAGTCACTTATTTGGACCCAGACACCAACGGCCTAATTCAGCCGCAGATGGTGGCTGATGCCATTCGTGAAGATACCACCGTCGTGTCTATCATGCATGTGAACAACGAGCTGGGAACGCTTAACGACATTGCAGCTATTGGCAAAATCTGTCGCGAACGCAAAGTATTTTTCCATGTGGACGCGGCTCAGAGTGCTGGCAAGACCCCCATTGATGTCGAAGCAATGTATGTCGACATGATGTCTTTCTCAGCTCACAAAATTTATGGACCCAAAGGTATTGGCGCACTGTATGTTCGTCGCAAGCCTCGGGTACGTATCGAAGCCCAGATGCATGGTGGTGGTCACGAGCGCGGTATGCGTTCAGGCACATTGCCCACCCACCAGATTGTTGGTATGGGTGAAGCCTTTAAACTTGGTTTTAAAAACCTAGCCGAAGAGTCTGCTCGCATTGATGCCTTGCGCACCAAATTGTGGGAAGGCGTTTCCGATATGGAAGAAGTCTACCTAAATGGCTCAGAAGACCAGCATGTGCCCGGTATTGTGAATATTAGCTTTGCCTTTGTTGAAGGCGAGTCATTGATTATGGCCCTGCGTGATCTGGCGGTTTCTTCAGGCTCTGCCTGTACCTCTGCCAGCCTTGAGCCATCCTATGTGCTGCGCGCACTGGGTTTAAACGATGAAATGGCACACAGCTCAATTCGTTTCAGTATTGGCCGTTACACCACGGAACAAGATATAGACAGTGCCATTGCCAAGGTGCGCCATGCAGTTGAAAAGCTACGTGAACTATCACCTCTGTGGGATATGTTCAAAGATGGTGTCGACCTAAGCACAGTAGAGTGGGCCGCGCACTAAGCGCAGCCTGTAGAGTTTTTAAGAATTACGTAACTCTCCTAACTAAGAGTTATTCAAATTATTTAAATAGGAGTCATCAACATGGCTTACAGCGAAAAAGTTATTGATCATTACGAAAATCCACGCAACGTCGGCAAGCTCGACGACAGCTCCAAAAATGTGGGTACTGGCATGGTGGGAGCACCAGCCTGTGGCGACGTTATGCGTCTGCAAATTCGAGTTAATGATGAAGGTATTATCGAAGACGCGAAATTTAAGACCTACGGCTGTGGCTCAGCGATTGCGTCTAGCTCATTGCTGACGGAATGGGTTAAAGGCCAGCATATAGATGCAGCTGCGCAAATTAAGAATACTGAGATTGCTGAAGAACTCGCGTTACCGCCAGTTAAAATTCACTGTTCTGTATTGGCTGAAGACGCCATTAAAGCGGCAGTGCGTGATGTTAGAGAAAAGCAGGGCAAATAAGCGATGGCAATCACCATGACCCCAGCTGCAGAGCAGCATGTTGTTAAGCATCTCGAACACCGCGCCAAAGGCGTGGGCATTCGTCTGGGCGTGCGCACCACTGGCTGTTCCGGTCTGTCTTATGTGTTGGAATTTGTTGATGATGCGACCACCGGAGACGAAGTTTTCCAATGCGGTGATGTAAAGTTGATTATTGACCCTAAGAGTCTGCTGTACCTCGACGGTACCCAGCTCGACTATGTCAAAGAGGGCTTAAACGAAGGGTTCGAATTTAAGAATCCTAACGTGAAAGATGAATGTGGTTGCGGCGAGAGCTTCCACGTTTAGTCACTCCCAGACTAAAGCAGCAAAACAGGTTGATAGCCCTTTGAAACTTTCCAGTGATTTCTTCGAGATTTTCGGCCTACCTGTCGCATGGCAGGTAGAGCGTGAACAGCTGGACAGTCGCTATCGCAAGTTGCAGCAGGAATTTCATCCGGATCGCTATGCCAGTCAAGGCGCTACGGAAAAACGCCTAGCCTTGCAGACGGCCTCGTTGATCAACCAGGCCTATGACAGCTTAAAATCTCCTTTAAAACGCGCTCAGTATCTTTTGCAACTCAAGCAGATGGATGCCAGTCAAGAGAGCCATATCACCAGCGATGGTGCATTTTTAATGGCGCAAATAGAGTTGCGTGAAGAGCTTTCAGAAGTGCGCGACTCTGCAGACCCCTGGGCTGCTCTAGAGAGCTTGCGCAAAGGTGTTGAGGCGGGTTATTTAGAGCAGCAAAACGAGTTTCAGGGGCACTATAATGCTCAGGCCTTCGACGATGCTCTTAATACCGTAACCAAAATGCAATTTTCATCCAAGCTGTTGTACGAGATAGAACAGCTTGAAGGCGACTTAGAGGACTTATAAACAGTGGCGTTACTGCAAATCTCAGAGCCCGGGCAATCACCCCAACCTCACCAGCGTAAACATGCGGTGGGTATAGACCTGGGTACTACCAACTCCCTAGTTGCCACAGTGCGCAGCGGTATGGCCGAAGTACTCAAAGACGAGCAGGGCAGAGAGTTACTACCATCGGTGGTTCACTACATGACTGATGGTGTTAGCTGTGTGGGCCATGAAGCCTCGGAACACAATATTGCCGACCCCCTAAATACAATTTCCTCTGTAAAGCGTCTTTTAGGCCGTGGCCTCGCCGATGTTAAAACCTTTGGCGGCCAGCTGCCTTATGAGTTTGATAGCGACGATGGTGGCATGCCAAAAATTAAAACCGCCGCTGGTTTAATTAGCCCCATTCAGGTGTCTGCAGAAATACTACGCAAGCTAGCCGGTCGTGCTGAGATTGCCTTTGACAGCATGCTCGATGGTGCCGTGATTACCGTGCCGGCCTATTTTGATGATGCCCAGCGCCAGGCTACCAAAGATGCCGCTACGCTGGCCGGTATAAAGGTACTGCGGCTTTTGAACGAGCCCACGGCCGCAGCCATTGCCTATGGCTTGGACGAATCGACGGACAACAATAGTAGTGAAGAGAGCACCATTGCTGTGTACGACCTGGGTGGTGGCACGTTTGATGTGAGCATCCTGCGCCTGACTAGAGGTGTTTTTGAAGTACTGGCCACCGGCGGTGACTCTGCCTTAGGTGGAGATGATTTTGATCGCGCTATTGCCGAATGGCTGCGCCAAGAAATGGGTATGGCCGAAGACCTTAACCCCATAGAACAGCGAATTCTTTTGGAAACCGCAAGAGCCGCAAAAGAAGAACTCAGCGATTCCGATCAGGTTGCATTAGAAGTACTTGATTGGCGTGGCACATTAACCAGAGAGTTGATGCACAGTTTGATTGACGGCCTAATAGACAAAACACTGCGTGCCTGCAAACGTTCGTTGCGGGACGCGGGATTAGAAAAGACCCAGATCAGTAAAGTAATTCTAGTGGGTGGTTCCACAAGAACTCCCAGAGTGGGTGAGAAGGTCGCCGAATTATTTGGTACCGAGCCACTGTGCAGCCTTAATCCAGATCAAGTTGTAGCCATGGGCGCTGCCCTGCAAGCAGAAGTGCTGGTGGGCAATAAGTCTGGCGATGATATGTTGCTGCTAGATGTAATTCCCCTGTCCCTAGGCATAGAGACCATGGGTGGTTTGATTGAAAAAATCATTCACCGCAACACCACTATTCCCGTGTCCAAAGCCCAAGAATTTACCACCTTTAAAGATGGCCAAACGGCCATGGCGGTGCATGTATTACAAGGGGAGCGAGAGCTGGCAACCGATTGTCGTTCACTGGCGCGCTTTGAGTTGCGAGGCATTCCCCCTATGGTCGCTGGGGCCGCAAAAATTCGCGTTGCCTATCAGGTGGATGCCGATGGTCTGTTGAATGTGTCTGCCCGCGAACTCACCAGTAATGTGGAATCTCGTATTGAAGTTAAGCCTTCCTATGGTTTGGGAGAAGAAGAAATTACCTCCATGTTGCAAGACTCCTTTAGCCATGCCCGGGATGATATGCAGGCCCGTGCTTTGAGGGAACAGCAGGTAGAAGCAGATCGTATGATAGAAGATCTGTTGGCAGCCCTAGATAAAGATGCTGAGGCACTTTTAGATGCTCAAGAAAGCCAGTGCCTGCACGTGGCTATCAACGAATTAAAGCAGGTGCGAGCCAGCAGCACCGAACACCGAGTATTGGCTCGCCAGATTGAATCTGTGGCCAAAGCCAGTGAAGAATTTGCCGCCCGACGGATGGATGCCAGCATTAAAAGTGCACTGGCAGGCCATACCCTTGATGAAATTGAAAAAGGTTAGGACATAGTAATGGCCAAAATAGTATTTTTACCCCACCACGAAATCTGCCCCGAGGGTGCGGTGATAGAAGCCAAAAAAGGTGAGAGCATCTGCGATGCGGCACTGCGCAATGGTCTAGATATTGAGCACGCCTGCGAGATGTCCTGTGCCTGCACCACCTGTCATGTGCACGTTCGCGAAGGCTTTGGTGAATTGCCCGTGGCTGACGAATTGGAAGAGGATTTTCTCGATAAAGCATGGGGTGTAGACCCAGATTCACGGCTGAGTTGCCAGGTGATTATGGACGACACTGACCTGGTAGTTGAGATTCCAAGGTACACCATTAACATGGTGTCAGAACGTCATTAATGTCGAGCTTACAACGGCACAGCAGCAAGCGGAGTAATGGACTATGATTAAGTGGACTGATATTAACGATATAGCAATAGAACTGGTCGACAACCATCCAGATGTTGACCCCCAGTATGTTAATTTTGTTGATTTAAGAAAATGGGTTTTAGAGATAGAAGGCTTTTCTGATGATCCAGACCGCTGCGGCGAGAAGATTCTTGAAGCCATTCAAATGGCATGGATTGAAGAGCAAGATTAGCCAACTCTAAAATGACCGCCGTTTAACCGAAAAGGATTTTCAACAGGCCAGGGATGCGCGAAAAAAATCATCTGTATAAAAAGATACTGGATACAGCGCCGTTTGGTACCCTATTCTTTGCCTATGGTGTCTGTATCGACGCCAACCTCAAAGCCCTATCCATATTGGACTGCCAGCGAGATGATCTAGTAGGCCTGTCCCTTAATGAGGCCGAAAATTCGCGCCCTCCAGCTATTATTCAGCTAAAACAGGTCATTGGTAAGCTCGAAAGCGACCAACTAGAAGGTCTGCTGTGGCGCTCCCAAGATGCCCTAGATATTGACGAAGTAGTGGTCTCTCTAGGTGCGGTCGAAAACGCCGACAACGTCATCAGCGTCATGCTCTACCCACTTCCCGCCCTCGCCAAAATGGTCGTCGAAGAATTCGTCACCGGTGACCTAGACGTTATAAGCACCGCCGAGCTCGATAATAAAAGCGAAACCCCAGAGCTGATAAACAGCCCTGAGCCCATAAACAGCCCTGAGCCCATAAAAAGCCCTGAGCAGACCAATAGCCCTGAGCGAACAAAAACCCCCGAGCCCATAAACAGCCCTGAGCAGATCAACAGCCCTGAGCGTCTCCTAGATAAAAAACCCTCTGAGCGTCTCCTAAATAAAAAACCCTCTGAGCGCCCTCGAGATAAAGAACAATCCCAAGATACCCTAGCCGGCCTGCCCATAGCCCAACCCACGATCGACAGCATCGATAGTTACCTCGATCTCCATCGTGACGACGATGCCTGCGGTGCTGTGCTGCTAATCGACCTAGACCATTTCAACAGCATCAACGAATCCCTAGGTAAGCACATAGGCACACAGATACTCGAGCGGGCCGGGGAAACCATCGATTCAATGCTCAACGACAGCATGCAGGTTGACCAAGTCGCTGGGGATGCCTTTTTATTAGTGATAAAAGACCTAGCGAACAGTACCGAATCAGCCAAAGAAAAAGCCTTGGCCCTAGCCAATGAAATTCGTTGCATTATCGCGCGGCCGTTTTTTACCGAGAGTGGCGAAGTGATCGTTACAGCCAGTGTGGGTATTAGCCTGCTCTACCAGAGTGCTGACGAGTCTATAGTGACAGCTCCAACCGTTATTCAGCGGGCCGAGAGTGCCATGTTTGAAGCTAAGCGGCGGGGTCGCGACGGGGTAATGTTTTTTGATACCCAGATTACCCGTCAGGCCCAACAGCGCATCACCTTGCAGTCGAGCCTGCGCAAGGCCGTGGTCAATCAAGAGTTTGATCTGTATTTGCAGCCCCAGGTCTCAACCCACGATGGTTCAGTGGTGGGTGGTGAGGTTTTGCTACGCTGGATTCATTCTGGCCATGCCATGCACTCCCCAGCTGATTTTATTCCCATACTAGAAGCCTCAGGCATGATTGTAGATGTGGGTCTATGGGTGATTCGAACCTCCTGCGAATATTTGCGCAATATGCTCGATCAGGGTATCTGGACACCAGATATGCAGCTGGGGGTGAATATCAGCCCCAAACAGTTCCATGACCCCGGGTTGATCAGGAGTTTGGAACACAGCCTAAAGAGCTACGATATCAGCCCAGATATGCTCACATTAGAGGTCACAGAAAACCTGCTTATTGACGATTTTGAATCGGTTGTCGATAAAATGAAGAAAATCCGCAATATGGGCACTAGATTTGCCATTGATGATTTTGGCAGTGGCTACTCTTCTATGATCTATCTAAAGCGGCTGCCCCTGGATATTCTTAAGATCGATCGAGAGTTTATCGCCAACCTTAATGCAGATAAAGACACCCTAGGGTTGGTCGAGGCTATCATGATGGTCTCTCGCCATTATGGCCTTGATGTGGTGGCTGAAGGGGTCGAAAAACGGGAGGTTTTAGAGGTTTTACGTAGCCTGGGTTGCAATAAATATCAGGGAGCTCACTTTAGTATGCCGGTCTCTCTAGACAAGTTTCAGCAACTGCTCGTCGCCTAGAAAATCCCACCCAAAGAAATACATTGTTACCGCCTCTGAGTACGCGTAAAATCCGCGCCATTGCCCATTAGGGCTATTTTTTACCCCTGCTATTTTTATAATTTTAATTCTATTAATTTAAGCCCTTGTTTGGAGAAATCTTCATGGCGACTGAACGCACATTATCAATTATCAAACCCGATGCCGTAGCAAAAAACGTTGTTGGTCAAATTCTAAGCCGCTTTGAAGCCGCTAACCTGAAAATCGTTGCCTGTAAAATGCAGCATCTAAGCCGTGAACAGGCTGAAGGCTTTTACGCAGAGCACAGCGAACGTCCATTTTTTAACGACCTCGTTGGTTTTATGACTTCAGGCCCTGTTTCGATTCAGGTTTTAGAAGGCGAAAATGCCATCATGACCAACCGCGACCTTATGGGTGCTACTAACCCTAAAGAAGCTGCAGCTGGTACTATTCGTGCAGACTTTGCTGAATCAATTGATGCCAATGCCGCTCACGGCTCGGACTCAGCTGACTCAGCCGCTCGTGAAATCGCATACTTTTTTGCTGATAACGAGATTTGCCCGCGCTAAACCGCTGGCTGTGACACTAGTTACAGACTGAGAGAAAAGGCACCTATGTCTCAAGCAGTAGAAGTAACATCAGTAGACGTCGAACCCCAACAAGTTAAAACTAACTTGCTGGGGTTTTCTGCGTCCAAACTCGGCGACTTTTTCGAAGAAATTGGCGAAAAACGTTTCCGCGCCACTCAAATTATTAAGTGGATTCATCAGGTAGGCGAGGTCGATCTCGACCAGATGACCAACCTGTCCAAAGATCTGCGCGCCAAGCTAAAAGAGGTGGCCGAAATCACCTTGCCAGAAGTGGTTAGTTGCCAGGATTCTGTCGACGGCACCAGAAAGTGGCTAATTAGGGTTGATGGTGGCAGCTGCATCGAAATGGTTTATATCCCCGAGCGTGAGCGGGGCACCCTCTGTGTGTCCTCCCAGATTGGCTGTGCTTTGGACTGCAGTTTTTGCGCCACAGGTAAGCAGGGTTTTAACCGAGATCTCACGTCTGCCGAAATTATTGGCCAGCTATGGATTGCAGCAGATTCCTTTGGTCAGTTTGAGCACAAAGCCCCGCGCCGGGTCACCAACGTGGTGATGATGGGTATGGGCGAACCATTGATGAATTTCGACAATGTTGTCGACGCCATGAATATTATGCTCGAAGACAATGCCTACGGTTTGTCCAAACGCAGAGTGACGCTTAGTACAGCTGGCGTAGTTCCAGCGCTAGATAAGCTAGCAGAGGTGTCCGACGTTTCTCTGGCCATTTCACTGCATGCGCCTAACGACGAGTTACGCAATCAGCTGGTGCCGATCAATCGCAAATATAACTTGAAGCAGTTTATCGAAAGTGCCGCCAACTATATTGACAAGATGCCGGATAATCGACGCAAAGCGACTGTCGAATATACCTTGATGGACCAGGTCAACGATCGTTCAGTACACGCCCGAGAATTGGCTGTTCTATTGAAAGATTTACCCTGCAAGATAAACCTTATTCCGTTTAACCCGTTTCCAGGGTCCGATTACAAAAGAGTCACAAATACAGCACTGGCTCGGTTTAGGGACATTCTTGCAGCTGAGGGTTACACTGTGACTGTGCGCACTACGAGAGGCGATGATATTGCCGCCGCCTGTGGGCAGTTAGCGGGTGAAGTCAATGACCGTACCAACCGACAAGCGCGCTATAAAAAGAAATTAGATGAAGTGCAGCCGGTAAAGATTATCGGATAAAAGCGCCATAAAGGAAGTAATACCCAGAGGGAATCTGACCATGAAATTAGCAAAAATGTTTGTGTTAGTGATAGTAGTGGCAGCCATGTTGGGCTGTGTTTCGGGGCCAGACGCTAAAAAGCGTGTGGCAGACCCAGAGCAAGCATTTGCTCAGCATATAAAGCTGGCAATGAAATATATTGGTGTCAAGAACCGCGATCTGGCCAGAGTGCATTTGGAGAAAGCGGCCAATTTTGACTCCAAAGCGACTCGATCAAAGCTTAACAATGGTTACGCGCTGCTCTACCAGTTGGAACAGGAGACAGAGCTAGCGGAAACGTACTTCCGCAAAGCTATTGCGAATAATAAAGCTGACAGTATGGCGAGGTATAATTTTGCCGCGTTTTTGTACAATCAGGGTCGCTTTAAAGAGGCTCTGAAACAGATGCAGTTGGTCAGTGAAGATCTAGGTTATGAGCGTCGGCCCCAAGCATTTTATATTTTGGGGTTGGCTCAGCGTAAAACAGGGCAGATGGAAGAGGCACTTGAGTCTTTTGAAAAAGCCACCCAGTTGACGCCGGGATTTGCGCCACCTTTTATCGAAGCTGCCGAGATATACTTTGAGCAACAGAAGCTGCCCATTGCCAAGCGGGCCCTAGATCAATATGTTTTCTTGGCCCAGCCAACGCCTAAGAGTCTCTGGTTGGCGGTGCGCATAGAAGACTATTTCGGTAACCTAGATGGAGCCGCTAGCCAGGGCTTAAAGCTAAAGAATTTATTTCCGTATTCCAGCGAAAATCTAGAATACCAAAAGTGGTTAAAGCAATAGCGAGAGAGTATTAGTGTTTAGCGAAACACCAATTATTAGACGTAAGTCGCGACAGATCATGGTTGGCGATGTCCCAGTGGGCGGCGATGCGCCGATCTCTGTGCAGAGCATGACCAACACCAGCACCGGTGATGTTGCGGCTACGGTGGCACAGATAAACCGTATTCAAGCTGCTGGTGCAGACATAGTGCGTGTCTCTGTTCCCTCCCTAGAAGAAGCAGAAGCCTTTGGCCAGATTCGTAAGCTGGTCAATGTGCCCTTAGTTGCCGACATTCATTTTGACCACCATATCGCCCTCAGAGTAGCCGACCTAGGTGTCGACTGCCTGCGCATTAATCCGGGTAATATTAGTCGCGAAGATCGATTGCGTGAAGTTATCGCCAAAGCAAAAGATCTCAATATTCCTATTCGCATCGGTGTTAATGCCGGTTCATTGGGTAAAGACCTACTGCGCAAATATAGTGAGCCTACAGCGGAAGCCATGGTGGAGTCCGCTATGCGCAATGTTGATTTGCTCGACAAATATGATTTCCAAAATTTCAAAGTTAGCGTCAAAGCCTCAGATATTTTTATGGCTGTCGCGGCTTATCGTGACTTAGCCACCAGAATTGAACAGCCATTACACCTGGGTATTACTGAAGCAGGGGGCCTGCGCTCCGGCACAGTAAAGTCTGCCATAGGTCTGGGGGCGCTATTACTCGACGGCATAGGCGACACAGTGCGTATCTCCCTGGCAGCCGATCCCGTTGAAGAGGCCAAGGTCGCGTGGGATATGTTGCGCAGCTTACGTCTACGTAGCAAAGGCATTAATTTTATTGCCTGCCCCAGCTGTTCAAGACAGAACTTCGATGTGATTAAAACCGTTAATGAGCTAGAGAGTCGCTTGGAAGACATTACAGTGCCGATGGATGTGTCCATCATTGGTTGCATTGTTAATGGCCCGGGCGAAGCCAAAGAGTCTGATTTCGGTTTGACTGGCGGTAGCCCAGCCAACTTGGTTTACCTTGATGGCGAGCCCGATCATAAGCTCAGCAACGATAATTTGGTCGACACCTTAGAGGCTGAAATTCGCGCCAAAGCTGCAGCCAAAGAAAAGCAGTTGGCCGCAGATGCCGCTAATTTGATCGCCAAAGCTTAGTATGATGGCCGTTGAGAACATAAAGAATACACAGAGATAATAGACAGTCCATGAAAATCCAATCCATCAGGGGCATGAATGACCTGCTCCCAGAACAGTCCGCCACATGGCAGTATCTTGAGAGAGCTGTCGCCGATGTGTTGGGTCGTTACAGCTATCGTGAAATTCGCTTTCCGATACTCGAACAGACCGAACTGTTTAAACGTGCGGTTGGAGAAGTCACTGACATAGTCGAAAAAGAAATGTACAGCTTTGAGGATCGCAACGGCGATAGTCTTAGTTTACGCCCCGAGGGTACCGCTGGCTGTGTTCGCGCCTGCACTCAAAATGGGTTGCTGCACAATCAAACCCAACGTCTTTGGTATACCGGCCCCATGTTTCGCCACGAGCGCCCGCAAAAGGGCCGCCTGCGCCAGTTTCATCAGATTGGTGTTGAAGCCTTTGGCTTAACCGGCCCAGATATCGATGCCGAATTACTGCTGATTACTGCGCGGCTCTGGAAAACATTAAAAATTGACCATGCCGTGACATTGCAGATCAATAGTCTTGGTACCTCTGCAGACCGGGCGAAGTATCGCGAGGCCCTAGTAGAATTTTTAACGGCTCGCCACGAACAACTCGATGAAGATAGTCAGCGCCGATTAACCTCAAATCCCATGCGTATTCTGGACAGTAAAAACCCAGATGTTCAGGCACTATTAAATGATGCCCCTAGTCTAAAAGATTTTATTGACGAGGAATCTCGAACGCATTTTGAACAGCTTTGCGCCGTATTAGATGCCGCCAATATTCCCTACGAAATCAACCCGCGACTTGTACGTGGCTTGGATTACTACAGCAAAACCGTCTTTGAATGGGTGACAACTCATCTGGGGGCACAGGGTACTGTATGTGCTGGTGGTCGCTACGATGGTTTAGTCGAACAGCTTGGCGGTAAACCCTGCCCTGGTGTGGGTTTTGCCATGGGCATTGAACGGCTAGTGCTACTGCTTGACGAGTTGGCTGTTGTCCCTGATAGTGTTGGCCAAACTGTCGACGTGTACCTTGTAGCGGTAGGCGACGTAGAGCAGCAGGCGCTAGTTTTGGCCGAAAAATTGCGCAGCGATTGCCCCAGTATTAGATTAGAATGTCACTGCGGTGGTGGCAGCTTTAAGTCTCAAATCAAGAAGGCCGACAAGAGTGGCGCTGCGATTGCGTTAATACTGGCTGAAGACGAAGCGAAAGCAGGGACGGTCGGCGTGAAATATCTACGCAAGGATACGTCCCAAGAAACCATAGCTCAGACCGATGTGACCGAGCTACTGAAACATCACTTTTAACGTAGACACTTTACATAAATATTGAATAATTAAGGATTTACCGTGGCAGACCATCTATCAGAAGAAGAACAAATCGAAAGCTTTAAACGCTGGTGGGCCGAAAATGGCCTTCAAATAGTTGTCTCAGTGGTGTTAGTAGTAGGCGGTTACTTTGGCTGGCAGGGCTGGCAAGACAGTCAGCAGGCTCAGGCTCAGCAAGCCTCAGATTTATATATCGAGATGATTGATATTGTTGCCAGTCAGTCCGATGGTGGAGCGTTGAATCTGCAGAAAGAAGTCGCGATTAATAATCTCGCTAATCAGTTAAAAGCAGATTTTTCCGGTTCAGGTTACGCACAATTCGCTGCCCTACTAAACGCCAAAATAGCCGTCGATAATAACGAGCTAGACCGAGCTGCCACTGAACTACAGTGGGCTATGGACCAAGACCCCGAGCCCGAAACCGAGCGTTTGGTTAAATTGCGTTTGGCACGTGTTGAAGCAGCCCGTGGCAACATAGAGACTGCATTGCAGATGGTACAGGGTATAGATCCCGCTGAAATGAAATCTGCCTACGAAGAAGCCAAAGGTGATTTTTATCTCCAGCAGGGTAATACGGCAGCTGCTTACACAGCCTATGAGTCGGCGTTGGCGGCAAATGATTCTACCGATCAAATGATCGTCAATATCTTGCAGCTGAAGATAAGCCAAGTAAAACCTGTAGCGGTTTTAGAGCCAGCTACTCTCGAAGCTACTCTCGAAGCGACTCTAAAAGCTACTAAAGACGACACAAACCAGATAGGCGAAAGCCAAGAGGGCGATAGTCAATGAAGCACCTTATACGACTCACTAATGCACTGCTCTGTACTTTACTGCTAACCGGATGTAGTTATTTCGGTGGTGACGAAGATGACGCTGCTATTACACCGGCTGAGCTGGTTAAGTTCGAATCGGAAGTGAGTGTTAAGCGTCTTTGGTCAACAAAGATAGGGTCTGGCAATAGAGATTACTGGTCTAGCTTGAGACCAGTGGCGAGCAGCGATACCATTTTTGCTGGCGGTCACGAAGGTAATATCGTGGCAGTAGACATTGCAACAGGCAAAAAACGCTGGGCCATCGATCTAGAGGTCGCCATTTCTGGTGGTGTGGGCTATGCCGCTGGCCAAGTCATGGTTGGTACTATCGAAGGTGATGTGTATTCACTGAATGCCGCTGACGGTTCAATTAACTGGACAGCTAAAGTCAGTTCTGAAATTTTATCCAGCCCCAAATCTAACGGTGAGGTTGCTGTAGTTCAGACCGTGGACAATAAATTATTTGCTCTAGACGCCGCCACCGGTGAAGAGCTTTGGCAGCATGATGGTGACGCGCCGATTCTTACCGTACGCGGTATCAGTGAAGCTATCGTGACTAACAACATGGTGTTGTCTGGGTTTGACTCAGGCAAGTTAATTGCCTTTAACCCAGCCAATGGTTCATTGATTTGGGAGTCTCGTCTGGCGGTACCAAAAGGTCGCACCGAGTTAGAGCGTATGGTTGATATTGATGGTCAGCCATTATTGGTTGGCGATGTTATCTATTCGGTAACCTATCAGGGTCGTTTGGGTGCGCTTTCTCGCGGTACGGGTCGCAGCCTGTGGTTCCAAGATAGCTCATCACATTTTGCCCCAGCCCACAGTGGCGATAAGGTGTTTGTGACTGAAGATGAAGATAGAGTGCGAGCATTTAAGGCCGGCAGTGGTCAGGTACTTTGGAGTAATGACGAGCTATTTTTACGTCGCTTAACAGGCCCAGCTAAGTTTGCGGGTACTATTGCCGTCGTTGATGCCAAGGGATTTTTGCATCTGCTGGATCCAACTGATGGCCACTTTGTAGGCCGTGAGAAAGTCGATGGCAGTGGTGTTAGCGCGCCTTTACTGACCGTTGGCAATCGCTTAATCGTCCAAGCTAATAGCGGTTCATTAAGCGCTTACGAACTACGATAAACATCAGGTAGTTAGTAAGGCTATTTCTTGCTACTGCTATCTCGAATCCCTCGAGGTAGCAGTAATTGCCCTCAGCGGTCCTCTTTTTTTAAGCTTTTTGTATCCACTAGCTTGCGCGTTAGGCCGATTTAAAAACTCGGCGGAGAGCAAGCCGTAATGAGTTCGCAGGGTTCGCGGCCAACATTTTTAAAGTGGTGGGGTATGGTGCTTTTAAAATAATAGGCATCTCCCGCTTTGAGCACTTTCTTTTCGTCCCCTACCTGCACTTCTAAGGTACCTCGTAGAATAATCCCGCATTCCTCGCCTTCATGTTGAATGGCGTGCTTACCTGTATGGGCGCCTGGTTGATAGGACTCCTTCATCATCTGTATGGCTTTATTGTGCAGGTGATTACCCACCTGTAAATACGAGACTCCTTTATCGCCCAGCTCTAACAGATTATCAGCGCTAAAAAAAACCTGCTCCGAAAAACTGAAGTCATCGGCAAAAAAGTCGCTAAGACTAATGGGAATGCCGCCCAATACTTTTTTTAGCATGCCTACTGTGGGGTTCATTGCGCCAGACTCAATTTGGGAAATGGTGGCGTTAGCGACACCAGATGTTTTAGCCAACTGTCGTTGGGAGAGCCCTGTTTTAGTGCGAATTTCTCGCAGGCGGCGGCCAGTTTCATGTTCCATGCTAGGTTCCTGTTTGGTTTAGCCTGTATGTGTTTAGTATATTAAACAGCTCGAGAGATAAGTCTATAGATATCAGTGACTTAATATTCTTAGGTAAACGCTTGTTTAACAGATTCATAGCGTAATAGAGTGCGGGTTTACGACCCTTGGAAGTCGAGCCTATATTAGCTTTCTCAAGGCTACCTATCGACTAAACACCTAAGAAAAAGAGATAGCCATGCACCACCAGCCTTCAGAGTCTTCTATGGACGCCTATTGGATGCCGTTTACCGCTAACCGCGACTTTAAAAAGTCTCCTCGGTTAATTGCGTCTGCAAGCGGGCACCATTACATCAGTAACGACGGGCGCAAAATCTATGATGGTTTTTCTGGTTTATGGACCTCAGGTATTGGCCATTGCCATCCTAAAATTGTTGAAGCAGTGCAGTCTCAGGTTGCTACATTAGATCTATGTATGGGGTTTCAATTAGGCCATAACAAAGCCTTTGAGTTGGCCGATAAGCTTACTCAGCTAGCGCCAGAGGGTCTCGACCACTGTTTCTTTACCAACTCAGGTTCTGAGTCTGTGGATACTGCCTTAAAAATTGCTCTGGGCTACCATCGGGCCCGTGGCGATGCGGGCCGTACTCGATTGATCGGTCGCCAGCGGGGCTATCACGGCGTGAATTTTGGCGGCATTTCTGTGGGTGGTATAGCGGCCAATCGAAAAATGTACAGTGCCAATCTGATTCCTGGTGTTGACCACCTCCCGCACACCCATAACCTTGAACATGCCGCGTTTAGTCATGGCCAGCCTCAGTGGGGTGGGCATCTGGTGGAAGAGTTGGAAGCCATGGTTGCACTTCATGACGCTAGCACGATTGCAGCGGTTATTGTTGAGCCGGTTGCGGGATCCACTGGCATTTTGCCCCCGCCAGTGGGCTACCTTGAGCGGTTGCGAGAAATCTGTACCAAGCACGGCATACTGCTAATATTTGATGAGGTAATTACTGCCTTCGGTCGCATCGGAGCTCCCTTTGCCGCTCAGCGTTTTGGTGTAACCCCAGACGTTATTACCACTGCCAAAGGGCTAACCAATGGCGTGATACCCATGGGTGCAGTGCTTGCTAGCTCGGCCATCTATCAGGCGTTTATGCAGGGGCACGAGCAGGGGATTGAACTGTTTCATGGCTATACCTATTCGGGTCACCCAATTGCTGCAGCTGCTGGCCTGGCCACCTTAGAGGTATATGAGCAAGAGGGTAGCTTTGAGCAATCTCGTGAGCTAGAGACTATGTTTGCCGAAGCAATTCATCAGTTTGATGATCACCCTAAGGTTATTGATGTGCGCAACTTTGGCTTAATGGGCGCCATAGAATTAGCCCCTAGAGAGGGTTCACCTGGAGCCAGAGGTTTGGACGCTCACAAACACTGTTTTTGGGATGAAGATTTAGTCATCCGTAATGGTATGGATATATTACAGTTCTCACCATTTTTAAATTCCAAACCAGACGATATCCACGCTATGTTTGCAGCGGTTCGGCGAGTCATAGATAAGATCGCCTAAGCTCTAAAGGTTACTAGTGTTAACCAACCCAAACTAACGTAGAATGCCGCACTTGAAACCTGCGGCATTTTTTATTCCATGATTCCTGTTATCGCCCTGGTGGGGCGTCCCAATGTGGGCAAATCCACACTCTTTAATCGACTTACTCGCAGTCGCGACGCGCTGGTGGCCAACTATTCTGGTCTAACGCGGGATCGCAAATATGGCGACGGTGAAATGTATGACCGTCGTTTTATGGTTATCGACACCGGCGGTATTAGCGGTGAAGAAGAGGGCATTGATGTGGGTATGGCCGAGCAGTCTCTGCTGGCTATGGACGAAGCCGATATCGTGTTGTTTATTGTTGATTGCCGGTCTGGGATTATTGCCGCAGATCATATGATTGCGGAAACATTGCGCAAGAAGAACCGCAAAGTATATCTGGTCGCTAATAAAATTGATGGCTTAGAACCTTCCGAGGCCTTGGCAGATTTTTATCAGCTAGGGTTTTCAGGTATGTTCCCAACTACCGCAACCCATGGTCGTGGCGTACGCTCGATGATGGAGGAGTTACTTGAACCCTACCCAGAATATGTCGAGCCCGATAACAGCGGCTTAAACAGCATCAAGATTGGTGTGGTGGGCCGCCCCAATGTGGGTAAGTCGACCCTCGTTAATCGCCTACTAGGCGAAGACCGTGTTGTGGTGTTCGACGAAGCCGGAACAACAAGAGACAGCGTTTATATTGATTATGAACGTCATGGCAAAGAGTACACGCTGATTGATACCGCCGGTATTCGCAAGCGCAAAAATATTAAGTTAGCGGTTGAGAAATTCTCGATCGTGAAGACATTGCAGGCCATCGACGACGCCAATGTGGTGATCCTGATGATCGATGCCCAAGAGGGTTTGGTTGAGCAAGATATGCACCTCATGGGTTCGGTTATTGATGCTGGTCGTGGTTTGGTTGTAGGGGTTAATAAGTGGGATGGTCTTGACCCAGAAATGCGCGACAAGATTAAGTCCGATATAAAGCGCCGCCTACAATTTGCTGAGTTTGCCGATGTGCATTTTATTTCGGCGCTTCATGGTACAGGTGTTGGTAATCTCTACGACTCTATCCAGGCAGCCTATTCCGCCGCTACAGATACATTAAGTGCCTCGCGCCTAACCAAAGTATTGGAAGGTGCCGTTGAAGAGCATCAGCCGCCCATGGTGCATGGCCGTCGTATTAAACTGCGCTTTGCCCACGCCGGTGGTCGTAACCCTCCGGTGATTATTATTCACGGCAATCAGACAGATTCTGTGCCTGCACAGTACACAAGATATTTAGAAAAGATTTTCCGTCGCGAATTGGGCCTGCATGGCACGCCAATCAAAGTCGAGTACCGCACCGGTGATAACCCCTATAAGACCAAGGCGGTTAACAGTGGTGATCGTCCGGTTGAGAAGCGTAAGAAGATTGTTAAGTACAGTAAGCGCAATGATGTAGATAGGAAAAAAAGATAGCAATCTAGCCCGAGTCTAGATTGTTTTTACGTTCATATATGGCGCCCCATCTTTAGATGTGGCTCAGCGGCATTTCGGTTCTCTGCACCACCTGACGCAATACAAAACTCGTTTTAATACTGCTCACCCCTTCAATCTGATTTAACTTGTCCAGCAAAAACCGCTGGTAGTAGTCCATGTCTGGCATAACCACCTTTAATAGGTAATCGGTATCGCTGCCGGTAATCAAAGAACACTCAACAACCTCCGGCCAGCCAGTCACCTTCGCATCAAAATTAGCCAACCGGTCTGGGCTTTGATGATCCAGGCTGACCGAAATATAGATACTAATAGGTAGCCCTAACTTCTTCTGGTCAAGCACAGTGATCTGTCGACTAATAATGCCGCTCTCCTGAAGTAACTTCACGCGACGAGCACAGGGGGACGGTGAAAGCCCGATTCTGTCAGCTAACTCTAGGTTACTAATACTGCCGTCGGACTGAATCTCTTCAAGAATACGGCGGTCCATTCGATCTAACTTCGGAATTGGCATAACTCACCTAAAAATATAATATTAGTGGTGAATATAGCTATATAAAAAGTAATTAACAAATTTAAAAGGGAGATTTAGCTTAAATAATAGGGTTATTCTGGGCTAATAATAGACCTTTTAGTGAGTAATCCCATGTCTTCAGATAACAAAAAAAAGCTATCGTTTGCCACTCGCGCTGTCCATGCTGGCTATGACTCAGCTAATAATGAGGGCTCCCTTAACCCTCCGATTTATATGACCTCAACCTATGCCTTCGACAATGTAGCTCAGGGCGCCGCGCGCTTTGCTGGCGAAGAAAAAGGTCATTTCTATAGCCGTATCTCGAACCCTACCCAGGAAATTCTAGAAACCCGTTTGGCTAATCTAGAAGAGGGCGAAGCGGCACTGGCAACAGCCTCTGGCATGGGTGCCATCACGGCCACCCTTTGGACCTTAGTAGCTCCTGGTGATCAGGTGCTGGTCGACAAAACCCTTTATGGCTGCACTTTTTCTTTTATGGAGCATGGTCTAAAAAAATTCGGTGTCGATATCTGTTATGCAGATTTTACTGATCCTACAGAGGTTGCACGTAATCTCACAGATAAGACCAAGGTCGTCTATTTTGAGACCCCGGTTAACCCCAATATGCGTGTCATTGATATCCCGGTGGTCAGCTCTTTGGTCAAAGCCTATAACCCAGACATTAAGGTTATGGTAGACAATACTTACTGCACACCAGCTTTACAGCGACCCCTGACTATGGGCGCTGATCTTGTTGTACATTCGGCGACCAAATATCTGGGCGGCCATGGTGATTTGATTGCTGGCGCGGTGGTGGGTGACGCAGAGACTATTCAACAAATTCGTCTATTCGGCTTGAAAGATATGACCGGTGCAGTAATTTCCCCCATGACGGTATTTTTAATTTTGCGTGGCATTAAAACGCTGCAATTACGCATGGAGCGCCACTGCCAAAATGCGCAAGCCATCGCTGAGATGCTGGACGCTCACCCGGCGGTTGATAAGGTCTTTTTCCCCGGTTTAAAGAATGACCCCTGGCATGCAGTGGCCGCTAAACAGATGGATGCTTTTGGCGGCATGATGGCCCTTGAACTTAAGGGTGGATACGAGGCGGGTGTTCGCATGCTTAATAAACTCAAACTGGCGAAATTGGCTGTGAGTTTGGGAGATGCGGAGACGCTGATTGAGCATCCGGCCAGTATGACCCATGGGGTTTATACGTCGGAAGAGCGCGGTGAGCATGGTATTTCTGAGGGCTTGGTTCGTATTTCTGCGGGGCTTGAAGCGGTTGAGGATATTATTGCGGATTTAGAGCAGGCGTTGGTGGGGTAGCTTTGTACGGGATCAGTTTAAGGTAGTGAGTCCTGTTTTGACGAAGTTAGGTTGGGAGCGCTGATCTGGCTTAGCTTTTGTTCTTCCCGTTCAAAACACGGCGTGTTTTGAAAAGGAAAAGGGATAGGTAAACCGGAACAGCACCCCAATTTCCAAAACACAGATAATCTAGATAATTTTATTGTTCGTCCCAGTCACAGCAAAAACCACCTCACCATCGACCAACTGCCCCCGCAGTTCATCGCCAGCCTTAACCGCAGCAACACTCCTAATAACCGCATCATTATTATCACGAATAATAGAATACCCTCGCCCCAACGTTTTCAGCGGACTAACAGTGTCGAGCAAGTGCATAGCCTGTGCCGTTTTATTTTGCTTAGATTCAAGCTGCTGGCTCACAGCCCGCATCATATGCTTCACCGCATTAGCCACAAGCTGCTGTCGCTGAACAATGGCGTCCCTAGGATTTTGTCGTACTAGCTTATCCCCCAGAGTCTTCATCCGAACCGCCTGCTGTTGCATTGTCCCCGCCATAGCGCGCCGCAACCTGATATCCAGATGGTCCAAATGCTGCGCCTGTTCCTGAAGCTTGCGACCAGGGTGTTGCAGGCGCTTCTGCAGGTAGTCAGTGCGCTGCTCCAACTGCCTAATCTTGCGGGTCATCGCCTCCCCAAGCAGAATCTCAAAGCCCTCAAACTGATTGAGCATATCTTCGCCATCAGGGCTTAGTAGCTCAGCGGCAGCAGACGGAGTTGGTGCCCTTAAGTCCGCGACAAAATCAGCAATCGTAAAGTCCACCTCATGGCCCACAGCGCTGACGATAGGAATCTCACTGGCAAATATTGCCCGAGCCACCGTCTCCTCATTAAAAGGCCACAGATCTTCCAGAGAACCACCGCCACGGCCAACAATCAAAGCGTCGCACTGGCCCTGCCGGTTAGCATTATTAATAGCTTCTATGATCTGCCCTGCAGCCTGCGCGCCCTGAACTGCCGTAGGGAAAATACTGACTCTAATAGATGGAAAACGCCGATTAAGCACCGACAGAATATCTTTAACCGCAGCACCCGTGGCCGAGGTAATTACGCCAATATGACGCACCGACTCGGGCATTGGCTGTTTATGCTGAGTATCAAACAGGCCCTCAGTAGACAGCTGCTGCTTAAGCATCTCAAACTGGCGTTGCAGAGCGCCAAAGCCAGCCTCTTCCATATGTTCGATAACCAGCTGATACTCGCCGCGGCCCTCATAGAGGCCGGCGCGGCAACGCACCAGCACCTGAGTGCCATTGGCAGGCTGAAAGCCCACACGCTGGTTAGTATTGCGAAACATAGCGCAGCGCACCTGAGCCTGGTCATCTTTAAGGGTAAGGTACCAGTGGCCAGATGCAGGGCGAGCGAAGTTAGAAATTTCCCCCTCCACCCACAGCATGGGAAGCTGGGTTTCTAGCAGGTGGCGCACACTGCGATTAAGCTGGCTAACGCTGAGGATCTGGCGCTCTGTCGGGTTCGTTATCATAGCCCCATTGTAGGGAAGCAGGGCAGAGTAAGTCACTGTTTTATGTAACTTTTTAGGCCCAAATAGTTGTTTACCTAGCCATAGCCACTGAATTATAATGCAGCGCTTACTTTTTAAAACCTCGCTGAGGTAAGCGTCCCTATGTTACGCATTTCCCATGAAGCTCTAACCTTTGACGATGTACTACTCGTACCCGGGTATTCAGACGTCACGGCAAAAGATGTATCGACTCATTCCCAGTTAACCCGTGGCATTACCATGAATATTCCGTTGGTGTCTGCGGCCATGGATACGGTCACTGAAGCTCGTTTGGCGATTGCCATTGCTGCTGAGGGTGGTGTGGGCATCATCCACAAGAGCATGACCATCGAACAGCAGGCCAAAGAGGTCTGGTCGGTAAAGAAATATGAAAGCGGTGTGGTTAAAAACCCGTTTACTATCGAATCTAAAGCGACCCTCAAAGAGCTTTACGACCTTACTGTCGCAAACAATATCTCAGGGTTACCTGTGTTAGAAGATGGCAACCTAGTGGGTATCGTGACACGTCGCGATGTGCGCTTTGCCACCGATATGGACGCGCTAGTGACGTCAGTAATGACGCCTAAGAAAGACTTGGTCACCGTAAAAGAAGGTGCCGAGCCAGATGCTGTCCGTGTTCTGCTGCACAAACACAGAATTGAAAAAGTATTGGTTGTGAATGATGACTTTGAACTTAAAGGTCTAATTACAGTTACCGATATTGATAAAGCCGAGCAGCACCCTAACGCTTGTAAAGATGATCAGGGCAGGCTGCGTGTTGGCGCCTCTGTTGGCGTAGGCGAAGGCACAGACGAACGAGTTGCAGCCTTAGTTGCTGCTGGTGTTGATGTGTTGGTTGTCGATACAGCCCACGGACATTCCAAAAATGTACTAGACCGCGTTAAGTGGATCAAAGAACATTACCCAGAAGTACAGGTCATTGGTGGCAACGTGGCTACGGGTGCTGGCGCTAAGGCACTGGCTGATGCCGGCGCTGACGGTGTAAAGGTTGGTATTGGCCCAGGTTCGATCTGCACCACAAGAATCGTTACTGGTATTGGTGTACCGCAGATTACCGCGATTGCCGAAGCAGTATCGGCACTTGAAGGCACCGGTGTTCCAGTGATTGCCGATGGTGGCATTCGCTACTCAGGTGACATGTCCAAGGCCGTGGTTGCCGGAGCGAGTTCGGTAATGATGGGCTCAATGTTAGCCGGTACCGAAGAAGCACCAGGCGAGATCGAAATTTATCAGGGCCGCTCTTACAAGTCCTACCGCGGTATGGGCTCATTGGGTGCCATGGCACGCAATCAGGGCTCTAGCGACAGATACTTCCAAGATGTAAATGACGGCGCTGAAAAGCTAGTTCCAGAAGGTATTGAAGGCCGTGTACCTTATAAGGGCCCGGTATCTGCGATTATCCATCAGATGATGGGTGGTTTGCGGTCAGCTATGGGCTACACAGGTTGCAGCACCATGAGCCAGATGCGTACCGAGCCAGAATTTGTGCGAGTGACCTCTGCGGGTACCAGCGAGAGCCATGTGCACGACGTTCAGATTACTAAAGAAGCACCCAACTATCCGGCCGGTGGCCGATAGCGGGTTGTTGATTTAAATGTTCGATTTTAAAGAAGGCTGCGTTGTAATACCGCAGCCTTTCTTTTTACTAAAAGCTGTCAAAGTCTCACTATGAAGGTTAATTAATGTCAGATCTACATTCGCAAAAAATTCTTATCCTAGATTTCGGGTCCCAGTACACCCAGCTGATCGCTCGCCGTGTGCGCGAAATTGGTGTGTTCTCTGAGATACGTGCCTGGGATATTACTGAAGAAGAAATACGCGAATTTAACCCCAAAGGCATTATTCTTTCCGGTGGTCCAGAGTCAGTGACTGGAGGAGCCTCTGCGCCGCGAGCGCCAGACTGCGTATTCACAATGGGCCTTCCAGTGCTGGGTATCTGCTACGGCATGCAAACCATGGCAGAGCAATTGGGCGGTAAGGTAGATACCTCTGATGTCCGTGAATTTGGCTATGCACAGGTTAAAGTCGAAGGCGAATCAGGCCTGTTACAAGATATTAAAGATCATATAAGCAGCGACGGTGAGTCCTTGCTTGATGTATGGATGAGCCACGGCGATAAAGTTGTCGCCATGCCCAAAGGCTTCAGCCTAATGGCCTCAACACCATCTTGCCCGATTGCGGGCATGGTCAACGAAGACAAGAAGTTTTACGGTATTCAGTTCCATCCTGAAGTGACTCACACCCTTCAGGGCGAGCGTATGTTCGAACATTTCGCACTGCAAATTTGTGGCTGTGAAGGGCTCTGGACTGCCGCCGCCATTATTGAAGATCAAATCGCCCGAGTAAAAGAGCAGGTTGGCAATGACCATGTGCTGTTGGGCCTCTCCGGTGGCGTAGACTCCTCCGTTGTTGCCGCACTGCTGCATAAAGCCATTGGCGATCAGCTTACCTGCGTCTTTGTCGATAATGGCCTACTGCGCAAAAATGAAGGCGACATGGTTATGGAGATGTTCGCAAAAAATATGGGCGTTAAAGTGATTCGCGCCAATGCTCAAGACAAGTTTCTAAATGGCCTAAAGGGCGTCAGTGACCCTGAAGCGAAACGCAAAGTCATAGGCAATACCTTTATCGAAATCTTCGATGAAGAGTCCCACAAAATAGATAATGTTAAGTTCCTCGCTCAGGGCACGATCTACCCAGATGTGATTGAGTCTGCCGCATCAAAGACCGGCAAAGCCCATGTGATTAAATCACATCACAATGTCGGCGGCCTGCCAGACCATATGCTCCTGAAATTGGTTGAGCCACTGCGCGAACTGTTTAAAGATGAAGTACGCAAGATCGGTGTCGAACTGGGCCTACCCTACGACATGGTTTATCGCCACCCATTCCCTGGCCCCGGTCTCGGTGTGCGTATCCTGGGTGAAGTAAAGCGCGAGTACTGCGCCATTCTCCGTGAAGCCGATGCGATCTTTATCGAAGAACTACATAACTTTGGTTGGTACCAAAAAACCAGTCAGGCCTTTGCCGTATTCCTGCCGGTTAAATCTGTCGGTGTAGTGGGCGATGCACGCCGCTATGAGTGGGTCATTGCACTGCGCGCCGTTGAGACAATCGACTTTATGACAGCACGTTGGGCGCATCTTCCTTATGAGCTACTAGAAAAAGTTTCCAACCGGATTATCAACGAAATCTCCGATGTCTCTAGAGTTGCTTACGATGTTTCAAGCAAGCCGCCGGCCACTATTGAGTGGGAATAGTCGGGTAGGTGTAACCAATTAATTGAGATAGGTTTATGTTTTGCCAACTGTTGCAAGCCACTCCAGTCTTTCCTCAGGGATAAACACCCAATCTATGGCGGCAAAGCCGAATTAGTCCGAATACAGTAAAGTGGCGGCTATTGGCACTTTCGTAAGTGATCAGCGATTAGCGAGAGTATGTTCGCAAGACACTCAAAACGATCCATTTAGGTGGGGCTATTCAATATGCTGAGAACGAGACGTTCGCTATCAAAGCCAATCTAAACTCTCGTAAGCTCGTCATTACGCCTGCATTAATAAGCTATACGGCACAGAAAACAGCTCAGCGGGAAGTCGTGAACGATAATGCTTTTTTGTGTTCTCCAGTCGTTACCTCACCTTACTCAGCAAGGTTTGCGGGACCAATCTCAAACAGCTAACTGAAAGCTACTATAAAGCTGGCTTTTCAGAGTAAGAGCGTGCGGCTATGTTCCGTTACCTAAGCGCACCTGATGAACTAGGTACGTTGGACTAAAACACTTTACGTGGTCGTTACCTAACGCGAATATCTAAAATATGACTTCGCTTGACTCTTGCCGAATAAACAAAATATAGAGAGAAAAGTGATTTGAACTGTATATGCCGAACAATTATTCGGTGATGTCTACCAGGCTATGGATAAGATCACATGGAGCGACTGGTAATTAATTAGGCGCCGAATCAATAGTGTCACTGGAGCTAGTTAAGAGTAAGATTGCCGTTAATTTGCATGCGAAGTATGCTTTTATTAATTATAAGTCTCTGAAAAATAAAGCTTTATTTGCCACATAGTGAAGTTTCTCATAATAATTAGCATTCGAAGTCAAAATATTCTAAACTAATACAAAATTGCAATAATAGCAGTAACACGTTGTCGCTCATGTCTGACTAATAGAGCAACAATTTAAAGACAATATGACAATAATCCTTGGGGGATTTCCATGACAAGTAACTTCCGAAAAACCAAACTAAGTTCCGTTATCTCGACGTTGGTACTAGCGCCGTTTATCGCTTCATCAGCGCTGGCTCAGACTTCAATGATGGACGAAGTGATAGTCACAGCGACTAAGCAGTCTGTTAATGCTCAGGAGATTCCGATTGCAATCACGGCGATCGATGGCGGTATATTGAATGATCTGGGTGTTTATTCCAGCATCGATTTACCCAAGTTGGCACCAGGTTTAAAAGTACAGTGGAAAGGCCCCTTTCCTAGCTTCAAAATGCGAGGCGGTGGCGTTGCAGGTTTGAATGGTGAGGCCGTGCCTCTATACACCAATGGCTTGGCCGGAGGCACAAGTTGGGCTGGCTGGATCGACCTTGAGCGAGCAGAAGTGTTACGTGGCCCACAGGGTACGCTCTATGGCGCCAATACACTCGGCGGCTTAGTAAATATAGTTTCTAAAAAGCCAAGCACAGAAGGCACCGATTACGGTGTAGCGGTCACCGTGGGCGACTATGATATGCGTAAGGTTGAAGGCTTCGTCAACTTGCCGATCAGCGACACCCTCGCTGTGCGCCTTACCGGTAGCAACACTGAGCGCGATCCGTTGATTGAAAATAAGGCCTTTGCTAAAGGTGGCCTTCGCGATGAAGACAACAGTTACATCCGAGCTCAAGTATCTTGGGCCCCGACTGAAACTATGGACTTAAACGTCGAATACACTAAGTGGGAAAATGACTCAATGGGCAATGCCAGCTTTGGCTCCCACTATGTAGGTCTCCCCATAAACCCTATAACGGGTCGTTCAAATGGATTCAGTGACAATATTGTCCCTCGTAAGGCGCCAATAGACGGTGATGTGCAAACTGGTGGCCGTACGTATCACAACGCTGACCCGGCAACCGATCCGACGGGCTATTACAATACAACTGGCAACTTTGCGAACACTTGGCAGGCTGAAGCCGAATCCTTGACCCTTGAGTTCAATTGGGAATTGGACTTTGCAGACCTCAGTGTTAAAGCACGCCACAGTGAGTCGGAGTCTTTGGTACTCTGGGATGTTGATGCTGGATCAGGCGGCTTAGCCGATGGCTCGGTTGACTTCTCTGCTAACGATCAGATAGATATGTATCTGTCTTCGAAAGGGGATACGGAACTACGCTGGACGCTCGGTTACTACTGGTCTGACTCGTGGGACGAGGATGATAACAACGGCGCATATGTGTGGGCCTATGTTGAAGCTGAGCAGAATGCGAACACTGGCTACCCTGCTTGGACAACTTGGGATCGCAGAGGGTCTAAGTCTTCAGCACTCTACGCCAATGCCGAATATGACATTACCGATGCCGTGACCGTTTCTGCTGGTGTTCGCCGCCAGGAAGATTCGACTAAAGCTAGCAATTACGGTAGTAACTACTATGGTGACAAGTCGGTTTGGGGTGAAGGCTACACGGCTCGCGCGGAAGTGCTGAATGCAAGTTACTATACCGAGCTGCGTAGTAGCGAAGAAGTTATAGATTCAGGCCACACGGACTATAAATTAGCCGTTAACTACGCATTCAACGACGATATTAATATCTACGGTAGCTTTTCTACCGGCTATATTGCTCGTACGGTAGATGCTGGCAAGATTCTTGATCCAAATGAGCTAGATGCATTTGAATTAGGCTTAAAGTCTTCATGGGCTGATAACACATTAAGATTTAATGCGGCCCTTTATCACAGTGAATACACTAACCTGTCTTACACGGTTTTTGAGACCTGTGGCGCTAGTATTTGTTCAAGCCAAGAGACCGGCGGTGGTCTAACATCCAAAGGACTTGAGCTAGAGCTATTGTGGCAGCCAGTAGAAGAGCTGAATATCATAGCGGGCGTCATATTTGACCAAACAGAGTTGGATGAATTCCAGGTAACCGAGGCGGTATTTACCGAAGCCCCGTTTGTTACAGATGCGAGCAGCGCCGATGGCGGTTACTACCCCTACCGTCCTGGTGGTCACAGAGGTGATTGGCTCAGATCAGATAATGATGAGGTAACAGCAACGCCGACCTACGATCTTAGCGGTGAAGAGGCTTCTTTCTCGCCAGATTATATTGTTAACCTTGATGCTTCCTATCGGATTGATCTAGGCGGTAATGGTGCTCTTATCCCGGGTGCCACTGTCTATCATCAGGCTGACTACAAAACGATGAATCATGAGTATAGTTTTGCTAAGCAATCTGGTTACACCACTCTCGATCTGCGAGTTACCTGGGTAACGCCAACAGACGGCTTAGAAATTAAAGCCTTCGTTAACAACGCGACAGATGAGCTGTATAAAGTTTCTCAGAACGCATTTAGTGGTGGCCGCATTATGGCTGACTATGGTCGTCAGCGTATTTGGGGTGTAAGAGCTGGTTATAAATTCTAACCGAGCCATTACAGTCACAGGGGCCAAGGATGGCCTGTATACTAAAGCCTCGCACTTAAGTGCGGGGCTTTTTACATTTACCACAGGCTTAATACGTCCATATGACAATCACTGATTTACTTAAAGCTGGACTCGAGTGCTACCAACAGGGTAATTTGGAAGGCGCTGAGAAAAAATTTCGTCAAGTAATATTGGGCGATAGCCGTAATATTCACGGGCTCAATTTACTGGGTATGATCTGTGTTAACACCGGGCGCCATGAAGAAGCGGTGCAGCTGATAACACAGGCACTAAAAATCAATCCCGCTGATGCCCAGGCTCAAGGCAATCTAGGTCTAGCTTATCAGGGCATGGGTAACCTCAATTTAGCCGAACGCTGCTTTAAAAAATCTATTGAAATAGGGGCTATGACCCCGACTATTTTTAATAGCTTGGGCAATGTGCTCAGAGAGAGTGGACGGGCGGCCGAAGCGGTTAAAGTCTATGAAACCACCCTTAAAGTTGATGGCAACTATCCAGAGTGCTGGACAAATCTGTCTCAGGCACTAGTTGACATGGGTGAGTTTGGGCGCGCTTTGCAGGCGGTAAGCCGAGCCTTGCAGATTGATCCCTCCCTCGCTGAGGCCCACAACC
>CAJJAO010000018.1 GCA_905182265.1 gamma proteobacterium HTCC2207 | reverse complement strand
GATGTCTTGCGATAACCGTAATTTTTGAACGTTGTGAAAGCAGCATTGAGTATTGCTTCGCGCTTATTTTCTTTGGCTATATTTGGCATATTTTTACAGTCAGTACCCGATGCTCGTTTTGTCATTATGACACGTTTGACAACAGTATACCTTTATGTCAATTCGTTGCTCGATTAAAGGAAGCCACCGAGCATCTACCTAAACCGCAACGCATACAACTTGCGAATCAACACCATATTATTATTAGTGGCAGCAACGCCATCTTTGGTTATACCTTCATCAAAGTCATGATCACCTTGAGACTGCCCATAGGTAACAATGAAGACAAAGTCATCCTTCCTATAAGGGATCTTAATAATACCTTGCAGGCCCCAAGTACCTGCGCTAATAGTGAACTTGGAATCTGGACTAAGACTAAGGCGACATTTGCAGATAATTACTTCTCTTCATGATGACCAGCGGTGTACGTCTAGTGGTCGGGAGTGGTAACGATTGATTTCAGTCATTTGCGCTTTATCTACAAGGCTAAAGTGATGTGATACAGCCATTCAAGCATGTATTTTGATTAACCCCCCAAGGCTGGCAAGCAGACAGGAGTCTAGCTGAATGAGTAGTATCGATATAGGCAGTATCGTTATAGGTAATCCCGTTGTAAGTGATTCTGATGTAAATAGCTCTAAATTAAATGGCACTTACGCAGCCATACAGGAAAGTGAATTAGAGGCCGCCACCTGCACAGTGTGTTGCGGCAGTAAAATTCATAAATGTAATGTTTGTCAGGGTAGCGGCAATATTCGCTGTATGAGGTGTTTCGTCGCCAGTGCGGACGGTAAAGGTGACTGTAGCATTTGTGCTGGGCTGCAGAAGCACCGGTGCAATCTCTGTATTCAAGGTCAGGTTAGCTGTGCGGTCTGTGGTGGAACAGGACAACGTTGGTAGATAACTACCTGACGATGCAGATAGTGGCACCTACTTTTAATAAGGGCTCTTGATAAGGGCTGATAAAGAGCTGTTGATATAAACCAGGCGTAGAATACGCAAATAAGCGAAACACAAAAAAGCCCGATATTGCTAAGCAGTATCGGGCTTTTGGTGTTTGGGCAGTCTTGAATTACTGGTTGTTCAGTAGCGCCAAGAACTCAGTGCGAGTAGACTGTTCAGTCCGGAAGCTACCCAACATGGCAGACGTTTTCATTGAAGAATTTTGCTTTTCAACACCGCGCATCATCATGCACATATGCTTGGCTTCAACAATCACTGCAACGCCGCGAGCCTGCGTAACTTCTTGAATCGTAGAGGCTATTTGCTGGGCCAGTGCTTCTTGGATCTGCAAGCGGCGGGCAAACATATCAACTACGCGAGCTACCTTAGACAGTCCTAGAACCTTGCCGTTAGGAATGTATGCAACATGACATTTACCAATAAAGGGCAGCAGGTGATGTTCACAGAGCGAGAACAGCTCGATATCTTTCACGATCACCATTTCTTCTGAATCAGAGGGAAACAGGGCGTTGTTGACGACCTGGTCCAAATCCATGTCATAACCACTGGTGAGATAGGCAAAGGCCTTGGCTGCGCGATCAGGGGTATCTAACAAGCCCGCGCGAGAGACATCTTCTCCGGTGCTCTCAATAATCTTTGCGTAATGATCTTTCATGGTTATTCCTTGTTTTAGGACTTCTATTTTAATAGCCGGTCATTTTCCAACAAACTAAAGACCATTGCCAGTTTCACAGGTAAAATATTACCTCGTCGGAGGCGCAATGACAGAATTGACACACAACACAGATAATTCAACGGCATTAACCGTTGCAGCCATGCTTGAGCGCGGTGAACAGCTATTTGAAGCTGAACAACTGTACTTTGGGCATGGCACCACAAACGCTTGGGACGAGGCCGTATATTTACTGTCCTCAGTGCTCAATTTGCCGCCAGATGCAGACCGATCACTGCTCACTCAACCACTTACGCCTCAGCAGCAATCCGATGTTCAGGCCCTTTATCAGCGCCGAGTAACAGAGCGTATTCCCGCTCCCTACCTCACTGGAATCGCCTGGTTCTGCGACTTACCCTTCGTGGTTGACGAACGAGTAATTATTCCTCGATCGCCAGTGGCAGAGCTTATTTTCAGTGGTTTTAGACCATGGTGTGAATACGAGCCCAGTCATGTATTGGATCTCTGCACAGGCAGTGGCTGTATAGGTATTGCCTGCACCTACGCCTTTGTGCAAGCCCAAGTAGTACTCAGCGATATATCCGGCGAAGCCCTAGCTATAGCAAACATGAATATAGCCAAACATGAGGTTGCCGACCGGGTGAGGGCGCTTGAGTCCGACCTGTTTGACAGCCTAGGTGGCCAGCGCTTTGATCTTATTGTGAGTAACCCGCCCTACGTCGATGCCAACGACTTAGCCGAGATGCCCAGTGAGTACCAACACGAACCGGAACTGGCATTGGCGTCTGGCAAAGACGGCTTAGATTTTACTCGACGGCTACTCCGAGAGGCCGCAGATTATTTGACTGAATCCGGTGTACTGGTGGTTGAAGTTGGCAATTCTTCAGTGGCTCTAGAGGCTGCTTTTCCCAATGTGCCCTTTATCTGGCTCGAGTTCTCAGAGGGCGATGCTGGGGTATTTGTATTGACCCGCAATGAGTTACTTGAACATCAGGAATCTTTTTCCTGATTTACGTATAATCACGATCATTCAAAACGGTTACCGAAGAGCTTGAGAAAACTATGTCCGGAAATTCCATAGGAAAACTTTTTACAGTCACCAGCTTTGGCGAAAGCCATGGTTTGGCGATTGGCTGTATTGTTGATGGCTGTCCTCCCGGTTTGGAGATAAGCGCCTCCGATTTACAGCCAGACTTAGATCGTCGCAAGCCCGGCCAGTCTCGCTACACAACCCAGCGCAAAGAAGACGACGAAGTCAAAATACTGTCTGGCGTTTTCGAGGGTCGCACCACCGGCGCCTCGATCGGAATGATGATCGAAAACAAGGATCAAAAGTCCAAAGATTACAGCAAAATCAAAGACTTATTTAGACCTTCTCATGCAGATTATACCTACCATCAGAAGTATGGTGAGCGAGATTATCGCGGTGGCGGACGCAGTTCAGCCCGGGAAACAGCCATGCGCGTTGCCGCTGGTGGCATCGCAAAAAAGTATCTTAAAGAGCGCCTAGGCATTGAAATCTTCGGCTATGTCTCCCAGTTGGGACCCGTTATCGCTGAGCGTTTTGAGCAGTCTGAAATTGAAAATAACCCGTTCTTTTTCCCGGATCCGGATAAGGTCGCAGAGCTAGAAACCTATATGCAAGCTCTAAGCAAAGAGGGCAATTCCATTGGCGCCAAAGTGACTGTTGTGGCTAAAAACATGCCTGTGGGTTTGGGTGAGCCAATCTTTGACCGTCTTGATGCCGAACTTGCCCACAGCCTAATGGGCATTAATGCCGTAAAAGGTGTTGAGCTTGGTGCTGGTTTTGATGTGGTTGCCCAGAAGGGCACAGAGCACCGTGACGAGTTAACCCCCGGTGGTTTTCTCTCTAATAATTCTGGTGGTGTACTTGGAGGCATTTCGTCTGGCCAAGACATTATTGCTCACCTTGCGCTCAAGCCAACTTCAAGTGTGCGTATTCCTGGCCAGTCTATTAATACTGCTGGCGAGGCTGCTGAGGTGGTCACTACTGGTCGCCACGATCCCTGTGTTGGTATTCGTGCTGTGCCCATTGCTGAGGCGATGTTGGCGATTACGCTGATGGATCATTATCTGCGCCATCGTGGGCAGAATGCCGATGTGGATTCTGGGTTAGCGCCGATTTAGTGATTTTTGGTTATTAGTTATTGGGAGGGGGCAATAGACCCTGGTGAAGCCCTTGCGATCGGTCCCATGGGTGCAACCCTTTTCAGCGTTCGCTCAACTCGCTTCGCTCAGACAGTGAGCTCTCTCAATCTGAAAATGATCACACCCATAAGCGGGTCCTGACTGATCGCCAGGGCTCCCCCAGGGTCTATCTGGACTCTCGCAGTGCATCTAAATAAGTAAATAAAAAAAACAAAAAACAGAACTCCCTACCTAGAAACCCGCTTCGATATTGAGGCTTACCTACCCCTGTCCTCTTTCAAAACCGTAGCCAGCATGGATGCTGGCTCCGAGACTACAGGGATGTATTCACGTCGTGTTTTGAAAGAGGACAGGGGTAGGTAAGCCGGGCAAGTGCTCCGCACCAATATATCTCATTCTATGTTTAGCATGCCCAAAGAAGCTCTTTGGGTACGAGATGACAGCAGGCGGCAGAGTGCCAGTGCGAGCTGGGTATGATTGGAAGGCTGTCTAGCGCTGTTCCCGAGCAGCCAGCTTGCAACGAATATAATCACTGTGAAGGATATGTAGTAAATCAGCCACGCGGCGAATAATACCCTCCTCATGCTTATCCAAGTGACCATCAGCATAGGCCACTCGCCACATCGCAGTAAGCAGCTTCATCTTTTGGTCCGCACTGAAGTGAGTATTGATCTCACGGGTAAACTGATAGAGCGACGTAGCCTCAGACACCTCATCGCGGGACAAAAGAATAAGCTCATCGACCTGATCGCTGGACAGCTCCAAAATTTGGCACAGAGTCTGGCTGATAGAAGCAAGCTCCTGCTCATCCAAGTTGCCGTCAATCACCATCACCTCAACCAGCAGAGCCGCCGCCGCAAGTTGCTCGCTTTTAACGGAAGCGTCGTCAGACTCAAGAACATTCTTAGCGAAAAACCCTTTTATTTTACTGATCATTAGTGGATGTCCCGCAGCCAAGTTTCAAGTTTAATTTGGTCCGCCACAAAAGCGCGAATACCGTGAGAGAGTTTTTCAGTTGCCATCGGATCATCGTTTAGCTCATAACGAAAAGAACTCTCACCGCCGAATTGGTAATGGATAGTCGAGCCCGTATTGGCCGGGTCGAGCTTGCGATCAAGTACGCCATAATCGTCATCGAGAGCCTGTAAAAGCTGAGGGCTAATAGTCAGCCGGTCGCAGCCAGCCAACTCAGTAATCTCGTCAAGATTGCGGAAGCTTGCGCCCATTACCACAGTGTTGTAACCCTGCTGCTTGTAATAGTTGTAGATGCGCGTCACCGACTGTACACCGGGATCATCGGCCGGAGCATAGTCATCCAGGTCAGTGTTAGCCTTATACCAGTCCAGAATACGACCCACAAAAGGAGAAATAAGGTAAGCGCCAGCATCCGCGGCCGCCGCAGCCTGAGTAAAGTTAAACAGTAGGGTTAGGTTGCAGTTAATGCCTTCTTTTTCTAGCTGCTCAGCCGCCTTAATACCTTCCCAAGTAGAGGCCATTTTAATCAGAACCCGCTCCTTACCAACACCAGCCTGCTCATACATCGCAATCAACTGGCGAGCTTTAGTAATAGAGGCATCTTTATCAAAGGACAGGCGCGCATCAACTTCTGTAGAAACTCGGCCCGGAATAGTCTCGAGAATTTTTTCACCAAAACCGACAGCCAACTTATCCATGCAAGCCGATAGCTGTTCAGCAGAAGATAGCTTACCGCTAGTCACAGACTTGATCACGCCCTCAACCAATCCGCGATAAGCAGGCATCTGGGCCGCTTTCAATAGCAGAGAAGGGTTGGTCGTTGCGTCTTCAGGGGAATACTGCGCAATAGCATCAAAATCCCCAGTATCGGCAACCACGGTCGTCATTTCCTTTAACTGGGCAAGTTTGCTCTTATCTGTCATGGTTCATTCCTGTTGTTTTGGCTAATGCAGTGGTCAACACGTCGATGGTTGCACCGGGTTTGTAAGCGTTTTCGCTGATATGGCGCCTAAACTGTCGCGCGCCAGGCATGCCGTGATAGAGGCCTAAAATATGCCGAGTCATGGCCTGCAGTCGGGTGCCTTTGGCCAGCTCATTATCCACATAATTGAGGAACTCTTCAGCGATTTTTTCACGGGATTTAATCGGTGCGTTAGAGCCATAGAATTGCTGATCTACACTGGCTAGTAAGTATGGGTTTGTATAGGCCTCGCGGCCGACC
The DNA here is from genome assembly GCA_905182265.1 of gamma proteobacterium HTCC2207. Classification (GTDB taxonomy): domain Bacteria; phylum Pseudomonadota; class Gammaproteobacteria; order Pseudomonadales; family Porticoccaceae; genus HTCC2207. The sequence goes on along the minus strand of CAJJAO010000018.1, from coordinate 11,278 downwards.
ATAACGCCGTCAAGGCGCTCGAGATGCTGCTTGGACTGTTCCAAGTCAGTCACTCCGCCATTAATAATAATCTCTAAATCGGGGAAGTCTTGTTTGAGCTGATAGACCCGATCATAGTTGAGCTCAGGAACCTCGCGATTCTGCTTGGGGCTAAGACCCTTTAACCAAGCCTTGCGGGCATGGACCAAAAAGGTTTGGCAGCCAGTCTCAGCCACAGTACCGACAAAGTCGCAGAGAAACTCATAGCTATCAAAATCGTCCACGCCAATGCGGTGTTTGACCGTAACCGGCAGATCCACTGCATCGCGCATGGCAGCCATACAGTCGGCAGTCACTTGCGCGTTCTTCATCATCACAGCGCCAAACATACCATTCTGAACCCGATCACTGGGGCAACCACAGTTGAGGTTAATCTCAGCATAGTCATACTTGCTGGCCAACACACAGGCCTTGGCTAAATCGGTGGGACTGCTACCGCCCAGCTGCAGTGCTACAGGGTGCTCAAACGAATCCATTTGCAGATGGTAGTCAGTATCGCCATAGATTATGGCGCCGGTGGTAATCATCTCGGTGTACAGCACGCTGTGCTGGCTGATCAGGCGCAAAAAATAGCGACAGTGACGATCGGTCCAGTCGAGCATGGGTGCAACGCAGAATTTTCTGTTAATGTTCAATGGCTTAGCTCAATCATGCTGAATTTTGGTACTGACCCCATTATCGTCTAAGCCCTTGATATAAGGCTGCCGAGAGGCAAGGGCAGGAGTATAACAACATGAAAAATAAAACGACATTTCAATCTGGACAAGTCGTTAAAAGCCTTAGCGTTATTGGTTACGAAATATCCCTGCAGCTCAAGGGTTGGCGTCTGCTAAGTCATTTATCTCTGGAGAGGTCCGCTCAGCCTTTAAATTCAGCCCTTGAGTCCATGCGCCCAGATAGACCACTGCGGCGGTTACCAGCCCGTAGGTTGCCATGGCGATGCATATCAGCACAAAGAAGTCCTCGGCACTAGCGTTGGGTTGATTGCTAAGGTACCAGCCGCCAAAGGCGACGACCAAAAGTCTAGCGAAGGCCCCCATCACCGGCCACAGCAATCGCCTTGCACCTTGCGATGCAAAGTATAGGCACAGGCCTAAACCAAAGAATGCGTAAAATGGGCCGACAATTTGTAGGTAACTTCGGCATGCCGCCCGCACTGTCTCCACATCGGTAAATAGGTTGGCCCAAAGAGATGGAAATAAGGAGAGTATTAGGCCCATAGATCCGGCTAATGCGGCAGCATAGAACGACGAGATCCAGCCAATTTTAACTCCCCTCTGGTATTTCCCAGCACCAAAATGAGTGCCCACCATGGTAATTGAGGCCGAGCCAATCCCAAATATCAGCGGGATCATCAGGAATTCCAAACGAGCACCAATGCCATATCCCGCCAACACATCAACGCCAAGTCTGGCCATCATGGAGGTGATAATAATGACGGTCAAAACCGAAGACAGGGGCGAGACCGAGGCCATGCTGCCCACTTTCAGAATATCCAAAAACGCGGAGGCTTGGATTGAGATGCCGTTAAATCGCAATTGCAATACGGCTGATGTGCGCATCAAAAACCAGAGCTGTAATAGCCCAGCAACAGTAAAGCCAACGATACTACCCACTGCAGCTCCTGCTATGCCTAGTGCAGGAAACGGACCTATACCAAAGACAAACACAGCTGACACTAAAATCTGGATTATTGAGCCAAGTGCCATGGCACCGGCCGCTACGTTCATTTGTCCCGTACCACGGATAACGGCGTTAAACACATTGGCTAGCCATATTGCCATGCAACCACTGAAGAAAAGGTCGGAATAGGCTAACGCTTCTTTTAGCACATCGTCTTTGCCTCCGAGAGTGCTGTAGATCGTTGCTCCAAAGCTGAGAAATAACCAAGAGAACAGAACCGAAAAACCAATGGTCAATATAAATGCATGCAGTGCAACTGACTCAGCGCCATCTCTGTTTCCAGCACCCAATTGCTGAGCAACAGCGCCTGCAATAGCACCACCAAAAGAGCCTCCCGCCATCATCATGGTTAACATGATCATGGGGAATGCCAGTGCCAGACCGGCCAAAGGGGCAGTTCCAAGCTGGCCAATATAAAAGGCCTCTGCCATGGACGTGGCGAGCATAATAAACATCGCAATAATATTGGGTGCCGCCAATCTGGCTAATGTGGGGCTTATGGGATCTGTTAGCAGATTCTTGTGCATGCTTGTATTCCAGAGTAGCTGCGATCAGACGTACGCCAAAGGTACATTAAATGTGAATCAAAGGTGCAGTGAACAAATCGGTTTATAGAGCTGGCGCTTTCCGATATAGGTTGTCGGTGCCGCCATTAATTGTTTGCAACAGAATAGCATTCCGACACATTCGTGCATATTAGTAAGAACATTTAATGTCTTAAGTCCTATGGCGAATTTGGGCTATTAGCTACAAGCGCTAGTAACATGAACAAGCTGCAAAACTATTTAAAGTCACATAGACGGCGGGTGTAATGTCTATGGTGCATTGTCTCAATTAATGCCTCGATTAGCGCTTTCAAAATAACTCAATTAAGAAGGTTATGTGAATGAAGCCATTACTATTTTGCTTGATATTTTTGTCCTTAGCCGGCTGTGGCGGCGGAAGCCCTGCACCCGAAATCCCCGAAGCGGCCATTGCATCCAAAATCTTTAAAACCAAGGTTATTGATGGGTACATTAGTGGTGCCAATATCTTTATCGACAATAATTGGAATCTCCAGCAGGACAGCAACGAGCCAAGTGCCTATGAAGACACCGATAATCAAACCTACTATTTTCTTGAAGAGGATTTTGCCGGAATCGACAGCTGGTCGATCGATTGCTCTCAAAAGCGCCCGAGAATTGCCCAGGTTCCTCTGGGTGCTCTCGATTCTGTGCGCGGTGATGTCACCTCAGCCTATGAACTCTATTATTTGCCGTATTTTTCAGAGGGTGCTGTAGGCGAGCAAGGAGAGTACCGCGCAAATATAACGCCCTTAACGACCTTGTTTCTGCCTTTCATAACAGAAGAGCTGGACGGTATTAATATTGACGATGTAGACGGCTGCGGCCCAGCAGCAAATGCCGTAGCTACTAATGTATTGAGCAAGGTAGACAATGTCCTTAATGAGTTAAGCCTTAAATTCAGTATTGACGTTTTCACCTTCTATGATGACTTTATCGCTTCGGGTGATTCTGAACTACAGGCCTATGGTGAGGTAATAGTAGATTTCCTGAAAATTGCGTTTGCGATCGGTCGGGTTATTGAAGAGGAATATCAGAGCAACAGTAGGGTGGAGTTAGATAAGTTATCGGTTGAGACGATTCTGGCAAGAGAGTCCTTTGACACCATGACTTACAACTTTTTTAGTCAGGGAGAATATATTGATTTAGAGGATGATTATATTGAATTTACTCTCTATGGGTTTTATGGCGTCTCAGTAAATTCTGTAGGTGAACCGCTAAACTCAGAGGGCGACACCTACGTATTAACCCTCGAAAACTTAAAGTTAAATTCTAATTTTCTTGTACGTGAAATAATGATTTCTAAAAATGCCTTGTTTGCAGATAACAGGGTGCTGTTTGAAAAAAAACAAACTACTGATGCTGGTATTGAACGGCTAATTCATTTCAGTCAGTTCTCCCCTGGAGATCTGCTTTATGAGGTTCTAGAAAATGAAGCTCTGCGCAGGGTTGGCATAGTGGAGGTTGTAGATGGTCGTTTACATGGCCTGCAGGTTTATTTTAACAACCCCGCTAACAACTACTTTAATTACGATCTTGAGACTATCTTTACGACCCGTGATGCTATCGAACTTGAGGCAATATGGAATGAAGTGGCTTTATTGCAGACAGATATCGCGACAATAGACCAAAACCGATACCTTTTGCTGCCCTCTGATAACCAGGTGTTACAAAAGCACCCTTGGAGTTATGTCGAGCGTTATGTCGATATACCAAGCCCAGGGGTAGAGAAACGATGCTTGAACACTGAAACTGAAATTGAGTATATGGGTGAAGAGGCCTATGCAGTTTGCTTGGAAGGGGTTCAGGCTGTCGAATAACATCCCTCTAGCCCCTCTAGTCCCTCTAGCAAAGCCATGGATAGTTAGCAGCGTTCTGGGCAGTTACAGGTGCCACCAGGTTTGAATACTCGTCAGTCAAATTCGACGGCGTAAAACTTTGGTATTGATTGCTAGGGAGGCAGGATTGCTTTAGGTTACTCGTATCAAGCAGCGAGCCAGACCTTAAAAGAGCTCGACGCAAAAGCCTAGGCAACCTCCATATAGCGATCAAGCCCATGAACACTGATAACAATAGTTCTATGAAACTTATTACAGGGCAGAGAATTCTCTGCAATCTGAGCAATGCTGGTCCAGGGTTGCACCTTTCCCCATTGGGTACTTTTCGACTTGTTTACGATAGCTTTGATACGCTATTTGGTAGCGGTTCCCGATTTGATGTCAGTACTGAAAATCGATCGATCAATGTGGGCGAACGTGAGCTAGGCATTAGAATCTATCGCCCCAAAAAGACTGTGCCCAAGCTGACCATGGTTTATTTCCACGGTGGTGGTTTTGTGATTGGTAGTTTTAAAAGTCACCATGGCTTTTGTAGCTTACTGGCCAGTCGCGGCAATATGAATATTATTTCTGTGGACTACCGGCTGGCGCCTGAGACTGTGTTTCCGGGCCCGTTGCAGGATGGTTTGGATGCTTGGAATTGGGTAGTTGATCATGCCACTGAGCTGGCTATTGATAAGACCGCTATTGGTATGGGTGGTGATAGTGCCGGCGGTAATCTAGCGGCGGTTTTGTCGATGCAGACTTTTGGTGATCTATTGGAGGGTGATTTAAGTGCTGCGCCAGCCTTTCAATTCTTGCTCTACCCTTGGGTGGACATGAGTGGTGAGTCGGATTCGATTCGTCGATTTGGTAAGGGCTTGATCTTAACTCAAAAGACAATGGAGTTTTTTCGGGATTCCTATTTACCAAAGGATATGGAGTCGTTAGCTACTAAGACTAGTCCTTTGCTCTGTGCGGACATGAGCGTTACACCGGATACCCTGATGGTAACTGCCGAATACGATGTGTTGAGGGACGAAGGTTTAGCATTTGTAGATAAGCTTAATCAAGCTAAGACCAATATGGTCCATCTGCACCTACCGGACTGTACTCATGGCTTTATCAGTACAGGAAAGTTCAGTAGGGCAACGCGGGAGCGACTGTATCAGGTATGCGACATGTTGCTCGACTATGGTGCCAAATACTGAAGTTCAGAGCGCCTGTTTCCCTTCATGATTTCCCTAGCTTACCGTTATCTCGAGCGCAGCGAGTAGTCTATTGGTTCGGAGCACTAATTAGGTAAACCTTAATATCTGAGCAAAATTCTGGCAGGGTTCTCACCCTGCTGTTTTATTTTTTGCTTACCTAGATGTACCTCGAGAATCCAAATAGTGCCTAGGCCTACCCTGGCGTTCAATCAGGGCCAGCTTATGGGTGTAATCGTTTTCAGATTAAGAGAGCTCACTGTCTGAGCGAAGCGAGTTGAGCGAACGCTAAAAAGGGTTGCACCCATGGGACCGATCGCCAGGGTAGGCCTAGGCGCTATAGCACTCCCTAAGATCCAACCCTAAGATCCAACCCTACGCCCCAACCCTACGCCCCAACCCTTCGGGAAAAAAAGCCCAGAAACACCCCACTATGTTGCAACCGGCCACATACCCAGCTATGACTACATAGGCTAGCTTTTGAAAGGATTCAGATGCCTATCTCTGAGATATTTCTTTTCCCCCACGTTAAACCCAATCAGAAAGGAACTCTGAATGAACTCACTGAAATCCCTTGACGAGTTAATGTACATTGATAAACAGCACCTCTTTCTAGAAAAAATTGGTGGTAAAAAAGTAGAACTTACCACTCATCATGAAAAAATTGCCTCTATAGAGCTACACCAAGGCGTACCCCAAACCATTAGGGGCCAATTTAACATCGCCAGAAATATGGCCCTGTACTCGTACTTTTTTTATTCCCTAGGCTCCGAACTCCAGCTCAAGGCCTACAGTGTCATCGAATATGCCCTGCGTATTAAGACCAACAGGCAAGACCTTATGCTGCGGCAGTTATTAACCTTAGCCAACCAAAAAAATTGGCTGCAGGACTCTATGTTTAGGCATATAAAAGAACCAGATGAAGACAATAGCTATTGTCATTCTCTCGAGAAAATACTCCCCCAGCAGCGCAATGAATCAGCCCATGGAATACCCCCGCTAGTATGGGACTGTATTGGGCATATTGAGCGCTGTGCAGACCTAGTGAATCAGCTTTTTTCTCGGCTGCCCAAATCTAAATGATCGTTATTGGGTTTTCAGTTCAGGCGAGTGGCGGGTCATTGTCTGGTTGAGAATAATGGTCGACTCGATATTTTCTACCTGATCCACATTTGCCAGCTTATCTTTTAAAAATATCTCAAAGGCTTGCAGGTCAGCCATGGCGACTCGCAGTGCATAGTCGTGAACACCTGCCAAAACACAGCATTCTAATACCTCGGGAAAAGCGCTAACCGCAGTTTCAAATTCTGCTGCGTTGCTCGAGGTATTTTTGTTGAGCTTTATAAACACAAAGGCCGATACATTGATGCCGAGCATACTGTGATTAAGGCGGGCGCTGTACTGCTCTATGAGCCCGCTTTGTTCGAGTTTACGTAAGCGTCTTAGGCATGGCGTCTGGGAGAGATTAACACTGGTGGCTAGCTCGGCATTACTAATGCGGGCGTTGGCTTGGAGGGCATTGAGGATCTTTATATCAATGCTATCTAAGTTATGGCTAGATATTGGCATAATCGGCTATATAAAATAAAAAAGTAGGTTGAATCGTACATCAATTCGATTCATATAGGTAATAATTGGCCGAAACTGCTCGGGTTTTTTTGATAGCATTTCGGCATTATTAGCTTCTAGAGAGCAACCCCCATGACAGAAAAAGCGCAGGCACTGGATAGCTGGATTCGCAGTGATTTCAGAGACATGAATACGGTTTTAGAAAAGAGTTATTTTGCTGCCGCCGACCGGCAGTCAACCAGCGGCATGGGTGACAGCATTAAGCAGCAGTTAGTAGACGAAGGGCGCGAACTTATTATCGACCTGCTTCATGAGGGTAATACCGACGAAGGCTTTGATAGTGGCTTTGATGTGCTGGGCAATGTCGGGTTTTATATGGCCGCTTGTCGCCGCCATGATATTACCGAGCCCTCTAGAGAAACGAAATCACCATTGCAAGAAGCCTCGGCACTAGCCATGCAGCTGGGCGCCTCTTTGGGGGTTATTCCACGCTTTGCATCTTGCCATTTAGAAACTCATAACCGCGCCGTTAACGGGTTGTACAAAACCTTTACTCATCTCGACGATGAAAAAATCTTTCTCGATTACAACACTCGCAGTGTGTTTGCTTTTATTCGCGCGTCCGAAGCACTGAGACAGATTCTTCCTTTAGGTGTTTCCCACCCAGTGACCTACGATTTATTGCTGACAGCCAAGCAGGCACTTGAAGACGTGTGCCGGTTTAATCAGCTGTTATTCGACAAACTCGATACCGACAGTTTTTTCTATTCTGTACGGCCCTATTACCGGCCCCACAGAGTAGGGCTCCACGAATATCGGGGAGCCAATGCCGGCGACTTTGCTGGCATCAATGTGATTGATTTACTACTGGGGGTTTGCCAGGCCGACGACCCTTATTATTCTCAGCTACTCGTCGACAAATTTTTGTTTATGCGTCCGGAAGATCAGCTAGTGCTAAGAGACTCTATGCGGCGGCAAAGTTTGCTCGATAGCTTTTTGCAGGCAGCGAAAGAGAGTGACCACAAGCAACCTTGGTTTGAGCAAAACCTCGCACTATTTTTGCAAGTCTGCGAGGCCCATGGCAATACAGCGCTGCAGCACCATGAGCAGCTAGTGCGCAAATTTATTGAGAAGCCGGCAGAGGAAGGGGACCTCACTAATACTGCAGGTATCACGGCCAGCGGACCACCGTTGCCAGTACTGCTAAAAGGCCTTCGTAAGCTTTGCGATATGCGCTGTGCTGCTGATGTGGGTGGTGAGTTTAGAACTCGTCACGGTGACATTCAGAGCCTCAAGGCTTGTTTGTCATGATGGGTGATAAACCAGACGAGGGAATTGCCAAGTGCTTTAGTCCACATCTGGGCACCTACCTGCTCAGCCATTCTGTGGGTCTGCCTCTGCGTGATGCAGAACAGGCTGCAGCTGCCGCCTTCTGGCAACCCTGGCAGTCGGGTAATCGGGACATCTGGAGCCATTGGTTAAAGGAAATCGATGGTTTTCGTGCCCAGCTGGCAACCTTGCTTAATGGCGATCTAGACAGCTTTTGCCCCCAGACAAGTCTGTCTAGCGCAGTGGCAAAAATTATTGATTCTCTGACGCTTGATAAGGCTAAAAATACAATCCTGCTCAGTGAAGAGGACTTTCCCTCCATTGCTTTTGCGTTACAAAAAGCAGGGGCAGGCGGGTACCGTTTAAAGTTTATTCCAGCGCAAGCTGACACCTCAGAGCTCAATGTTTGGGCAGACCATATGACGGCAGATGTGGGCATGGTCTTGGTAACCCATGTGCAGTCAAATAATGGTCGGCAGTTGCCAGTTCAAAAAATCACCGAACTCAGTCGCAGCAAAGGAATTATTTCTCTGGTGGATATTGCACAGTCCATCGCTATTTTACCCATCGATTTACAGGCTTGGTCTGCTGACTTTGTGGTGGGGTCCTGTGTTAAATGGGTAGGCGGTGGCCCCGGTGCTGCTTTTATGTGGGTCAGGCCTGAGATTATTGCCCGCTGCGAGCCACAAAATGTAGGCTGGTTTTCCCATGCAGATCCTTTTGAGTTTGATATACACCAGTTTAAGTATGCAGATAATGCCCTGCGTTTTTGGGGTGGCACGCCGTCGGTTTATCCCTATGTTGTAGCCGCTCATAGTCTGCAATTTATCAACAGTACCGGAGTCGATGTTATTCGCGCCCACAACTTACTGCTGTGTGACAAAATAATTGAGGCACTCAGTCCGACTCAGCTGGTATCTCCCGCTGATGTGCAGTCTCGCAGCGGTACTGTGATTATTCATTTTGGCGACCACCAAGAGACGTTGGTAACGCGACTGCAGGCGCAGCAGGTGCACTTTGATAGCAGAGCCAAGGGTATTCGGTTGTCGCCTCACCTCTGTAATAGCAGCCAGCAAATAGAGGCACTAATTGGTTTATTAAAATAGGGAGGTTTAACGTACGGCACTGCTCGTTATGGGTTACTCTTACGACATAATAATTTGTCACCAAGAGCAAAGTAATATGAGCAAAGCGGGTTTGAATCGTCGCCAATTATTAAAAGGGTTTAGTACTAGTCTGGGTGTATTGGCCTTGCGAGGTTTTGAGGTACAGGCCGCATCGCGGTTTTATTTTACTCATGGTGTTGCCAGCGGTGACCCCTTATCAGACCGAGTCATTTTGTGGACTCGCTTACTGCCGGGTGATGGCCAGCACAGCACAGTAAAGTGCAGTTGGCAGCTAGCAAAAGATGCAAGCTTCAAACAGATAGTCAGCGCCGGCGAGACGTCTACATCGGCAGAATCTGATTACACCATTAAAGTTGACGCCACCGGACTAAAACCCAACAGCCATTACTTTTATCGATTTTCCGGTGACGGCTTTACCAGCCCAGTAGGGCGCACCCGCACATTGCCCGTGGGCGATGTCAGTGAGTTTCGTTTAGGTGTTACGTCCTGCTCCAATTACCCCCAGGGTTATTTTAATGTCTACCGCCATATGGCCAATACAGATTTGGACCTGGTGCTGCATCTGGGTGACTACATTTACGAATATGCCGAAGGTGTTTATTCCAACACAGTGGCTACCGATGACCTAGGTCGCCAAGTAGAACCCATTAATGAAATTTTGAGCATCGAAGATTACCGCATGCGCTACGGTCTGTACCGCACAGACGCAGACCTGCAAGCAGTCCATGCACGTCACCCCTTTATCTGTGTATGGGACGATCATGAGCTGACCAATGATGCTTGGAAAGACGGTGCCGAAAACCATAATGAAGGTGAGGGTGATTTTCACACCCGCCTACATAATGCACGTCAGGTTTACCATGAGTGGATGCCCATTCGAACTGCCAAGGCTGGAGATCAGGGTCCTATTTACCGCAGCTTTAAGCTGGGTAATCTAGCTGACCTGATAATGCTGGACACCAGATTACACGGCCGCGATCGCCCACTAAATTACAGTACTGACTTACCCATGCGTTCGGGCCTGTTTCAACTGTCCGACGCTGGAGTAACGCTAGTTAGTGACGATACCTTGCCAGGCAAAGACCAGCTGCAGCGCATTAATATTCCGTTCGATTTCGCCAGCGGTAAGCCAGTTCCGATTATGGATTATGAGCGTATTAAAAGTTTGACCGCAGAGACATTACCCCAGGGTTGGTATTACCTGCCGGATACCGAGGGCTTTATAGCAGGAGCTCTGCAAGACAAGACCCGTACTATTTTGGGTGCCGATCAGGAACAGTGGTTGGACTCAGAGTTACAGTCCAGTAAGAAACGCGGCGCTACTTGGCAGATACTTGGCCAGCAAGTATTAATAGGTAAGCTGGGTCTACCGGCGTTAACCGATGAGCAGCTCAAGCTCGAAGAGACCGACCCTGCGTATCGTCCGATTTTACAAATGATGCAGCAATTGGCAGGCAATGGCTTACCGTTTAACTTGGATGCTTGGGACGGTTACGGGGCCTGCCGAGATCGTGTATTCGAGAGTTTGGCGAACCATGGGGTAAATCCTGTGGTATTGGCCGGCGATACCCATAATGCTTGGGTCTTTAATTTGGCTGACAATGATGGCCAGGCTGTGGGTGTTGAGATTGGTACTCCTGGTGTGAGCAGTCCTGGTTTGGAAACTTATTTGGCGACGGAGCCTGCTGTTCTGGCACAGGCGATGATGGATGCTAGTACTGAGTTGGTGGCGGTCGATACGGCACAGCGGGGCTGGTCTGAGCTCGTTCTGACACCCGAGGCTGCGACTAACCAATGGCACTTTGTGAGTACTGTCTTGGACTTGGAGTTCACTGTCTCTAGTGGTGAGAAGCAGGTTTGTAAGGCTGGGGATAAGACGTTTTCTAATTTGTCATCCTGATAGAGTGCACTGACGAAGGATCTCTTGTGGGTTAGTGCGTGGG
>CAJJAO010000017.1 GCA_905182265.1 gamma proteobacterium HTCC2207 | reverse complement strand
TGCTTGTTGGCGCGGTCTATGGCGGTTGCCGTCGCACCCATGGATATGCCGATGTTACATTTGCGATAGATCTCTGGGGAGCGGATAAGAATCTGCTCAAGGTCTTTGGTTCCGGCAAGAAAGTCTTTTGATAATGGCGGGCGATGGTAGGGCAGGTAATACTCATCAGTAATCATGGAGATAGAGCCGGTCCACCCCTGCTGACGTAACGCGGGTGCGAGTTGCGCTGCCGCATGACTCGCGCCAACAATAATGCATCTGGCTTTAGATTCCATTGGGTGACGATTCCTGCTGATCAATGAATGAGTGCCAGGCGCTTTATGGCCAGGACTTTCTATGGACGAAAGCATACCTCTTTTGAGCAAAAACAAACACCTTTGATTGTAATATCTTAGAGCCTAATGCCACTTTAAGAGGTCAGCAGGCCGACCTTTTACTGATACTCGATTCAGCCTGTGCTTTATTGAAGCACCTGCACAGCAATAGGTTATCGCCGTGCAGGTGTGAATCGTTAACGGTTGCAGGCTACTTTAGGCTAGCGTAATAGGCTGATAGATTGGCAATGTCTGTGTCGGTTAGGCCTTTGGCCATGGCTGACATCATGGCGTTGTTGCGCTGGCCGTCTCTAAACATTTTTAGCTGGCTAGCTAGGTAAGGCTCTTTTTGCCCTGCTAGGTTAGGCCACATGCCATTGTTGCTAATGCCGTTCATGCCGTGACAGCCAGCACAGGTCATAGACTTTGCTTTGCCTGCGGCTGGGTCTCCGGCCATTGCGCCAAAAGATAATGTTGCTGCTATAAAGGTGATTACAAGTTTCTTCATTTTACTTCTCCAAGGATTAATTCGGTTGGCCTGTGCTGTTTGCAAGGTTTAGTCGGCAGGGCTTTCTATTTCAAAGCCCGATTAACAGGTCTGTCACTGCAGCCTATTACTAAAACAATGACTAACAAACAGCGAGGCGCTTAAAAGTGCGACGGCTCCCACCTGGTGCGCAGCGGCGACAGGTACGGGAACATAAAATATTAATGTACTGATACCCAGGGTGACCTGCAGTACCAGAAAACCAAGCATGAAAAACAGGCCTATTTTGGCAGGCCCCTGAATATCAGACTTAAGGGCTTTGGCGGCAAAGGTCAGCACCAGGGCCACTATCACATAGGCAAATATGCGATGGTTAAATTGAATAGTAGTGATGTCTTCAAAGGCTGCAAGCCAACCGGGGGAAATACTGTAGAGCCCGGCAGGGATAAAGCTGTCACCCATTAACGGCCAGGTTGGGTAGGCGTAGCCGGCTTTGGTGCCCGCGACTAGTCCCCCAGATAGTATCATCAGGAATATTAGGCCGCTTAGCCTGTAGGCAAAGGTTTTTAGCTGGGAGGGCTGGCTGCTCTTGGGGCTCACCAATCCAAAGGCTGTCCACAGTATAAAAGAGTAGATAAGTACCGCGGCACCCAAATGAGCGGTGAGCCTGTATTGGCTGACGTCCGGCTTGTCGACGAGGCCGCTCTTGACCATATACCAACCCAGTAATCCCTGAAAGCCACCGCCTAGCAGCATAATCAGCAGCTTTGGCGTTAAGCCAGCTTTGATGCGCTTGGTAAAGTAAAAGAATAAAAAGGGCAGTATAAATATTACGCCAATAAGCCTACCCAATACTCGGTGTAGGTATTCGTACATAAAGATCGACTTAAACGCCTCAAGGGACATGCCCATATTGATCTTTTGGTACTCGGGAAACTGCTGGTACTTAAAGAACATATGCTGCCAATCTGCCTCGGAAAGCGGTGGCACAATTCCCATTAATGGCTTCCAGTCGACCATAGACAGGCCGGAGTTAGTCAGGCGGGTCACACCGCCGAGCAGGATCATGCCGAAGATCACGGCGGCACAGAAAAACAGCCAATAGGCAATTTGACGGCTATGTTGCTCTTCGCGGGTGATAGCTGGCTGTAATAAAGGCATTAAAAACTCTAGTGGCTGGTGACTGAATAATTGTCTGCTATTGGGAAACTGGCTGTTGCACGTTTAACCAGTCTTTTCTACGAAAGCGGCGCATATTTAGACTAGATTTTATACCGAAATCGAGTAACGAAGTTGCATAGAGCCACATCACGTCTGCACCAATCTGTACCAAGATAAACGGCACCAGAATACGGCTCAGGGCAATACTAAACATAGTGACCATCATAGGGTATCTGGTGTCGCCCGCACCACGCAGAGCACCTGCCATACTGAACTCGATGCCCATCAGTGGAAGGCTGCAGCTAATGATGTAGGTGAAGGGCACCATGAGGGCAATCACTTCTGGATCATCAATCATAAAGCGCGCAATTTCTTCGGCAAAATAGCTCATCACAAGGCCGCCAGCGATCATGATATAGACGCAGGTACGCATGGTTCTCCAACCGGCGTTGTAGGCACCCTTTTTGTCGCCGGCGCCCAGATATTGGCTCACTAAGGTGGCACTGGAAATTGAGAAACTAAAAGCGATGACAATCATCAAACCGAGTATCGATAGGCCAATACCGTAGGTAGCAAAGGCAGCATTGCCATAGCTGGCTAAAAACACCAAAAACACTAGCAGGCCAGCCTGAAAGAAGACTTGCTCTATGGCAGCGGGCATACCGATTTTAACCAGATCACGGCCATTCTCTAAAAAGTCTGGTATTGGGTTAGCGGGTTTAAAGGACAGCTTGCCCAGTAGCCACAGCAAAAGAAAGATGGTCACGGTAATGATTGCCGCAACACCGTTGCCTATGGCTAGGCCAGACAATCCGGCTGCTTTAATGCCATGCCAGCCGTAGGTAAATGCTATACCTAAATAGATGCCCAATACAGCGCCTACCAAGGCAGCCCACAATGGGGTTTTGCTGTCGCCAGTCGCACGGAAAGCCATGCTGAACACCAGCACTATTAATAGTGGGGGTGCATAGAGCACGGTATAAAAAATAAAGTCGACGGCGAGGGCCTGAGCTTCTGGGGTCAGGCTAAATATACTGACCAGGGGCTCAAGGAACGGAATCGCGATCCAAGACAGCAGTAAGCCATCAACAAAAAATATAATGACCGACAGCGATGCAACCCGCCCGGCGCGCTCTTTGTCACCAGCACCCCAGTAGCGGCCAACCAAAGCGGTGGTGCCACTGGATAGGCCCATCATGACGGCAAACAGAATAAAGAACAGACGCTGACCTGTGGTGACCGCCGCTACTTCGTCGATACCCATGCCACCAGCGATTTTCAGGAACACGAGACCGGTCAGCATAAAGGCAATATTGCTGAGAATGGTCGGCCAAGTTAGGCGCCAGATATTGAATGTGGAGACGGGTTTCATACCCGACTATGATACCATTCAAGCCGCTTTTTAAGTTAGCTTTTCATGGCTGTTATAGAGGATATTCGTATGATTGATCAGGGTGAAATTGCGTTGGATTCGAGTTGGCTTGCAGTGCTTGGCAGCGAGTTTGATCGCCCCTACATGCAACAATTGCGACAGTTTTTACAGCAGCAAAAAGACACCGGCAAGGTTATTTACCCGCCGAGCGCACAGTGGTTTTCGGCCTTTAATGAAACGCCTTTTAATGATGTGCGAGTGGTGATTTTAGGGCAGGACCCTTATCACGGCCCCGACCAGGCTCATGGACTTTGCTTTTCTGTTCTTCCCGGGGTTAAGTTGCCGCCGTCTTTGGCCAATATCTACAAAGAATTAGTTGATGATGTGGGCTTTGTGCCGCCGAAGCATGGCTGCCTCACTAGCTGGGCTCGTCAGGGGGTGTTGCTGGTTAATGCGACACTAACGGTGGAGCAGGCCGATGCTGGCGCTCATCAGGGCAAGGGTTGGGAGCAGTTTACTGATCAGGCGATTAGGGCTTTGAGTGATCGGCGAGAGGGCATTGTATTTTTACTCTGGGGCAGTTATGCCCAGAAAAAGGGTGCCTTTATTGATCAGTCCCGGCATCTAGTTTTAAAGTCGGTGCATCCATCGCCGCTATCTGCCTATCGTGGATTTTTGGGTTGCAAACATTTTTCGGCGACCAACACTTATTTAAAGCAGCAGGTTCAGGCAGCGATTGATTGGCAATTGCCTGTAGATGAGGCGGTTTAAAAAAAGGGCCTTTTAGAAAAATGGCCCTCTAGAAAAAAAGCGGCTTTAAAAAATACTATATTGGAGAATAATCTGTGACAACAAAGTCTTGGCAAACGCCAAAGAACTTACTATTAGTCATGACGGTTGCGTCAACCGTTGCCTTTGCCACTTGGATGGCGCTGCTCAATAATTTTGTGATTGAGAAGGCCAGCTTCACCGGTGCTGAAGTTGGCATGTTGCAGAGTATTCGTGAGATTCCGGGGTTTTTAGCCTTTACGGCGGTGCTGGTACTGCTGATTATTAAGGAGCAGATGTTTGCCTATATATCCCTGGCTATTTTGGGTATTGGCGTTGCTATAGCAGGCTATTTCCCGTCCGTGGTTGGTCTTTATCTCACCACTTTTCTTATGTCCGTGGGTTTTCACTACTACGAGACGGTTAAGCAGTCGCTCTCTTTGCAGTGGTTGAGTATCAATGAGGCACCAGGCGTTTTGGGGCAGTTAATTGCTGCTGGTTCGCTGGCCTCTTTGGT
The DNA here is from genome assembly GCA_905182265.1 of gamma proteobacterium HTCC2207. GTDB lineage: Bacteria > Pseudomonadota > Gammaproteobacteria > Pseudomonadales > Porticoccaceae > HTCC2207. The sequence continues at coordinate 90,592 of CAJJAO010000017.1, read as the reverse complement.
TGTCTATAGCTTTTTATGGTTGGCCCGGGATCAGTTTGCTCTGTCATACGAGAGTATTTACCTTATTGGGGGAAGTATTTGTGTGCTGCTGACTATATTTATGTGGCTGGCCTTTCCTCGATTTCAAAGTAAGACGGTTCAGCACAAACATCTGTTGATGCGTAAGCGTTACTGGTTGTATTACGCTCTGACGTTTATGGGTGGCGCTAGACGCCAGATCTTTGCGGTATTTGCCGGTTTTCTGATGGTTGAAAAGTTTGGTTATTCGGTGAGCAATGTGGCTGCTCTATATCTAATTAACCATTTGTTTAACTGGGCGTTTGCTGGCCGTATTGGTGCTCTTGTGGGGCGTATTGGTGAGCGTCGTGCCCTAACTTTTGAGTACATAGGTCTTATTGGTGTATTTACGGCCTATGCTTTTGTCGATGATGCCTATTGGGCGGCGGGGCTCTATGTGTTGGATCACCTGTTCTTTTCTTTGGCGATTGCGATCAAAACCTATTTCCAGAAAATTGCTGATCCGGCGGATATGGCTTCTACTGCTGGGGTGGCGTTTACGATTAATCATATTGCGGCGGTGGTTATTCCTGCGGCTTTTGGTTTGGTGTGGTTGGTGTCTCCGGCGGCTGTGTTTTTGATGGGCACGGGGATGGCGTTTATTAGTTTGGTGTTGGCACGGAATATTCCTCGGGTTCCCTGTGAGGGGAATGAGGTTTTGGTTGGGAAGGTTGTAGTAGCTTCTGTTTAGTAGTTCGGTTGTTGGTGGTAGATAGAATTTGGGGGTTAATAGACCCTGGTGAAGCCCTGTCGATCGGTCCCATGGGTGCAATCCTTTTCAGCGTTCGCTCAACTCGCTGCGCTTAGACAGTGAACTCTCTTAATCTGAAAAGGGTTACACCCATAAACGGGCCCTGACTGATCGCCAGGGCTTCCCCAGGGTCTATCTGGACTCTCGCGGTACATCTCAGTAAAAAAGCAAACAATACACCTCTCTAGAACCTAGCTCCGATATCTAGGCTTGCCTACCCCTTTCCCGCTTTCAAAACCGTAGCCAGCATGGATACTGGCTCCGAGACTTCATGGACGATATACATGGATGTATTGGTGTCGCGTTAGCCAGGATGCCGGTAGCGACCGTATTCACGTCGTGTTTTGAAAGGGGGAAAGGGGTAGGTAAGTCGTGCCAGTGCTAGGAGCCAAGAGACCTCTCACTACGTTCGACACTATAACCTTGAGTTTGCGCACCCACGGCTCATTCAAAGCCATAGAGGCATGCTAGCAGGGCTAAATAAGCGGCGGTTTCTTTGCTTTGGCTCTGAGCCAATTAAGACTTTTAAGCACGGCGGGGGTGTTGACGATCTTCCGTTCAAGGCGAAACTTTCCCGGGTAGTCGATCAGTAGCAGACCTGTGATCATGGTAAGCAGACCTTGCCCGGGCAAAAATAGCATCAATATCCCACCGAGCAAAAGTAGGTAACCCAGAAAATTCTTACTGATCAAAATGACCAATCTTATTAGAGGGTGCTGGGCCTTCCATTGGGTGGGTCGGCGCTTTTTGGGGACAAAATAATCGTCTGGAATCTGGGCGACTAGCCATGGCAAGCTGAGAAGACTGATGACAAAAACTGCGGCAGAGCCTATGCCCATCCAGACGAGAAGATGTTGATGTTCGGTTAGGAAGTCTAGAAGGGGTTTCATGGCCCCGTTGGTATTTGGTATGGCAAGTCTAGGTGAGTCACAGAATAACGCTGCTCTCCTAGAGTTATTTCAGTGCAGTCGCTGGCTTTGTCGGCGAGCACTGCTAGCACCTCGATGGTGGATTCATCCGTTTGGGCGGCACTAGCTATATTGCCGATCGCTCTGCCGTCAGCGTTAAGTATCTCTGTGCCTGGGGCAGGGGCTTCTGTGGCCGAGAGTTGCAGGTGGTGCATTCTGCGTTTGACGGCACCGCGATAATGGGCGCGGGCGATAATTTCTTGGCCCGTGTAGCAGCCTTTTTTGAAGCTGATGTAACCCAGAGCATCTAAATTGATCATTTGGGGGATAAACATGTCAGTTGTGGCGGCAGTAATGTCTGCTGAGCCAGTGCGAAGTCGCTGCAAGTTTGGAACGGCTTTTGATTCTACTTGATCGCTAATATCCTTGAGTTCTGTTTTGAAGAACACGGCATATTTTTTCAGGCTGGTAAGAGCGATGTCTGTGACTGAACTGTGGGTCTCGAGAACAATATTGTCGTCGGCATCACAGGTGGCCTTGAATAGAAAAATGATGCGGCCCTTGGGGGTGCACTGGGCGCCATAAATACTCTGCTCGGTGGTCAGGGTTTCCATGTCACAGGTGACCTGGCCTTGCAAAAATTTGCGGCTATCTGGGCCAGAGAGCTGTATGTAGCCTCTGGGGTCACTGTTACTGGCTATTAGATTGGTCATTGCCCATCCGTTAATTTAAAGAGTATTTTAATGCGTCTATTCAAGCTGCGCTGTAGGTTAATTAGCGATTGTCTCTTATAATGCGGCTTTAACACAATTGCTGATTCCAAATGAATAAAAACCGTCTTATGTGGGCTAGTCGTCGAGGCATGTTAGAGCTCGATCTGATTCTACAACCCTTTGTTGAAAACACCTTTGATTCCCTGTCTGAGAATGATCAACTGCGTTTCGAGGCTCTGTTAGAGCGCGAGGATACGCAGCTATTTGTTTGGCTGATGAAGCGCGAGCAACCTTCTGACCCAGATTCCCAAAGGATAGTTCAAATTATTCATGAGAGCCGCGCCAACTCCGCTTGAAGTTAATCTAAATCCGTCGAAAATTCTTTTTCTAGTCCGGTTGGGGCTTGCTCTAGCTGTGGGTATCACTTTAATTGCACTGCCGATTGTTGCCCATGCTCGATTATTGGCTTTTGCATTGCTGGCTTGGACAACAGTACTTTGGGTGCGTGAATGGCTGCTTGAATGGAGGCGCAGTAAGCCTGAAGTGCTTCGGTTTTACCCAGGGACAGGGCACTGGCGTATTGACGATGGCGAGGATTTACAACTCAAGCCGGATCAATTTGTCACTCGGAGTCTGGTGATACTCTACTGTAAAACCGCAGGTGGCAAATCGCTCACCAAGGTCATTCCTCAAGACGCGATGACTGTGGAGCACCATCGACAGTTGCGCCAGCGGCTGATGTTGCCCGCTAGCCTGGCTGAAGGTCAGCATTAATCTTTGTGAATGATTACGTCTTGGCCAGCGAAATTGACCGGCACCATTACCGTATCTCTAGCAATTGGCGATAACTCTGGATAGTCCATGGTGTAGTGCAGGCCGCGGCTCTCTTTGCGTTGTAATGCACAGCGAATAATAAGCTCAGATACGCTGGCTAAATTACGCAATTCCAACAAGTCTCTGCTGACCTTACAGTTGCTGTAGTACTCCTGAATCTCACTCTGTAGCAATTTAATGCGGTGCTGGGCGCGCTGCAGGCGTTTGTCGGTGCGCACAATGCCCACGTAGTCCCACATAAAGCGACGCAACTCATCCCAGTTATGGGAGATCACAACATCTTCATCTGAACTGCTAACTCTAGATTCATCCCAGCTGGGGATAATGTCTGGTTTAGGAATTTGGGCAATTAAATCGTTAATGGTCGTTGCCGCAGAGCGCGCGTAGACCAGGCATTCCAAAAGGGAGTTGCTGGCCATTCGGTTAGCACCATGGAGACCGGTAAAAGCGGTTTCACCAATAGCATAAAGGTTACGTAGATCTGTCTGGCCGCTTTTGTCCACCACCACACCACCACAGGTGTAATGGGAGGCGGGTACCACGGGAATCTGGTCGACGGTAATATCTATGCCAAATTCGAGGCAGCTTTTATAGACAGTCGGAAAGTGCTCAATAATAAAGTCTGCGGGCTTGTGGGTAATATCCAAATACAGGCAGTCGCTACCCAGCCGTTTCATCTCGTGATCGATTGCTCGAGCAACCACATCTCTGGGTGCTAGTTCGCCATCGGCATGAAAGCCGTCCATGAAACGACTGCCATCGGGAAGGCGCAGCAGAGCGCCTTCGCCGCGCAGGGCCTCAGTAATCAGAAACGACTTCGCCTTGGGGTGGTACAGGCAGGTGGGGTGGAATTGATTGAATTCCAGATTGGCTACCCGGCAGCCACGACGCCAAGCCATGGCAAGGCCGTCGCCGCTGGCACCGTCTGGGTTGCTGGTATAAAGGTATGCTTTGCTGGCGCCGCCGGAGGCCAGAGCTACGCTTTTAGCTTGAAATAGCGAGACGGTATCTGTGCCTATATCTAATACATAGGCGCCTGTACAGCGTATTTTTCTGGAGTCACTGTCGGCCTGGGTAACCAGATCCACAGCGCAGTGCTGTTCATAAATATCGATATTACTGGCGGCAATTACTTGGTCCACCAATGTGCTGGTGACCTCTTTCCCTGTGGCGTCTGCGGTGTGCAAAATACGCCGATGGCTGTGACCGCCTTCTTGGGTGAGGTGATAGCTTTCTTGATCCGAATCCCGGGTAAAATTGACACCCTGTTGGATGAGCCAATTGACGGCATCTGGGCCGTTTTCAACCACAAAGCGCACTGCGTCGTCATGGCACAGCCCAGCGCCGGCCAGCAATGTGTCGGCTATATGGGCCTCTGCACTGTCATTTTCATCGAAGACAGCGGCAATGCCACCCTGGGCCAGCCAGGAGGCTCCGGCCTGCAATGAAGCCTTGCTAATAAGGGCGACGCGAAGATGTTTATCTAGCTGCAATGCGAGGGTCAGACCCGCGACACCGCTGCCTATAATCAAAACATCATAGAGGTGATTTTCTTTCATTTTATAGCCACACAGAATTATCACAGCATGATAGTATAAGCTCAGAAATCCTGCGACCCATTAAGCGAACTTATTAGCTTACTAAGGGTCTTTTTATGGGTGCGCCGATACTGTTGCCAGAATGTGGCAAGAGTGCGATAAGACAGTGGCTGCATTGCGAACGTAATTTTACGAAAGCACCTATGAAAACTGTGATTTCTCAGTTATAAAAATATAACCCATAGGGTTGGGAAAACGGACTGCTTCATGACTGAAACAAAAACAGAACCTACTGATCAGCAGTTGGTGGTTAGAGTACAAAAAGGCGACAAACGCGCGTTTGATCTGCTTGTTTTGAAATACCAATATAAAGTGCACGCCATTGTTGGTCGGTTTATTCGTGATACCGACGAAGTGGCAGATGTGACCCAAGAAGCTTTTATTAAAGCTTATCGCGCGCTCCCAAGGTTTCGTGGTGATAGCCAGTTCTATACTTGGCTATACCGCATTGCTGTTAACACCGCAAAAAACTATCTCGTTGCTCGCAGTCGCCGTCCACCGTTGTCGGACGTGGATCTGGCCGATGCCGAGTATTATTCCGGCAGTGATCGACTAAAAGATGTGGGGTCCCCAGAGAACCAGCTCTTTCGTGATGAGCTTGAAGGCGTGATCAATAAGGCGATGGAAGATTTGCCCGAAGATTTGCGTACCGCAGTGACATTGCGTGAATATGAAGGGCTGAGTTATGAAGATATTGCAGCGGTTATGGATTGCCCGGTAGGTACTGTGCGGTCGCGAATCTTTCGCGCCCGAGAGTCAATTGATGTGCGTGTTTTAGATTTAATGGATGGTAATTAATATTTCGGTGAACCTTTCGAATAAACGCTGGTCATACGATCAGACTTTTTAACACTATTATCAGAATTTTTATTGAGGTAAATGAATGAGCGACAGCAAAGAGCGCCTGGCAGAATCAATCTCAGCCCTAGTAGACGGGGAAATAAGTGAGATAGAAATGCATCGAATCCTCAAGGAAGTGGGTATTGATCAAGATCAAGACATTCCCATTAATTCTGCTGACAGTGCTCGAGGTATTTGGCAACGCTACAATATGGTTTCGGCTTCTATGTCCGGTCAACCTGTCGCCAAAATCGACTTTTCAGCTTCTATTTCAGCAGCAATCGACGCAGAGGGCACCCACAGGGTGAGCATTGTGAGTCGTTTTGTCAGCTCGACAGGCCGGTTTGCCATTGCAGCCTCTGTCGCCATGGTTGCTATCCTGGGTGTTCAGCAACTCAATACCCCAGATCCTGCTAGTGCCGACGTTATTCAATTTGCCGAGATGGATATTAAGAGTACCGAGCAAAATACCGGCCCAGCTATCCAGTTTCCTTCAGGCTTTCAGCCTAGTATCCAAGCGCGTACCGTAAGCGCTGGTGGTAATAACAAAACTTCCCAGTATCTAGTCCCTGTGGTTCAGGTTCCCAAAACCGAGGGTCAGCAGTTTTCAGAAAAAGAGCTTCGCGCTTATATGGATGATATTATGCTCAAACATTCTAATAACGCAGCGTTAAACAGTAACCAGGGAATGTTGCCATTTGCCCGGGTTACAAAAAGTGAGGCGCGCTCTAGCAAAGAGTAATTCTATGTTGGTTAAGCAACTGTTAAATCACTTCAAAATGGCGGCCTTTTTAGCCGCCATTTTCGCGCACGGACCTTTGGTAGCAGAGTCGATGGAATCTGCCTACGACCTGATTGCCCGCATGGCTAAAGCCTCAAAAGAACTCAGTTACAAAGGCCTATTTACCTATGAGTATCGTGGGCAATTGCGCAGCATTAAGGTTGTTCATCTAGTTCGCGAAGGTGAGACCTATGAGCGCATTGTGCATATGGATGGCCCGGAGCGTGAAATTGTCCGCCGTGGCGATGACCTAAGCTGTTTACGGGCGGCAGATATGCTGCTGCGCGGTAGCGTTCTCAAAGTTAACGATAGCTACGCTAAATTAGAAGACTATTACGAGTTCTATATTCGCGGTGACGCTCGCATAGCAGGGCGAAAGGTCTCTTTGGTTGAGGTGCTACCGAAAGATAAGCTGCGCTACGGTTATATCGTCGGAATCGATAAAGAAACCGGCTTAATGCTGCAATCTGTGCTGCTCAGCCAATCGGGCAAGCCATTAGAGCGTTTTCAGTACGTGGATATATCGTTTACCGCTGATCTCGATAATTTCCAGCTGTCGTCTGAGATGGCGGAATCAGAGGATATGGAGGTCAATAAATCGGCCTGCCTTGAAGCGAATCAAAAAATCGAACCTGCCCCGTCTCTTTGGGAGCCTCAATGGTTGCCTCCAGGGTTTGTGCTCTCCTCCTATCAGCCCGCTGGGGCTGATGGTCAGGAATCATGGATGTACACCGACGGACTGGCTGTCTTTAGTATTTTTATCGACTCTACTGAACGCAGTCGCAAGTTTCCTCCCCTGGACGCTAAACTGGGAACCACAGTGGCCGTGTTAACCAAAGCTCAATACAAAAATCAGCACTATGCCATTTGTGTAGTGGGTGAAATTCCCCGTGCAACGGCGGAACAGGTGGCCAAGGCCATAGCTCCCTCGTCCTTAGATCGGTTGTCAACATCATCGCAGGCCAAATAGATGATCGTTGAAACTGGCACTGTGGTCGCCTTTGAGTCCGATAGCATCTGGGTTGAGACTATTCAAAAGACCGCCTGTGAGGCCTGTGTGGCACAAAAGGGTTGTGGTACTAGAGTACTTTCTAAGCTTACAGGTAAGACTAATCGCATTCGTGTTCTGTTACAGCAGTGTTCGGCAGATGACCTGACCATTGGTCAGGATGTTACTATCGCTATTCCAGAAGACGTCATAGTTAAAGGCTCAATGCTGGTTTATATACTGCCAGTAAGCTGCGCTGTTATAGGTGCTTCTCTCGCTGGTTCAGGGGGAGATGCTATGAGTATTCTTGGAGCAATTAGTGGTCTGCTGTTCGGCGGGCTGTTTGTTAACCTACAAAGTAAAAAAACACGGAACGATTTACGCTATAACCCTGTCTTAATTGATGACGGCGGTATAAAGCAAACCTTAGATTTTCTGTAGTACCGCCTTCATATCATAAATTTAAATTATCGGAGATTGTTCTGTGCTGAAGAAATTCATCTTGGTTACCAGTTTTTTCTTTTTTGTTATTTCACCTGTTCAAGCCCAACTACCTAATTTTGCCGACCTTGTAGAAGATGTTTCGCCTGCAGTCGTTAAGATTAACACTGTTATCAAAGGGCGTAAGCCCCAAGGCCAGCAAAACCTAAAAGGCCAGTTACCAGAAATTTTTCGCGAATTACTAGAACAGCGCAATCGTCAACAGCAGCCTCCTAGAGATGCCCGCTCCATGGGCTCCGGCTTTGTTATCTCCGAAGATGGGTATATTTTAACCAATCATCATGTAGTCGATCAGGCGACAGAGATTCAGGTGCTGTTTGCAGACCGTCGTGAATATACCGCCACTATTGTCGGTTCTGATCGACGCTCAGATCTAGCGCTGCTGAAAATAGACGCGACTGATCTACCGACCCTGAGCTTTGCTGAGGCCGATGAGCTTCGCGCTGGTGACTGGGTCTTGGCTATAGGCTCTCCTTTTGGTCTTGATTACTCGGTCACTGCTGGGATTGTCAGTGCCATAGGGCGCAGTATTCCAACAGAAAAAGGTGAGAATTACGTGCCCTTTATTCAAACCGATGTGGCGATTAACCCCGGCAACTCCGGTGGCCCGCTGTTTAATCTCGATGGCGAAGTGGTGGGTATTAATTCGCAGATTTACTCTCGGTCTGGCGGTTCGATTGGCCTGTCATTTTCGATACCCACTAGCGTTGCCCTAACGGTGGTCGATCAATTAAAGAAAAACGGCACGGTTCAGCGCGGTTGGCTGGGGGTGGTGATGCAAGATGTCGACAAAGCGTTGGCCGAGTCACTTGAACTAGGCAAGCCCCAGGGCGCATTAATTAATGCTGTCGAACCTGATGGCCCAGCGGATGATGCTGGCATTGTCCCCGGAGATGTCATTGTTCGTTTTAATGGCCAGCCAATTATCGATTCTGGAGACCTGCCTCATGTGGTTGGCGCTATCGCTCCTAGTAAAAAGGTAAAAGTGGAGGTCTATCGTGAAGGTAAGCGCAAAACAATCAATGTAAAAGTGGGCGCTCTAGATAAAGACGGCGCTAAGGTTGCCGATCGCAGCAATGGTGCAGATAGGCTGGGTCTGGCAGTAGAAAAACTCGCTGATCAAGAGCGCCAGCAGCTGCGGTTGCGTGGCGGTATTGTAGTTGTTGAGGTGTCGCCGGAGTCTGCAGCTGCAAACGCAGGATTAAGAGGTGGCGATATTATTGTGCAGCTCGGTTACAGCCGTATCGATGACCTTGACGAGTATCAGCAGGTAATTGCCGAACTGCCTAAAGATACCCCCATCGCTATCCGTTTTTACCGTCAGGGAAGGGCTATCTTCAGAACCATCCAAATCGAGTAGTAATTCGCTGTTGAGCCGCTTGAACTATCGCTTTGATAGGTCGAGCGGCCAACCGCGTTGTGATAGCTACTGGGCCTCAAATAGGCTAAAATTCCCACGCATTTTTTAACGGCAGCGCAAACACTTTGTCAGATCTCAGTCATATCAGAAATTTTTCTATTATCGCCCATATTGATCATGGTAAATCGACCATTGCCGATCGGTTTATTCAGCTCTGTGGCGGTCTTAGTGAGCGTGAAATGGAATCTCAGGTTTTGGATTCTATGGATATCGAGCGAGAGCGCGGTATCACCATTAAATCCCAGAGCGTGACTCTGCCATTTACCGCTGCCGACGGTAAAACCTACCAACTAAACTTTATTGATACTCCGGGCCATGTTGACTTCACCTATGAAGTCTCTCGATCTCTTGCTGCCTGCGAGGGCGCACTGCTGATTGTGGATGCGGCCCAGGGTGTAGAAGCCCAGTCAGTCGCCAACTGTTACACCGCCATTGCTCAGGGGTTGGAAGTGATTCCCGTACTGAACAAAATGGATTTGCCTCAGGCAGAGCCAGAGAAGGTGATTAACGAGATCGAAAATATTATCGGTATCGAGGCGACAGAAGCAGTGCGTTGCAGTGCTAAGACTGGCGAAGGTATTACTGAAATCCTTGAAGAGCTAGTTAAGCATGTGCCTGCTCCAGTGGGGGATGTTGATGCACCGTTGCAGGCGTTGATCATCGATTCTTGGTTCGATAACTATCTCGGCGTTGTCTCCCTAGTGCGAGTCATGCAGGGAACCCTAAAGGTTAAAAACAAAATTATTGCCAAGACCATTGGCAAGCCCCATGTGGTTGATTCTGTCGGCGTATTTACCCCTAAGCGCAAAGAGACTGGCATGCTGCAAGCCGGTGAAGTTGGCTTTATGGTGGCGGGTATCAAGGACATTCTCGGTGCCCCGGTGGGTGATACTCTGACACATCACAGCACTGCAGATGTTGAAGCATTACCCGGGTTTAAGCGCATTAAGCCTCAGGTTTATGCGGGTATGTTCCCAGTAGACTCTGATGACTTTGAAGAATTTCGTGAAGCGCTGGCCAAACTGGCTGTTAATGACGCTTCTCTGTTTTACGAGCCGGAGAGCTCCGATGCTCTTGGGTTTGGTTTTCGCTGTGGCTTTCTTGGCATGCTGCACATGGAGATTGTCCAGGAGCGCTTAGAGCGCGAGTACGATCTCGATCTAATTACCACAGCGCCTACCGTGGTCTACGAAATTATCACCAACAAAGGTGAGACTCTGTATATCTCTAACCCCTCCGATTTACCAGATCCGGGCAATATTGATGAGATGCGTGAGCCTATCTGTGAAGCCAATATTCTGGTTCCCAAAGACTATGTGGGCAATGTGATTACTCTCTGCGTTGAAAAACGCGGCGTGCAAAAAGATATGCAGTTTATTGGCGGTCAGGTGTCTATTCGCTATGAGTTGCCAATGAGCGAAGTGGTTATGGACTTCTTTGACCGACTGAAATCAGTGAGCCGTGGCTTTGCCTCATTGGATTATGCCTTTGTCCGTTTTGAAGCGGCTTCGTTGGTGCAGCTAGATATTTTGATTAATGGCGACCGTGTGGACGCATTAGCGGCTATTATTCATAGAGACCACTCGTTGGCAAAGGGCCGTAACCTGGCCGACAAAATGAAAGAGCTGATTCCCCGTCAGATGTTTGATGTGGCGATTCAGGCAGCGATTGGCGGCAGTGTGATTGCCCGAACCACTGTAAAAGCACTGCGCAAGAATGTAACCGCTAAGTGTTATGGTGGCGATGTCAGCCGTAAGAAGAAACTGCTCGAAAAGCAAAAGGCCGGTAAGAAGCGAATGAAACAGGTGGGTAGTGTTGAAATCCCACAGGACGCGTTCTTGGCTGTATTGAAAACCTAAATAGACTCTATTGGAGGTAGATCCTGTGGATCTCAATTTTGAACTTATTTTGACCCTCATATTTCTGCTTTGTGGCGGCTTTTGGCTGCTTAATAAATTTGTCGTTAAGCAAGAAGAAGGTTTAATTGAATTTGCCGGCTCCTTGGCCCCTGTCCTTGGCATTGTGTTAGTTCTGCGTTCGTTTTTGATTGAGCCCTTTCAGATCCCCTCCCAGTCAATGGTGCCAACCCTGCAGGTGGGTGACTTTATTTTGGTGAGCAAATGGACCTATGGCATTAGGTTGCCGGTCATCCGCACTAAAATTATTGATGTGTCTTCACCAGAGCGGGGCGATGTAATGGTGTTTTTCCCGCCCCATGAAGACCGCTACTTTATTAAGCGTGTTGTCGGCTTACCCGGCGATACTATTCATGTGCTGAATGGCGTTCTCTTTGTGAATGGGGAAAAAATGACCCAGCAGGCAGACCCCGAAATCGCTGCATCGCCGCGCTCGGTTGTGATGACAGAGAATCTGCTTGGTGTTGAGCACCTTATGCAAAAGCGCACCTCACCGACTCGTCTTAGCCAGAATTATTCATCGGTGGTGCCAATGGGCCATTACTTTATGATGGGCGACAATAGAGATAACTCCAGCGATAGCCGTGTTTGGGGCCCAGTGCCAGAAGAGCGTATTGTGGGCAAGGCATTTGCCCGCTGGATGTTTTGGAACGAGTTTACGAGTATTCCCAGTTTTGATCGGGCCGGTGCTATTAAGTAAAAACTGAGTCAGTAAAAGCAAAGTTAGTAAAACAGCCGTGAGAGAGTGCAGCCAAGCGACCGGAGATTTCAGGAAGAGATTGATAGACCACAAGGAGTAAGTGATGAAGCAACGCGGCGCAACATTAACATCGGTCATTGTGATTATATTTTTAGTGGGTTTTTTTACCACGTTAATTTTTAAAATAGGGCCCCATTACCTTGATAATCGAATTATCGGCGGTGCTATTAGTCAGGTTGGTGAATCTGGTTTAGAAGGGCAGTCGAACCGGGAAATTCGTGGCAAGATTGCAGACTTTTTTATCATCAACAATATACGTGATGTTAATGCAGGGCAGGTAAAGATAGAGCGCAGCAAGCAGGGCGTGACAATAAATCTAGACTACGAAAAAAGAATTGAAATGTTTGGCAATGTCGACGTTGTGCTTAAGTTTACTAATCGATATGACGGCGCTGAGCTAACTCATTAATCTGAGGATTATTAGTGGTAAGCAATGTCCGGCTGCTTCAAGAGCGCCTGCAATACCAGTTTAGTGACCAAGAGTTGCTCAGCCTTGCGCTTTCTCACAGAAGCTGCGGCAGCAAGAATAACGAGCGCTTAGAATTTTTGGGCGACTCGATTCTGGGCTTAACTGTCACAGAATTTCTCTATGAAAAATTTCCAGAAGCCCGCGAGGGCGATCTTAGTCGCATGCGCTCTCAAATTGTGCGTGCCGAGACTTTGGCACAAATAGCTAAAGAGCTAGACCTAGGGCCTGAACTATTACTTGGCCCCGGTGAGATGAAAAGTGGAGGCAATCGGCGTGACTCTATTTTAGGTGATACAGTAGAAGCGTTGATTGGCGCAGTGTACTTAGATCGCGGTATGCAGGCAGCGCGAGACTCTATTTTGGTGTGGTTTAAGCCCTTGCTAGATGCTGCTTCAGATACCCAGCCTATTAAGGATGCCAAAACGGCATTGCAGGAATGGTTGCAGCAGCGTGGTAAGCCGGTACCTACTTACGAATTAGCAAATACTGGAGGCGAGGCTCACAGTCGGTTATTTACCGTTAACTGTCGCATCGACGCAGTGAAAGAAACGGTGAGTGCGACTGCTAGTAGCCGCCGCAAGGCGGAACAGATGGTTGCAGAACAACTCTTAACAGCACTGGAGCAGGGCCTTTGACAGAAACGAAAACACGCTGTGGCTATGTAGCTATTGTCGGTCGTCCCAATGTGGGCAAATCTACCTTGCTCAACCATATACTTGGGCAAAAGTTATGTATTACTTCCCGCAAGCCACAGACTACTAGGCATACATTGCTAGGCATCAAGACCGAAGATGATTTGCAGATGATCTTTGTGGATACGCCAGGTATTCATACCAATCAGGAACGGGCGATTAACCGAGTAATGAACCGCTCGGCGGCCAGTGTTATTGCTGACGTTGATGTTGTAATTTTTGTGGTTGACCGTTTTGAATGGAGTGAAGCCGATGAATATGTTGCCAAGTACCTAGGCAATAATGATGTGCCGGTTATTGTCGCGGTCAACAAAGTCGATATGATTGAAGACAAAGACGCCTTGCTACCACACCTCAAGTTTTTGTCGCATAAAGTCGCTGCCGCAGATTTTATTCCTCTCTCTGCACTGCGCAAAACGAATTTGGATCAGCTCCAAGAAAAGATCAAAGGCTATATTCCTGAAAATACCCATGTCTTCCCTGAAGACCAGATTACCGATCGTAGCGAACGATTTTTGGCCTCAGAGATTGTCCGTGAAAAAATTACTCGTCAGCTGGGTGCCGAAGTTCCCTATCAGGTCACCGTAGAGATTGAAGAGTTTCGTGCAGAAAAGAAAATCACCTATATCAGTGCGCTGATTCTGGTTGAGCGCGACGGGCAAAAGAAAATTATTATTGGTACCAATGGCGAGCGTATCAAAAAGATTGGTGAGCAGGCCCGCGCCGATTTAGAGAGCCTGCTGGATTGCAAGGTAATGCTTAGAACCTGGGTTAAGGTTCGCAGTGGCTGGTCCGACGATGAACGAGCGCTGCGTAGCCTTGGCTATATGGACGAGTAGCCAACTGTGCGTGTGGATGGCGAACTTGGTTTTGTGCTGCATACTGCGCCCTATCGAGAAACTAGCCTGTTGGTGGACCTTTTTACTAAGCAGCATGGACGGCTTCGCTGTGTTGCTAAAGGCTTTCGCAAACCCAACAAGAAAGGTATCAGTCGCGCGATTTTTCCCTATACAGAACATCAGTTTAGTTGGCAGGGTAATGGTGAGCTAAAAACCTTAACTGCTGCCGACGCCTTGGGCGTCCCCGTGTTTTTAAAGCAGGAAACCCTGTTTACTGGCCTCTATATCAATGAGCTGCTATTTCGCTTACTTCACGCCCAAGATTCCCACGAACACCTCTATGAACAGTACCGTCAATTTGTTGCCCAGCTAGCTGATACAGGTCCCGATGAGTTGATGTTGCGCCGGTTAGAAATGTTACTCCTCGAAGAATTAGGTTATGGCTTGGTACTGGATTCAGATAGTCAGGGTGCGCCCGTTAATCCAGACCGTCTGTATCAATATATTCCTGAGCAGGGCCTTGTAGAGCTATTCAATCAACATAAGGTCAATAAAGTAGCCCTAAAAGGCGGCGACCTGCTAGCCTTATTGGAGGGAGATTTTTCCCAGCGCGAAGTTATGCGAACCTCAAAAAAGCTAACTCGCAGGGTGATAGATTTTTATCTGGAGGGCAGGCAGTTGCACAGTCGTGAGCTTTATCGGCAGCACCTGATGTCTGCCATTCCCAGCAGCTCTAAATAGCCCAGCTCTTAGATAGCGCCAAATAGCGCCAAATAGCAGCAAGTGGCTTTAAATAGCCCAGCTCTCAAGTAGCACTAAGTAGCATCAAGTAGCACCAAGTAAATTTTAGTCGTTGCACGTAAAAGATAAAAAGGACAAGCCAAATGGCACTAGCAATTGGTACCGATATTGTTGAGATAAAGCGCATAGCTGCAGTGCTTGAGCGTCAGGGGAATAAGTTTATTCAGCGTATTCTCTGTGATACCGAGCAGGCAGAGTATCAGCGCCTCAAGCAGAGCGTTACGTTCCTTGCTAAGCGCTATGCTGCCAAAGAGGCAGTGGCTAAGGCCTTGGGCACAGGCATAGGCAATGGAGTGAGCTTTCAAGACATTGCGGTGGTTAATAATGATAGAGGTGCACCGGCCATAGAGCTGTGTGGTGGGGCGGCAGAAATCTTGCAGTCGCTGGGAGGCACTAAGGTATTAATTAGTATCGCCGATGAACAGAATTACGCGGTGGCCTACGTCGTCATCGTTTGATATCCCTATTGCCTAATATTGATGCGGCTACCGCGACAAAAAGCTTATGCAAATTAGTTCTTTGCTATAACGAAACTGACGGGAAGATCAGCTGAGAGAAGAGGCATAAGCCCATAGCTTCAGGCACAATACTCAACTATTTTATCAAAGCGACAGATCATGAAAGTAGACTATCCAACCTTAGAGCAGTGCGTAGGCAACACACCTTTGGTGCGCTTGCAGCGACTGCCTGGCAATACGTCTAATACAATTTTGGCCAAGCTAGAGGGTGATAACCCGGCGGGAAGTGTCAAAGACCGGCCGGCACTAAATATGATTGCGCGCGCAGAAGCTCAGGGAACCATTAAGCCGGGCGACCGATTAATCGAAGCGACCAGTGGCAATACGGGTATCGCGCTTGCTATGGCTGCAGCTATTAAGGGTTATCCCATGACTCTAATCATGCCGGACAATGCAACCGACGAGCGTAAGTGGGCGATGACTGCCTATGGTGCTGAGTTGATTGAAGTGAGCAAGGCCGAAGGTATGGAAGGTGCGCGAGATCTAGCGCAAAAAATGCAGGCTCAGGGCTTGGGTACTGTATTAGATCAGTTTAATAATTTTGATAATCCCCTGGCCCATTATGAGGGCACAGGCCCAGAGATATGGAGAGATACCAAGGGCACTGTTACTCATTTTGTCAGTTCCATGGGCACCACTGGTACCATTATGGGCGTGTCTGCCTATCTCAAAACTCAGAATCCTGATATTCAGATTATTGGCTTGCAGCCTGAAGATGGAGCGTCAATTCCTGGTATTAGGCGTTGGCCCAAAGAGTATATGCCGGGTATTTTTGATGCCGCTAAAGTAGATGTGGTGATGGATATTTCGCAGCAAGATGCAGAACATGCCATGCGCCGCTTGGCGATTGAAGAGGGTATTTTTTGCGGTGTTTCTGCCGGAGGTTCAGTTGCTGCTGCGCTCGCCCTCAGCCAACAGTTAGAAAATGCCACCATAGTGGCCATTATTTGTGATCGCGGTGACCGTTATTTGTCGTCTGGCATCTATGCTTAATTGAATATCATAAAACTATGAGTGCCGGGTTATCTAAAGTTAAGTTAAGTTAAACGAACTGAAATTGAGTGATGTCAAATTAAGTGATGTTAAATTAAGTCATGAAGAAACGGGTGCAATAGCGCTATGAGTGTTGAGTATAGTATTTCAGATTTGCGTTATTTGATGTCTCGTTTGCGAGATCCGAATACAGGTTGCCCCTGGGATATTAAGCAGACTTATAAAACTATTACGTCTCATACCATTGAAGAAGTCTACGAAGTTGTCGATGCCATTGAACGAGGTGATATTGAGCACCTCAGTGAGGAGCTTGGCGATCTTTTATTTCAAATTATTTTTTATAGCCAACTCGGCGAAGAAGATAACCAATTTAACTTCGATGAGGTGGTCTCTGGGATCACTGCAAAACTACTTCGTCGCCATCCCCATGTATTTCCCGATGGCACGTTAGCTTCGGTTCGTGACAGCAATACTGTGGCCACTGAAGCGGAAATAAAGCAAAACTGGGAAGCTATTAAATCCCAGGAGCGCAAAGCCGTGGGTGCGGCCGGTACCTTAGACGATATTCCCTTAGCGTTACCCGCAATAAGTCGTGCATTTAAGCTACAAAAAAGAGCAGCCACCAAGGGCTTTGATTGGACTCAAGTGTCCGATGTACTGGCCAAGGTAAAAGAAGAAATCGCTGAGCTCGAAGTTGAAATTGCTAAAGGCGATCACCAAGCCATGGAAGATGAACTTGGTGACTTACTATTTAGTTGTGTGAATCTAAGTCGCCATCTTAGTATTGACCCAGAAAAAGCGATGGCGAGAGCCAGCAGTAAATTTAAACAACGATTCGAGGCTATGGAAGCCCATGTCGGGGTTGAACAATTCGCAGAGCTCAGTACTGCTGAGATGGAATTGGAATGGGTGCGGGCGAAGGCCTTAGAATCAGATTAATTGATAGTAAACATAACCAGGCAGGCCTCTGGCAACGAATCCCTCAGGGTTGTTTGCAATGGCCAATAAGTGTATTGTGTGCGGCCGTTTCTGGGGCTGAAACAGTGCTAGAAATCGATCCTAACTAGCGCTGTAACACTCCGTAAAACCGTTATAATTATCTGTAAGGAACGTATTAATGAGATTGATTCTATTAGGTCCACCTGGTGCAGGCAAAGGCACTCAAGCTCAATTTATTACTGAAAAGTACGGTGTGCCACAGATTTCGACGGGCGACATGTTGCGTGCCGCTGTTAAAGCAGAGTCTGAGTTAGGATTGCAGGTCAAAGATATCATGGCCTCCGGTGGTTTGGTTTCTGATGATCTCATTATCGCTCTAGTCAAAGAACGCATCACTTTAGCGGATTGCGCGAACGGCTTTTTATTCGATGGTTTTCCACGCACCATTCCTCAGGCTCAAGCTTTAGTAGATGCTGGTGTTGATATTCAATATGTTATTGAGATGGCTGTTGATGATGAAGAAATTGTTGCTCGTCTCAGTGGGCGTCGAGTGCATGAAAACTCAGGCCGTATTTATCATGTACAACATAACCCACCCAAAAATCCTGGTTTCGATGATGCAACCGGTGAAGCTTTAGTTCAGCGTGTAGATGATCAAGAGGCCACTGTTCGAAATCGTCTAAATGTTTACCATGATCAGACTCAGCCTCTCGTTAAATTTTATACGGATTTCTCGAGCAATGAACAAAATGCGCCGACGTTTGCCTCGATTAATGGCCTAGGTAAACTTGATGATGTGCAATCAAGAATTGTTGATATTCTGGGATAGTAGTGTGAAATTCCAATTTATTAAAAAAGTTATATATGAGCTTGCGAGATACCAAAAGCTCCGATAACAGCAAAAAACCCATTAAATGTTACAATTTAGTGGGTTTTTTGCTGTATTTGGCTCTTAAAGGTTGCTAAACCAAATCGCTGGCGATTATGATTCATTTTCAAATAATTACGTACAGTAGAGCTATGTCAATTTTAGATTCCCTATTAGCCCGGTCACGGAGAATTTCAGTGAAAAGTCCAGCAAAGAAAGTTACGGCACAAACTTCGCCGATTACTCCAACTATTTCTAAAGCACCTGCGGTTGCTGTTAAGGCACCTGCGGTAAAAACTGCTGCTAAGAAGTCAGGCACTAAAAAGCCTGCTGTGAAAAAAGCCGCTACTAAGAAAGTTGCTGGTAAAAAAGCAGTTGCCAAAAAGTCGGTTGCTAAGAAAACCGTTGCCAAAATGTCGGTTGCTAAGAAGCCGGTCGCAAAAAAATCAGCAGCACCAAGTGGAGCTGTTAAAGCAGCCGCTAAGGTTGTAGCTCTAAATTCAAAGGTCGATGCTCAGGCAAATCGTCTGGAAGCCTCGCGCAAGAAAATTGCAGTGGCAAAAGATCGAGTTTCTAAGAAAGCCAACGTGGCTTCTCGCAGATCTTTAGCAGCAGCTCGGAAAGACTTTCAGTCAACTAACGAAAAGCTGAAGACATTGCAAAATGAAGTTAAAGGCGCCAAGACTGCTCAACGTATTGCGCAGATCTTAGCCGGTGTAGCCATCGCAGAAGCCAAGAGCAGTGACTCGGTTGCGGCTCGCGCAATAAGTCTAGAATCTAAAGCTAAAGCAGATCTAGCGGCAGCACTGACCAAGTATGAAGCAAAATGGGTTAAGGCCCGTTCAGCTGCAAATGCGAAGAAAGTGAAAGCGGCTGAGAAAGCTGCAGCAGCAGATGTTAAGAAATTAGAAAAGAAAGCCGCTGCGAAGGTAAAAGCTGAGACAGCTAAAGCCAATGCCAAGCCGAAAAAGAAGCCAGCAGCTAAAAAGAAGCCAGCGGTTAAGAAAGCTGTTTCAAAGAAAGCAGTTGCCAAAAAAGCAAAAGCTAAGAAAGCCGTTGCCAAGAAGCCTGCTGCTAAGAAAGCGACAGCCAAAAAAGCTGTAGTTAAGAAGGCTACTGTTAAGAAAGCAGCCAAGAAGGCTGTTAAGAAGACAGTTAAAAAGGTAATAAAGCCAAAAGCAAAGCCGAAAGCAAAGAAAACTGCTAAGAAAACAGTAAAGAAAGCAGTTGCGAAGAAAACAGTAGCTAAGAAACCAACAGTACAAAAAGCAGCTGCTAAAAAACCAGCGGCTAAAAAGGCTGTAGCCAAGAAATCCTGATAGTGTAATTGGTTCCAGACCTGTAAAATCCCTCACCTCTGGTGGGGGATTTTTTTTGCCTCGCAATTATTGGATTTAAAATGGCGTCATTTTTAGCGATAGAAACCTCGACTCCCGCCTGCTCGGTTGCACTGATGGTAGACGGAGCTATGACTTCAAGGTATTCCGAGGAACCTCGTTCCCATACCCGGTTGGTAATGGCGATGGTCAACGAGCTTCTCTCCGAATCTAACCAAACAGTGCAGCAGCTAGATGCGATTGGGGTGACCATCGGCCCAGGTTCGTTTACCGGATTGCGTATTGGTTTTGCCACAGTACAGGGCTTGGCTTTTGGTGGCGATGTCCCTGTTGTGGCATCGTCTACATTAGAGATCATGGTAGCCACCTATTTACGCAAGCACTGTGCTGATCAGAGCGATAATGAGAGTGACCATAAGGTCGCTGCTAAAATTGCAGCTAAGATCGCCGATAAGAGTGAGTCTAAGAGCACTCAAGGCAACACAATCGTCGCCATACTGGATGCCCGCATGGGGGAGTTCAACTGTGGCTGCTACCAGGTCGGTGCTTATGGGGAGCTCGAGGCTTTGACAGCAGATCAACTGTTAAGCGCTGAGCAGACAGTGGCATTTATTGAGAAGCACCAACCACAGATGGTGATTGGCGAAGCAGGCCGACTAGTGGAAGACAACGCAGAAAAAGTGCCATGCTTTACACCGGTATTTCCCGATGCTATTGATGTGTTGGCCAGAACAGCGGCGCAGCATAATAAAGGCCTCGCACAGCCTATAGATTCAATTGAGCTTGTTTACCTGCGTGGCACTGATGCCTGGCAGAAAAGAAAACGTCTAAGGGCGCTATAAATTATGGATATGTTGCAGGCCGTTTGGTTGGCCGTCATTCAGGGTCTGTCTGAATTTTTGCCTATTTCAAGTTCAGCACACCTCATACTTCCGTCGCAGATTTTAGGTTGGCCCGATCAGGGATTAGGGTTTGATGTGGCCGTGCATGTGGGCTCATTTGTCGCTGTGGTGATCTATTTCCGTGAAGATATTAAGCAATTAACTGCTGCCTGGTTTAAAAGTTTACGCCCTGCCAGCGTCAGTGGCGGTGGCAGCAGTGCCGAAAGTAAATTAGCTTGGTGCATTATTTTGGCGACGATCCCTGCCGGCCTAGTAGGGCTGTTGTTTGGCGACTTTATTGAAGCTAACTTGAGATCTATGGCCGTTATTGCCCTGACTACTATAGTCTTTGGACTACTTTTGGGTTGGGCCGATCAGCGGCATCGAGGTTCGAAGACGGTGGCTGAGCTTACGTGGAAGACTGCGCTTATTGTTGGTGCAGCTCAGGCGCTGGCACTCATACCTGGAACCTCGAGATCCGGCGTCACTATGACGGCAGCTCTGGCACTCGGGTTTGATCGCACCACCGCCGCGCGGTTTTCATTTTTACTATCGATTCCGATTATTGCCCTGAGTGGTGGGTATAAAGGTGTTCAGCTGTTGGGGCAAGAATCAGTTGCCTGGCCTGAAATACTAGTCGGTACCGCGCTTTCTGCGCTCACAGCCTACCTTTGCATCCATAGTTTTTTACGTCTGGTCGAGCGTATCGGCATGATGCCTTTTGTTATTTACCGTCTAATATTAGGTGCCTTCTTAATTTATTTAATCGGGAGCCAGGGCTGAGATGACAGCAGTTAAGGTTGCATTTATAGGGTTGGGGGTCATGGGTTACCCTATGGCCGGATGGTTGAGCCGCAGTGGTCATAACGTCACCGTTTATAATCGTACCCAAAAGGTTGCCGAGCGTTGGGCCACTGAGTACGAGGGTAGCTTGGCACTGACACCCAGTTTGGCCGCGAGCGATGCCGACATTATTTTTGTTTGTGTTGGTAATGACAATGACGTGTCTGAGGTGGTGTTAGGTGAACAGGGTGTTATGGACGGTATAAAAGCCGGCGCTGTGCTTGTTGACCACACGACGACCTCTGCAAACTTAGCGAAAGATCTAGCAGCACGAGCCTTAACAGCCGGCTGCGGTTTTATTGATGCGCCGGTTTCTGGTGGGCAGCAGGGTGCAGAGAACGGTAAGCTTACCGTGATGTGTGGCGGCGAGCCGGACAGCTTTACACGGGTGGCACCTATCATGGACTGCTACGCTAAAGAAGTTCAGCTAATGGGCCCCAGTGGTAGCGGTCAGCTGTGTAAAATGGTCAATCAAATCTGTATTGCGGGTGCTGTGCAGGGGCTGGCGGAAGGTTTAAATTTTGCCCAGCACGCGGGCCTAGACGCGGCAAAGGTTGTTGAGGTTATTAGCCAAGGTGCCGCACAGTCTTGGCAGATGGAGAATCGTTATAAAACCATGCTCGACGGGCAGTATGATCATGGCTTTGCGGTGCAATGGATGCGTAAGGATTTAGCCTTTGCTCTCGACGAGGCAAAAAATAATGGCAGCGAGCTTCCAGTGACAGAGCTGGTTGATGAATACTATGCTGAGGTACAGGATCTTGGCGGCAATCGATGGGATACCTCAAGTCTGTTGGCTAGACTTGTAGCGCGCAATGATGCGGAAACACAAAACAAAGGATGATTGGTATGACCGATAACTCTCAGCAGTACAACCTTGGTTTACGGGCTTTTCTCGACGGCTCACCGACGCCATTTCATGCGGTAAAAAGCATGACTAGATTGCTTGAAGCAGCTGGTTTTACCGCCTTAGATGAGTCTGAACAGTGGGCCTTAAAGCCCGGTACCAAACATTTTGTGACGCGTAATGGCTCATCTATTATCGCTTTTGTGGTGGGCTCAGAGTCACTGGGTAAATCTGGTATGAGACTGGCTGGCGCCCATACTGACAGTCCCTGCCTAATGGTTAAACCTCTGCCCGAGATAAATAAGGCCGGCTATTTTCAGCTGGGGGTCGAGGTCTATGGCGGCGCGCTGCTAAACCCCTGGTTCGATCGTGATCTCTCGATTGCGGGGCGAGTTGTTTACCGTGATGCTGATAAGCAGCTCAAGCAGACTATGGTTGATTTTGAGCGACCTGTGGCAATGATTCCAAGTTTGGCGATCCATCTAGATCGTGAGGCAAATGCGGGCCGCACAGTAAATGCGCAGACCGATATACCGCCATTGTTAATGCTTGCTCCCAAGGGCAGTAAGGCCACAGATTTTCGTGCTTTGTTGGCCGAGACGTTTTTGCCGGCCAAGGCTGAAGTGCTAGATTTTGAACTCTGCCTATATGACACACAGCCTGCCGCTATGGTGGGGTTAAAAGAAGAGTTCTTGGCGTCGGCCCGACTCGACAATCTACTAAGTTGCTATGTGGCCACTCAGGCACTGTTAGCAGCCGATGGCACTAACACCAGTCTCGTTGTGTGCAATGACCACGAAGAGGTCGGTAGCGTCTCTGCAATTGGCGCAGATGGGCCGTTCCTTGAAGCGGTGATTGAACGAATTGTTCAGGCAGAGGGCAGTAGCCAGCAAAATGCGGTGTTAGATCGCTCGTTAATGATTTCTTGTGACAATGCTCATGCGGCTCATCCCAATTTCTCAGACAAACACGATGGCACTCATATGCCTGTGTTAAATGGCGGCCCGGTCATCAAGGTTAATGTAAAACAGCGCTATGCCACCACCAGTCTAACGGCAAGCTTATTTAGGCAGCTGTGCTCAGACGTCAATGTGCCGGTGCAAACCTTTGTATCACGAAGTGACTTGGGTTGTGGTAGCACGATTGGCCCCATAACCTCGTCTAGATTAGGTGTGCCTACTCTGGATGTGGGTATTCCCCAGCTGGCCATGCATTCCTGCCGTGAGCTCACTGGTTCCGAAGACGGCCAGAGACTTAGCCATGTGCTTGAAGCCTTTTTTAATCGCAGTGGAAATTTAGCAATAGAGGTTGAGTAACCTATTGTCTATCATAGCCGCCAGCATTTAACAGTCGATATTGAGTCGCTTTTTACGCGACGGTCTTTATAACAGCGACCTTACATGAGTCACCCTTTATGAGTCAGAAGCGTGTTTTAACCGGAATCACCACGTCGGGAACGCCCCACCTGGGCAACTATGTTGGTGCCATTAGACCAGCTATCGAGGCTAGCCTTTCAGGTGAGTTCGATTCTTTTTTCTTTTTGGCGGATTACCATGCGCTTATTAAAGCGCAGGATCCCGACCTTGTGCACCGGTCTACCTTAGAGATTGCTGCTGCTTGGCTGGCCCTGGGCCTAGATACCGATAATGTGATTTTTTATCGGCAGTCCGATATCCCGGAAATCCCGGAGTTAACTTGGCTGCTAACCTGTATGACGGCTAAGGGCATGATGAATCGCGCCCATGCCTACAAAGGTGCAGTGCAGGCCAATGTTGAGGCTGGAGAAGACGAAGATATGGCGATAACTATGGGGCTATTTAGCTACCCCGTATTAATGGCAGCAGATATTTTGATGTTTAACGCTCACAAGATCCCCGTTGGCCGCGATCAGATTCAGCATGTTGAGATGGCCCGGGATATTGCCCAGCGGTTTAATCATCATTACGGCGAGCACTTTGTGTTACCTGAGGCTCAGGTGGACGACGACGGAGCAATTTTACAGGGCCTTGATGGCCGTAAAATGAGCAAGAGCTATGGCAACACGATACCGCTCTTTTTGACTGAAAAGCAGCTGAAGAAACATATCAATAAAATTAAAACAAATTTACTGGAGCCCGGGGAGCCAAAAGACCCGGATAGCTCTGCGGTCTTTCAGATTTGGCAGGCCTTTGCTAGCAAGGCTCAGGTTGCAGAGATGCGCAGTGAATTTGGCAATGGTATTGGCTGGGGTGAGGCTAAGCGTCAGCTCTTTGAGCTGGTCAATGAACAGCTTCGCGAACCTAGAGAGAAATATCTACGGTTATTAGAGAACCCCGCTGAAGTGGAAGCCGTATTACAGCAGGGTGCTATTAGAGCGCGGGAGCATAGCGCCAAGCTAATCGCCAAGGTGCGCTGCGCTGTTGGTATTAGGCCTCTGACGTAGTTTTTAGGCTGGATGCTGGCCTCGCTTGGGGTATAATGCCCGCCAAATTATGGTCATATTTGTCAGTCACAATTATCGTGCTGATAAATTTTTATAGGAAAGATAAGTCTTATGGGAACAACAATGAGTCAATTTAGAATTTTTGCACTAACCGCCTTTGCCTGTATCGCCCTTATGGGTTGTAGCGCTAAAGAAAACACAGCGCTGACAGCGGCACAGGAAGAAGCGGTTGCTGAACGTATTGCACCTGTAGGTCATGTAGTAAAAGCAGGCCAAGTTGTAGCAGTTGCATCTGCCGGAGGCGCAGAGCGCTCTGGTAGCGACATCTATGGCACCAACTGCATGGCTTGCCATAACTCAGGTATTGCCGGCGCTCCTATGTACGGTGACGCAGGTGCCTGGACGACACGTCTGGCTAAGGGTATTGAAACTGTCTATACCAATGCGATCAATGGCATTAATGCTATGCCAGCGCGCGGTACCTGCATGGATTGCAGCGATGACGAAGTGATTGCAGCGATTGATTATATTTTGGATAACAGTAAGTAAGCTTGCCAGTTTATAAGAGCTGGGCTTTTAAGGACAAAGAGCTGGGCTCTCAGGCACAAAAACTGGATTTTCAGATATAAAAAAACCGCACTGCCTATGTTTTGAGATACAAAATATAGATAGCGCGGTTTTTTTACGCCTGCTGTTTTAACAGAAGGCTAGTTCTACACTGACAGGTCTAAGCTTTTGGGCCTGCATCGATAATATCGGCAGAAGGCGCAAACTTAGTGATATTTTGGACAAACAGCTTGGCTAACTTAGTCGCCTGTTCGTCATAGTCAGCGGGGTTGTCCCAGTTATTACGTGGGTTCAAGTAAGCCTTGTCTACCCCTGCAATCTCAACGGGTATGTCGAGATTTAACAGATCTAGGTGCTCAGTAGCACAGCCTTCTAAAGAACCATTGGTGATTGCAGTCACTACAGCGCGAGTCACGGGAATAGGGAAGCGACTACCGCTGCCTTTAGAACCACCTGCGCCGCCAGTCCAGCCGGTATTAACCAGATAAACCTTAGAACCAAACTCTTCAACACGTTTCATCAGCAGTTCAGCGTAGACACTAGCTGGGCGCGGCATAAATGGCGCACCAAAACAGGTAGAGAATGTCGGGTGAATACCAGCTTCGCCGCCCATCTCTGTAGAACCAACACGAGCGGTGTAACCACTTAAAAAGTGGTAAGCCGCGGCTTCTTTAGAAAGCAGCGATACCGGTGGTAACACCCCGGTAACATCGCAGGTTAAAAAGATAATATTTTTAGGCTCGCCAGCTTCGTTGTCTTCGCAGCGCTTTTCTACATGTTCAAGTGGGTAGCTGCAACGACCATTTTCCGAGATGCTGGTATCGCAGTAATCGGCAAGACGGTCTTTGTCGTCCATGACGACATTTTCTACGATGGCGCCAAACTTAATGGCTTCCCAGATCACTGGTTCGTTTTTCTGGCTTAGATCGATGGTTTTAGCATAGCAACCACCTTCTAAATTAAAGACTGTTCCGCGGCCCCAGCCATGCTCATCATCACCGATTAAGAAGCGATCCGGGTCTGCGGATAATGTGGTTTTACCTGTGCCTGAGAGACCGAAAAATAATGCTGTATCACCATCGTCACCAACATTAGATGCACAGTGCATAGGCATAACGTCTTTCTCTGGGAGCAAGAAGTTCTGCACAGAGAACATAGCTTTTTTCATTTCTCCTGCGTACTTCATACCGGCCAGTAGCACTCTGCGCTTAGCAAAGTTGATGATCACGACGCCTTCGCTGTTGGTGCCGTCACGCTCGGGGTCACAGGCAAAGTTAGCGGCGTGGAGAATCTTCCATTCTTCTTTTGCAGCATGGTTATATTTTTTGGCGCGAATAAACATGTTGCGGCCGAACAAACCGTGCCAAGCCGTTTCTGTTGTCACTTTGACGGGAATGTAATGACCAGAATCCTGACCCACATGGAGGTGAGAGACAAAGCGTTCTTTGTCTGCCAAATAATCTGAGACTCGACCCCATAGGGCATCGAATATATCTGCAGAGATAGGTCGGTTGACTGAACCCCAATCTATAGCATCAGATGAACTGGGTTCATCGACGATAAACCGGTCGGCAGGTGATCTACCGCTGCGTTGACCTGTGGTGGTTACCAGGGCGCCAGTACTGCCTAGTCGTCCTTCACCGCGTTGAATTGCGATTTCTACAAGCTCGCTAGAGCCCAAATCTGTATGAATTGGTGCTTCGGCCATTCTCTTCCTCTCTTCCCAAAGTGAAAAAAATAAAAAACAGAGACAATTAAGTCTCAAAGGTAATTATGTCAGAAACTGATTGGTCTAGCTCCACTTTTAAATGGATGGATTAAAAATACCGGTCATCATGCTAGATGATTAACCCCGAAATTCAGCCTTAATGTAACGTCGGTTTGTCGGGATTAAACATCTCTTCTACATGCTGTGTGTCGAACTCATACTGCTCTTCGCAGAACTCACAGGTGATTGAGACCTTCCCCTGTTCTTCAACGATACCGCGAATCTCTGTCGCGCCTAGGGAAACTAGAGCTTGCTCGGTACGCTGTCGAGAGCAGCTACAAAAAAAGTTTAAATGCTGAGGTTCAAATAGTCTGACGCCGTCTTCATGGAATAATCTAAACAGCTGCTCAGAATGGGAAAGGCCGAGCTGTTCGCCGGGCTTTAAGGTGTCCATTAGGGCGCTAACATGTTGCCAGTCGGCGTCAATTTTTTCGCGGCTCTGACGGCTTGGCATCTGTTGAACCAAAACGCCAGACGCAGTCTTTAAATCAGAGCTGAGTTTAATCTGAGTGGCGAGTTGTTCTGACTGATTAAAGTAAAATTCTAGGCATTTACTCAGGTTACCTGCATCTAGAGGCACAATGCCCTGATAGCGCTCGCCGCCCTCAGGTTCGATAGTGATGGCCAAAGTGGCGTTGCCCAGCAAATCTTTCAAACTGCGGCCCTTGGCTGCAGCCTCTAAATCGCCGCGCACAATGCCGCGCAGTTTATTGCCTTGGGTGCACTCGGCCATAATTGTTTTTAGGGGGCCTGTACCTGTTGCCTGAATAGTAACAATGCCAGGAAATTTTAAGGTGGCACTCAGCAAGGTCGCAGCAACCAAGAATTCACCGAACAGAGTTGCTACTGCATCGGGGTATTTTTGTTGCGCGACAATGGTTTGATAGCTGGTGACTAGCGAGCTTATTTCGCCGCGAATATCAGTGCCATCAAAAAGGAATCTTTGTAGGGTATCTTGATCAGTCATAGGGCGCGCATTGTACTGCAATATTGGCTGGCGGGAGTGCTAATTTTTTAAAAAGCGATGAATTTGACGACGCTGTTTTTTGTTCGGACGTTCACTGGGTGGCAGTGAACTATTAAAGGCTTTACGTTCAGCGGCTTTTTTTTCTCGCTGCTCGATACTCTGGTCGGTTTCTCGGTAGAGTACCTGTGCTTCAGAGGCGCCTCGGCGGTGCTCTGAGAGTTCGATGACTTCGATAGTTTTTTCGTCAAAGCCCTGTCGGACGGTCATGATATTACCGACTTCTAGTATGCGGCTTGGCTTGGATTTATGGCCATCGATATGGACTTTACCGCCCTCGATAGCTGCCTTGGCTAGCCCGCGGGTTTTAAAAAACCGTGCGGCCCACAGCCACTTGTCGATACGGACTTTGTTGGTGTCTGAGTTATCCATTCTCGCGGCCTTTAATTTTGGCTTTTGCTGAGGTTTTTTCTGAGATTTGCTGTGAGGTTTTTTCTTCGGTTTGATTGGGCAGGTTGAGAATTTGACTAAAATTTTGAATAGCCGGAATGCCAAAGCAGATCTTGGGAGCCTGCTGACTATCCGGTGTTTCTATGGCCAGTAGATGAGCTATCCCATAGACCTGAGCCGAACGTAGCACGGGCTCAGAATCATCGATAAATAAAGTTCGCGCTGGGTCAAAGGGCAGGTTTTGTTGCAGTTGTTGCCAGAAGCGCTGGTCTTCCTTTGGGCAGCCGTAGTCATGAGATGAAATTACTTCATCTAGCAAAGGTTGAATGCCGGTGACAGCGAACTTGATATCGACACTGTCGCGGTGGGCATTGGTAATGAGTATGCGCTTCTTACCTCGATCACCCAGCGCACGAAGGAAGTCGAGGCATTGCGGTCGTTCGTTAATCAGATGTTTGACTTCTCGTTTGAGGTCGACAACATCTATATCTAACTCTCGGGACCAAAAGTCGGTGCAGTACCAATCTAGGGTGCCCTGTCTGGCGGCTAGGCGCTGCTGCAGATCGGCAATCACTTGGTCTGCGGGAATGCCGTGCTTGTCACTGTAACGCTGGGGTAAATGATGCATCCAGAAGTGGCTATCAAAATGCAGATCCAGCAAGGTGCCATCCATATCTAGGAGAACTGTATCAACTTCATCCCAGTTGAATTTGCTAGCCCAATCAACGATCAAAATAAATCTTCCGGCAAGGGGCTGTCTGTGGGTATGGAGTTACCACTGTCTGTTAGCTCAGGGACATTGCTCTGTTTAAAGAACTCAAATATTCCCTCTTGATGAGGTGCAACGCGTTCGCCGGTTGCAGCGTCGATTTTTACCATCACAATGCCATTTGGCTGGGGTTGAACAATGTCTGCTTTGCCCGCTAGAGCACCGCGCATAAACTGTATCCAGATTGGCAGGGCGGCAGAGCCACCGTATTCATTGCGGCCCAGCATACTATTGTCGTCGAAGCCCACCCAGGTTGTGGTCACTAAATGAGGAGAGTAACCAGAGAACCACGCATCCCGAGGTCCGTTGGTGGTGCCAGTTTTGCCTGCCAGATCTGTCCGCTCAAGTACCTTTGCCTTGACGCCAGTACCGCGCAAAATAACGTCTTTTAGCATGGAGTCGATTAAAAAAGCGGTCTGTTCATCGATCACTCTTTTGGCTGGCAGGGTTTCGGCTATGCCAGGGTTTTGCAGAGCTTGAGTAAGAGCGTCCCAGCTATTCTGGTCAATATCGGCCAAGGTTTCTGTTTCTTGGGCGAGGCTGTTGAGAAGCTGTTCCATCTGCAAATCAACACTTGGTTCTGGAGTCTGTGGCTGGGTTAATTGGGGCTCTGTGTCACAGGGGTCGCAGACGGTTGCCGGCATTACCTGAAAAACAACATTGCCATGCCGGTCGATAACCTTGTCGAGAATATAGGGCTCTACCTGATAGCCGCCATTGGCGAATGTCGCGTAGCCTCCGGCGATGGCCATTGGTGTTAAGGCGTGACTACCTAATGCCAATGACAGATCCAATGGCATATCACCAGTCTCAAAGCCGAAGTCTTGCAGCCCTTCTAAGGTGCGATCTATGCCCATGCGGCGCAGGAGGCGAATCGATACCAGATTGCGCGAGCGGTAAAGGGCTTCACGCAAGCGGGTGGGGCCGTAAAATTTGCCACCGTCGTTCTCTGGTCGCCAGAGATCTTCTAATTTACTGTCGTTGAATACCACCGGTGCATCATTAATTAGGGACGCTGGGGTAAACCCATTGCGCAGCGCCGTGGCATAAATAAAGGGTTTAAAGTTTGAGCCAGGCTGTCGTGTGGCCTGTGTGACTCGGTTAAAACGACTCTGGCGATAATCAAAGCCGCCAACCAGAGCACGAATGCCGCCATTTTCTGGCGCTAAAGCAACCATCGCAGCTTGGGCCACCGGCAGCTGCCTTAATGTAATGCGATCACCTTCATAACGCTGAATACGTATTAAGTCGCCAATGCTAAATAATTCTTGGGCAGCAGAAATTGGTGCAGTGCGAGCATTCACGGTTTTATAGGTTCTTAGGTCGGCTAAGCCATCTGCCCAATTTAAGGGCAAGATGTCGCCGTCTCTCGTCAGCACCATGAGATGGTCATCGAATACTTCGCTTACGATCGCGGGTTGTAGGCCCCCATAGATGCCTGCTCGCAGAGCCTGAGGCCAAGTTTCTTCGGGCAGGGCTTTTTGCTCTACACCTCTGTAACCATGGCGTTGGTCATAGGCGATGATGCCTGCTTGCAGCGCCTCTACAGCATGGCCTTGCATCGCTGAATCCAATGTTGTGATGGCGGTGTAGCCTTCGGTATAGGCCTTGAGGCCAAACTTTTCGATGACTTGCTGGCGCACCATCTCGGCGGCATAGGCGGCATCAAGCTCCGATATAGAGCCGTGATAGGAGGCGTTGTCTACCTCGGCGATTGCTGTCTCATATTCAAGCTCAGTAATATTGCCAAGGGATAGCATCCGGCCAAGGATCCAGTTTCTGCGCAGCATAATGCGATCTAAATTAGCCAAAGGGTTGTAGCGCGATGGGGCTTTTGGCAGTCCAGCAATAATGGCTGTCTCGGCTAGGGTGAGTTGATCTAAGGTTTTGCCGTAGTACACCTGTGCAGCTGCGCCCACGCCATAGGCTCTGTTACCCATATACATTTTATTAACATACAGAGACAGAATTTCCTGCTTAGAGAGCTCTTCTTCAATTCTAAAGGCTAGCAAGATCTCGTTAAATTTGCGGGTGAACTCCTGACGTTTACTCAAAAAGAAGTTACGGGCGACCTGCATGGTGAGGGTACTGCCACCGCTACGAATGGATCCTGTGGTCACCAACTCGATTGCGGCTCGGCCTAATCCAGGGATCGAAATGCCTTTGTGCTCAAAGAAATTGTCGTCCTCAGCGGCTAAAAAGGCATCAATCATATTTTGAGGTATTTCATCAAAACTAACCGGTGAACGCTTCTTTTCACCAAATTCTGCAATAACTTTCAAATCTTGTGAGTGAATTCGCAGTGGAATTTGTAACTCGATCTCCTTTAGTTCCTCGACTGATGGTAGTTTTGGACTAAGGTACAGGTATAGACAAGAAGTAACCACGAGGAAACCACCGGCTCCAAGAATACTCAGAGTCGACAGAAATTTAAGTAATTTACGCTTTGTAATAGACACTATTTTCAGGCACCGGAAAAATCAGCGTCTATTATAAGGTGTAGAGAATGTGAAGTGCATCATTTGCAGAGTTACGAAACATTGTTAATGTCGTTTCTCGCGTACGGAAGCCCCAATCTACATGGATGAGAGCTAAGTAATGAGTTTTTTAGATTTTTTATCAAAACCGGCAAAACCCATATTGGGCCTTGATATTTCCTCTTCTGCAGTCAAATTGATTGAGCTGAGCAAGTCGGCCGATGGCTATAAAGTAGAGGCATATAGAGTTATGCCGCTGCCCTCCAATACCGTTGTAGAAAAAAATATCGCCGATATCCCCGCCTTAGCTGAAACTCTCGAAAGAGTGGTGTCTCTGTCTGGAACCAAATTAACTGATACCGCTGTGGCGGTTTCGGGCTCCTCTGTCATCACCAAAGAAATCGAATTACCGGCTGGCTTGACTGATTTACAGATGGAAATGCAGATTGAAGTGGAGGCCGACCAATATATTCCCTACCCGATGGAAGAAGTGGCCTTCGATTTTGATGTAGTTGGTCCGGCGGAATCTAATGAAGGCCTAGTCACGGTTTTGCTAGCCGCGTGTAGGCAGGAGAATGTAGAGCATCGCCGACAAGCCCTAGAGATGGCAGGGCTTAACCCCAAGGTTGTCGATGTCGAAGGGTTTGCTATCGAACGGGCGTACCGTCTAATGGCTAACCAGTTTAATCAGCTTGAACAATCGGATAATCAAGTGGTGGCTATAGCGGATATTGGTGCCACTACCTTCACCTTTACTGTGCTGGTAGATGGAAAAACCATTTACAGCAGAGAGCAATCATTTGGTGGCAAGCAGCTTACCGAAGAAATTCAGCGCCGCTACGGCCTATCTTGGGAAGAAGCGGGGGAAGCCAAGCGTAAAGGTGGTTTGCCAGAAGATTATGAAGCAGAAGTGTTGCAGCCATTTTTGGAATCGCTGATTCAACATATTAGCCGATCCCTACAGTTCTTCTATTCCTCGAGTAACTACAGCGAGATAGACCAGCTATTTTTGGCTGGGGGTGTCTCGGCACTTGAAGGCCTTGTCGCTCAGGTCGAAGAGTCCCTTGGCTTACCCACGGCAGTAGCAAATCTGCTGGCGAATATGGAGGTGAGTAGTTCAATCAATGCCTCATCTCTTTCGAATGATGGCCCGGCAATGATGCTCGCCGTAGGCCTAGCGCTGAGGAGTTTCGATTAATGTCACAGATTAATTTACTGCCTTGGCGAGAAGAGGCCCGCGAGCAATCAAAGAAAGAGTATCTGAGCCTGCTGGGTGCTGTTGCACTAGGTGCTGTAGTGCTGTTGTTTGCCTGGATCAGTTTTGCGGCGGCGAGCCTAGATAACCAAAAACAGCGCAATGCCTATCTTGAGTCCAATATCGCAGAGATGGACAAAAAAGTGATTGAAATTAGTGACTTGAAGAACAAGAAAGAAGAGATGATTTCACGTATGAGAGTTATTCAAGATTTGCAGGGTACCAGATCCGATATTGTAAAAATCTTTGATGAACTCGTGCGCTCAATACCAGAGGGAGCTTACTTATCAACCCTAGATCGAGAAGCTGGAGCGGTCAAAATGGCCGGTTTTGCCGAGTCTAATAATCGCATCTCCGCCCTCATGAGAAACCTTGATAAGTCTGCCAACTACCAAAATTCAAACCTCGCTAAAGTTGAGCAGGACGATCGCATGGGTAGTCAGGGAAGTCTATTTAACCTACAGATAGAAATTGAATCACAGGCCGCTTCAGACGAAGTTGGCAGTCAATAATTTAGTAGTTAAGAGCAGGGAAGATATGTCATTTCAAGATAGCTTGAAGGAGCTAAAAGAAATTGATTTCGCTGATTTAGATATCCAGCAAATCGGTATATGGCCTAAGCCGGTAAAAATGATTTTACTGGTGTCGGTTGTAATTGTGGTGCTTTTGTCAGGTTACTTTTTTAAAGTTAAGGATCTCCGCCAGCAACACCAGACGGAATTCCGTAAAGAGACAACCTTACTGCAGCAATACGAAACCAAATCATTTCAGGCGGCGAATCTAGACGCCTATCGACAGCAGATGATTGAACTGGACAAGACTTTTGGGGCGCTGTTAAAACAGCTGCCCAAGGATACAGAAGTGCCAGGTCTACTCGAAGATATTACCGAGGTTGCTTACGGTAGTGGTCTGAGCATGAAGTCTATCTCTCTGCAGCCAGAAAAGGTCTCAGAGTTTTATATTGAGCTACCCATAAAAATTGATGTGACCGGTGACTACCATGATTTTGGTTCATTTGTCAGTGGAGTTGCCGCACTGCCTCGTATTGTCACGCTGCATGACTATTCGATTAAAAATATTGATGGCGGGCTGCTCAATATGGTTGTCGAGGCCAAGACCTATAGATATAAGGCGGAGGTGTCCCAATGAAATTATTATTGGTTCCAGCCATCGTTGGTGCGTTGTTGCTAACGGCCTGTGCGGGGGATAGCCAATTCGGTGATCTGGATGCAAAAATGGCTCAATTCCGTGAGCGTCCCAGAGGCACAATTGAGCCGCTGCCGTCCTACCCTCCAGCGGAGCGATTTAATTACAGTGCGCTGGCGATGCGCAGCCCTTTTGAGGCCCCGGTGGTTTTTACCGCCGAGTCTAGGGTTGGTGGCAATGCGGTATCAGAACCGGATCTAAAGAGGCAAAAAGAGCCTTTAGAGTTGGTTAGTTACAGCGCTTTGGCCATGGTGGGCACCCTGAGCAAAGACAGTCGAGTCTGGGCATTGATCAATGACGGCAATGGCAGAATTCACAGGGTTGCCGAAGGGAATTACCTAGGCAGAAACTTTGGCGAAATTACTAAAATCGGTGACGTCGAGCTAGATGTTTTAGAGACGGTTCCGGATGGCAAAGGTGGATGGATTAACCGGCCCAGAACTATGGGCATGAACGAATGAAGAGTGATCAACTCGTTAGGGAAAATAAAATGATTAGTCAACTCAAGCGCTGTTTATATTGGTTACTGCTGGCTCTACCCGCAACCCTTTGGGGTGCAGCGGCAGAGGCTAATGCAGTCACAGATATTGATTTTGTAGCTCTGCCGGATGATCGGTTCGAGGTCAGGCTCGCATTCTCAGGGCAACCTCCCCAGCCCAAGTCCTATGAAATCGCGCAACCCGCTCGATTGGTATTGGATTTTGCGCAGGTACAAAGTGCACTGGACAAGAAAAAATACCCTCTACCATTTACCAATGCGCGAGATGCAGTCGTTGTCTCCGATGGCAGCCGCACTCGATTGATTATCAATCTAGTCGAGTCGGCACCTTTTCAAACCGCGATTGAAGGCAATAGTTTAGTCCTTCAAGTAGGTGCCTCAGGCGCAGCGCAAAGGGTCGAGAGGGATGACTTGTCAGGTTTTCAGCCAGCGGCTATCCGCGAAGATCAGGATCAAGCAGCCGGGGAGCTTAATGCTGCGGTAACAGGGATTGATTTTAGGCGTGATGCTCAGGGAGCAGGGCTTATTTTGATCGACCTTAGTGACCCTTCGATCAATATCGATATTGAAAAGACGGGTAAAGCCATACAGCTATCTTTTTACCAGACTGAGCTTCCGGGTTATCTAGATAGAAGGCTAGACGTTGTAGACTTTGCCACGCCAGTATCAGCAGTTGATGCAGTGCAGGTTGGGTCAGCGACAATTATTACTATTGAAGCTGATGGGCAGTATGACTATCTAGCCTATCAGGCTGACAATCAGTATATGGTCAGCGTTAAACCGCAATCTGAAGCTGAGATTGCAGCTCAGGCAAATAAGTTTGATTTCAGCGGTGACCGCCTATCGCTCAATTTTCAAGATATTGAAGTGCGGTCAGTACTGCAATTGATCGCCGACTTTACTTCTCTCAATCTGGTGGCCAGTGACACAGTGACAGGTAGTATTACCCTGCGCCTAGACCAGGTGCCCTGGGACCAAGCCCTAGCGATTGTACTAAAAGCCAAAGGCCTAGATAAGCGTCAAGAAGGCAATGTATTAATGGTAGCGCCCGCTGCAGAGATTGCTGAGCAGGAGCGTCTGCAGGTAGAGGCTAACAAGCAGCTGCAGGAATTGGCACCCTTAGAAACCGCTTTTGTACGCATTAAATACGCAGATGCGGCGAAGATTTTTGAGCTATTTACTGCTGATGATCAGCAATCCGGTGATTCTGGCGGTGCATCTAAGGACGGCAATGCAACCAACAGCATTTTGTCGGCGCGAGGCAGTGCCATAGTAGATGAACGCACCAATACGATTATTCTCACAGATACTGAAGATAAAATTAGTGAGTTTCAGCGATTGATAGCTGAAATTGATGTGCCCATTAAACAGGTACTTATTGAAGCGCGAATCGTCATTGCCAACACAGACTTCAAGAAAGAGTTAGGGGCGACTTGGGGGCTGGCAGGTATTGATAAGATTTCTGGCACTACACAGTCTTCGGCTTTTGGTGATAAAACGCTTGGTTTCTCTGGGCGTCGGTCTGGCTTGAGTCCGGGTGCTGGCGTGGCGGAAAGCTTTAGATATTCGGCCGATGAAATTGAAACCGACTTCGGCCCTGATGGGGTTGCTGGCGGTGGCGATGATGGGCCGACTCTGTATACAAAAAATTATGATTTTGGTCTAGGCGATAGCTTGGCCGTAGATCTAGGTGTGGCCGACCCCACGGGCTCATTTAGCCTGGGCTACCTAACCGATAACTTCCTGATTGATCTAGAGCTCAGTGCACTCGAGTCTGACGGCTTCGGTGAGATTGTCTCTCAGCCCAAGGTACTAACTGGCGATAAACAACAGGCAGTCATCAAGTCAGGTACAGAAATTGCCTACGAAAAGGCGACTTCTAGCGGTGCTACTAGTATTGAATTTAGAGAGGCTGTTTTACAGCTTGAGGTGACCCCGCAGATCACTCCAGATAATCGTATTATTATGGATTTGCTAGTGTCTCAAGATTCGGTAGGTGCCTTTACTCCGGGCGGTGAACCCTCTATTGATATTACCCGAATTGAAACTCAGGCTCTGGTGGGAAATGGGCAGACTCTTGTATTAGGGGGTATTTTCCAAACTGAGGAAGTCAATGGTACAGAAAAGGTCCCAATGCTCGGTGATATACCATTTTTAGGCAGACTGTTCAGAAATGACCTGCGTAATGTCGAGAAACGTGAAATACTCATCTTCATAACACCAAAAATAATTGATGATGACCTTCTGGATAGATGAACGAACAGCATATTTTTTTAGTCGGCCCCATGGGGGCCGGCAAATCTACTATTGGTAGACACCTTGCGGCTTTCTTGAATCGGCCTTTCTTTGATATAGACAATGAAATTGAAGCGCGTACGGGCGCTGATATTCAGTGGATATTTGATATGGAAGGGGAAGAGGGCTTTCGCGTGAGGGAAGCTAAAGCACTTTTAGAACTTATACAAAACGACACGTCCTCAGTCATAGCGACTGGTGGCGGTATTGTTTTGCGCGAGGATAATCGTGAAGCGCTGAGAGAAAATGGCCAGGTGATCTATCTGTCGGCCACCAAAGAACAGCTCTACGATCGAACACGAAAAGACAAAAGTCGCCCTCTATTGCAGGTCGATAATCGCAGGGAAGTTATTGACCAGCTTGTCGAAAAGCGTGATCCATTGTATCGAGGTATTGCCGATCTGGTCTTTCCCTCAGGTTCTGTGCCGCCAGGAAAATTAGTAAAAAGTCTGGCTCAAGCGCTTACGGAGCTTTGATAATTCGTCGCGGCTAAGCATAATGTGTGATTGTTAAACCATGACGAGCTAAACCCCCATGAGTGCAGCATCTACGCCAGCTAATTCAATCTCCCTAAATGTCGACCTTGGCGATAGGAGTTACCCTATCCATATAGGTTCGGGGCAGATTTCTCAGGTGGGTATTGCCCAGTATATTCAAGGCCAAAAAGCGCTTATTGTCACCAACACTACTATTGCTCCTCTCTACTTACAGGCATTGATCGATCAACTGCCTGGGGTACAAATTGACACTGTTATCTTAAATGACGGTGAGCAGTACAAGAATCTTGATAACCTCAATACCATTTTTACAGCCTTGATTGAAAATCAGCACGATCGTAAAACGACGCTGATTGCTCTGGGCGGCGGTGTCGTGGGCGATATGACTGGCTTTGCTGCGGCCTCTTATCAGCGCGGCGTGCCATTTATTCAGGTACCCACCACATTATTGGCTCAGGTAGACTCCTCTGTAGGAGGCAAAACTGCCGTCAACCATAGTCTAGGTAAAAACATGATAGGGGCGTTCTATCAGCCTCAAGCAGTGATTATTGATACGGATACATTATCAACATTGCCCGACCGTGAGTTTCGGGCAGGCCTCGCCGAAGTGATTAAATATGGTCTGATTGTCGATGCTGCATTTTTTGATTGGCTGGAACAGAATGCCGAGGCGTTATTAGCGCGGGACAGCAAGGCATTGGTCTATGCGATTGAACGATCATGCATTAATAAGGCGCAGGTGGTCAGCGCCGACGAAACTGAGCAAGGTGTTCGAGCTATTCTTAATCTGGGCCATACCTTTGGTCATGCTATCGAAACATTTCAGCAATACCGTGGTTGGCTGCATGGCGAGGCTGTTGCCGCAGGCATGGTTATGGCTGCCGAGCTTTCGGTGTTGGCGGGTACTATGTCTGCAGCTGATGTCACTAGAGCCAGAGACTTACTTATCGCCTGTGGGCTACCGACCCAGCCGCCAGAAAACATGAAGGCTGATGATTTTATGGCTCTAATGGTTCGCGATAAAAAAGTCCTCGATGGGCAGTTGCGTCTGGTTTTGCTAAATGGCATTGGTGTTGCGACAGTGAGGGCGGATTTTGAGTTAAGCTGGTTACAGCAGATTCTCGCAGAGGCTTGTACTGGCTAAACCCATGATTCACCGGGTATTCTTCGCAAAATAAATCACATCTAAAGTAGTCCAACTGCAGGTTATAGTCGGTATAACTCATTGTCGGCCCTGCACTCGAAGTGTAGAATATCCGGCTCTCGTTTTCCGTTGTACAGACTAGCTGTCCGACCATCTATCAACACTTTTTTTTATAGTTTTACTGTGGGTTTTATTATGACTCAAAGCTTATGTCGGCTTGACGATTTTAAAGATAACTGTGGTTTTGGACTGATTGCCCAAATAAAGGGCGTGACAAGCCATAAGCTATTGCAGAACGCTATTCAGGCACTGACCTGTATGACGCATCGCGGTGGTGTAGCAGCTGACGGTAAAACCGGAGACGGCTGTGGTCTGCTTATGCAGAAACCTGATAGCTTTTTGCGCATTGTGGTTAGAGAGAGCTTACAGCTAGAACTTCCAGAGACCTATGCCGTGGGCGCGGTGATGCTTAACACAGATGCCGCCCAGCGCAGCAAAGCAAAGGCTGTCATTGAAGAAGAATTAGCCGCCCAGGGATTGCAGGTACTTGGCTGGCGCGAAGTGCCCACCGATAACAGCTGCTTGGGGCCTATC
Organism: gamma proteobacterium HTCC2207; assembly: GCA_905182265.1. Classification (GTDB taxonomy): domain Bacteria; phylum Pseudomonadota; class Gammaproteobacteria; order Pseudomonadales; family Porticoccaceae; genus HTCC2207. The sequence goes on along the minus strand of CAJJAO010000017.1, from coordinate 51,591 downwards.
GCTCTTGAGTCGCTGCCGGCAATTGAACAGGTGTTTGTCGCCCCAGGCAAAATCACCGACGAAAAGAAATTTACAGCGCGGCTCTACATGGGTCGGCGCAAGGCTGAACAGCGCCTTGAAGGCGATGATAGTTTCCATATCGCGAGCCTAGGCATCAATGTCCTGAGCTACAAAGGGCTGATGATGCCGGTAGATCTGCCGGGCTTTTATTTGGACCTCGCAGACGAGCGCCTCGAAGTTGCTATCTGTGTGTTTCACCAGCGATTTTCGACTAACACTATGCCCAAGTGGCCATTGGCGCAGCCCTTTCGCATGCTGGCCCACAATGGTGAAATCAATACCATTATGGGTAACCGGAATTGGTCCGTGGCCCGTACTCCAAAATACAAGACTGACCTGCTCCCGGACTTATTAGAAGCAACACCGCTAGTCAACCGAACGGGCTCTGACTCGTCGAGCCTCGACAATATGCTTGAGGTGCTGGTGACAGGAGGAATGGATTTGCATCTCGCTGTGCGCACTCTGGTGCCGCCAGCCTGGCAAAATGTTGAAGATCGTAACCCTAACCACCGTGCTCTATACGACTATCTGTCTATGCACCAAGAGCCTTGGGATGGTCCTGCTGGGCTAGTAATTACCGACGGCCGTTACGCGGTATGTACTCTGGATAGAAATGGTCTACGCCCCTCCCGCTGGGTAATTACCGATGATGATGTGATTACGGTCGCCTCTGAAGTAGGCGTCTATGATTACGAGCCGGAAAATGTGGTGGCCAAGGGCCGCCTTGGGCCCGGCGACATTATGTCTATCGATACTCAGGAAGGGCGGATCCTTTTCCGCGATGAGATCGAAGATCAGTTGGCCGCACGTCACCCCTATAAAAAATGGCTGAGCGAAGGTCGCTTTGCTATTGAGTCCAGTTTTGATGCGGATAGTATCGACCTTGAAGGGACCCTGAGCCGCGAAGAAATTAAAACCTACATGAAGATGTTCCAGGTCTCCTTTGAAGAGCGAGATCAGGTTTTGCGACCGCTGGCTGAAGGCGGGCAAGAAGCAGTAGGTTCTATGGGTGATGACACGCCTATGGCTGTGCTGTCAGCTAAGCAGAGAAACCTGTTTGATTTCTTCCGTCAGCAGTTTGCACAGGTGACCAACCCGCCGATCGATCCACTCCGTGAAGCAGTGGTGATGTCCCTAGGCGTGGAACTGGGGCGCGAGGGCAGTATCTTCATAGAGAAGCCTTATTTGGGCCAGCGCATCGGCTTATCGAGCCCAGTGCTGTCACCGCGCAAATACTACGCGCTCAAGCACAATGAATACGCCGAATTTCCGGTTGAGAAATTTAACCTCAATTACGACCCAAAAGCCGAAAACCTCAAACAGGGGGTTCAGCGCATCTGTCAGGAAGTGGAAGCCTCTGTTCGCCGCGGCACAGTGGTCTGTATTCTCTCGGACCACAGTATCGCTGAAGGCAAGTTACCTATTCACTCGCTGCTCGCTGTGGGCGCTGTGCATAATCATTTGATCGAGACAGGCTTGCGCTGTGATGCCAATATTGTTGCCAGCACCGGCTATGCCAGAGACTCTCACCAGATTGCCACTCTGATCGGCTGCGGTGCGTCCTTGGTTTACCCCTATCTTAGCTACCATGTGCTCTGTGATTTAATTGGCAGTGGTGAATTGCTGGTAGATACCAACACGGCATTTAAGCAGTATCGCAAAGGCATTAACAAAGGCCTGCTAAAAATTCTCTCTAAAATGGGTATTTCAACTGTGGCGTCCTATCGTGGAGCGCTATTGTTTGAGGCCATTGGGCTGCATTCGGAAATTATTGACCTATGTTTCCCCGGACTAATCAGTAGATTGCAGGGCGCGACCTTTGATGACTTGGAGCAGGACCAGATAGAACTGGCCAAGATTGCTTGGAAGCTGCGCAAGCCAATTAGTCCCGGCGGATTATTGAAATATGTCCATGGGCAGGAGTACCACGCTTATAACCCGGACGTAGTGCAGACCATGCACAAAGCCGTTCAGAATAATGATTACAAGGCATGGTTAGATTACGCCACGCTAGTCAATACTCGCCCTGCGGCGACACTGCGAGACTTGCTTGGAATTAAGAGCAGCATCAAAGCGATTGATATTGCTGATGTTGAGCCTATGGAAGCGATTGTGAAGCGCTTTGATTCCGCTGGTATGTCATTGGGTGCTCTTTCTCCAGAGGCCCATGAGTCTCTGGCTGAGGCCATGAACAACCTTGGGGGTCGTTCAAATTCTGGTGAGGGAGGTGAAGACCCAGCTCGTTACGGCACTATTAGATCATCTAAAATTAAGCAGGTGGCCTCTGGCCGCTTTGGTGTGACGCCTGCCTATTTATCCAATGCGGAAGTAATTCAAATTAAGGTTGCCCAGGGCGCTAAGCCCGGTGAAGGCGGCCAGTTGCCTGGTGGTAAGGTCAATGCACTGATCGCACGACTACGTTATTCCGTGCCCGGTGTCACATTGATTTCACCGCCACCGCACCATGATATTTATTCTATTGAAGATTTGGCTCAGCTGATTTTTGACCTCAAACAGGTCAATCCCAGTGCTCTAGTATCGGTTAAGTTAGTGTCGCGCCCTGGCGTCGGCACTATCGCCGCCGGTGTTGCCAAAGCCTACGCCGATCTGATTACGATCTCTGGTTATGATGGTGGTACAGCGGCAAGCCCGATTAGCTCAATTCGCTATGCCGGCTCTCCTTGGGAGCTCGGTTTAACAGAAACCCACCAGACATTGCGCGCCAATGATCTCCGTGACAAGGTGCGTGTCCAGACTGACGGTGGTTTGAAGACTGGTCTAGATGTGGTCAAGGCTGCCATTTTGGGTGCCGAAAGCTTTGGTTTTGGCACTGGCCCTATGGTTGCTCTGGGTTGCAAGTATCTACGTATTTGTCACCTCAATAACTGTGCAACTGGTGTGGCTACTCAGGATGCCCGACTGCGCAACGATCATTATCGCGGCACTGTAGCCATGGCGACTAATTTCTTCAGATTTGTTGCGATGGAAACTCGCGAGTGGCTAGCGGTGTTGGGCATGTCTTCACTACAGGATCTGATTGGCCGTGTAGACCTACTTGAAGTATTGCCCGGCACCACAAGCAAGCAACAGAATCTCGATATGAGCCCGTTGATCGAAGACCGTCCAGAAATTGCTGGCAAACCCCAATACTGTCTTGCGCCAAAGAATGAACCCCTTGATAAAGGCCTTTTAGCTGAACGTATGGTTGCTGATGCACTGCCGGCTATCGAAGCTCAGACTGGCGCAACCTTTGATTACCAAGTGAACAACTGCGATCGCTCCATAGGGGCGCGGCTGTCCGGTGAAATCGCCAAGCGCTATGGCAATACAGGCATGGCAGAATCGCCGGTTCGTCTAAACTTAAAAGGGGTTGCAGGTCAGTCCCTTGGCGTCTGGAACGCCGGTGGCTTAGAGATTTATCTCGAGGGTGATGCCAACGATTATGTGGGTAAAGGAATGGCTGGCGGCAAGCTAGTGCTGAGCCCGCCGCCCACCAGTAAATTTAAATCCAACGAAGCGCCTATCATGGGTAATACCTGCCTTTACGGTGCCACCGGTGGCAGACTCTATGCAGCGGGTAACGTTGGCGAGCGGTTTGCCGTGCGCAACTCAGGTGCAGTTGCCATTGTTGAAGGTGCGGGCGATCATTGCTGTGAATACATGACCGGGGGAATCGTGGCTGTGCTCGGCCCCACTGGCTATAACTTCGGTGCTGGTATGACCGGTGGTTTTGCCTATGTATTGGACATGGATCGAGTATTTGTTGACCGCTATAATATGGAGTTGGTTGATATTCAGAGGGTGACATCTGAAGCAGCCGAGTCTCATAAAGCATTTTTGAAAGCCATGATAAGAGATCATGTTCGGGAGACTGGCAGCCTATGGGCCAATGAAATAATCACTAATTTCTCCGATTATGCATCGCGGTTCTGGTTGGTTAAACCAAAAGCAGCGAGCTTAAATGGCCTTTTGGCTCAGGCCCACGCTAACCCGCAGTAGCGGGTTAGCTCTAGAGATAAAGACTATGGCAAGACCAGATAATCAATTTCAGTTTCTCGAAGTGGAACGTGTCGATCCGCCCAAGCGTGACATGAAGCGTCGCGTTGGCGAGTTCGTTGAGATATACGATCCGTTTACCGAGAAAAAAGCAGCGGATCAATCCCATCGCTGCCTGTCCTGTGGCAACCCTTATTGCGAATGGAAGTGCCCAGTGCACAACTACATTCCCAACTGGCTGCAGCTGGTTGCCGAAGGCAACTTGATCGAAGCCGCGGAACTGAGCCACCAGACCAATTCACTGCCGGAAGTCTGTGGTCGAGTCTGCCCCCAGGACCGTCTCTGTGAAGGCGCCTGCACATTAAACGATGGCTTTGGTGCCGTGACTATTGGCTCGGTCGAAAAGTATATTACCGATACCGCATTGGCCATGGGCTGGCGACCTGATATGTCAAAAGTGGTGTGGACTGACAAAAAGGTTGCCGTCATTGGTGCGGGCCCAGCTGGTATTGGCTGTGCGGATATTTTGGTACGCAACGGCGTTAAGCCAGTCGTGTTTGACCGCTACCCAGAAATTGGCGGCTTGCTGACCTTTGGTATCCCTGAATTTAAGCTCGAGAAAGAAGTGATTCGCACACGTCGCGATGTGCTCGAAGGTATGGGGGTGGAGTTCCGCCTTAATACCGAGATTGGCACTGACATCTCAATCGATGAGTTGTTGAGTGAATACGATGCCGTTTTTCTGGGCATGGGTACCTACACCACTATGAAAGGCGGGTTTCCCGGTGAAGAATTACCCGGTGCCCATGAGGCACTCAAGTTCTTAGTCTCCAACGTCAACCGCAATATGGGTTTTGAAAAATCGGCTGATGACTATGTGAGCGTCAAAGGTAAGCGCGTAGTTGTATTGGGTGGTGGTGACACAGCCATGGATTGCAATCGCACGTCCATACGTCAGGGTGCCACTAGCGTGACCTGCGCCTATCGCCGCGATGAAGAAAACATGCCCGGGTCCCGTCGGGAAGTTAAAAATGCCCGGGAAGAGGGCGTGATATTTAAGTTTAATCGTCAGCCCGTAGAGTTAATGGCCGATGCTGACGGCAACGTTTGTGGTGTAAAAGTTGTAAGCACTGAAATGGGTGAGGCAGACGGAAACGGTCGTCGTCGCCCTCAGATTATTCCTGATAGTGAAGAAATTTTGCCAGCAGATGCCGTGCTAGTGGCCTTTGGCTTTAAGCCGAGCCCACCCGAATGGCTAACTGGTATTAAGGTTGAGACGGCTGATTGGGGTGTTGTGCTGGCGGCTGAGGAACAGACGTTCCCATTCCAGACCACCAACCCAAAGATTTTTGCTGGTGGTGATATGGTGCGTGGGTCCGACTTGGTCGTGACCGCCGTTTTTGAGGGCCGTCAGGCCGCTGAAGGTATTTTGGATTATCTGGATATTTAATGTCTGAGTTAAAGAATGATCGTTTCTTAAAAGCACTTAAACGCCAACCCGTTGACCGCACGCCTGTGTGGATGATGCGCCAAGCAGGACGCTATTTGCCCGAGTATCGTGCGACTAGAGGTCAAGCTGGCGACTTTATGAGTCTGTGCAAGAATACAGAGCTGGCCTGTGAGGTTACATTACAGCCCTTAGAGCGCTATGAACTAGATGCCGCAATTCTCTTCTCGGATATTCTGACCATACCTGATGCCATGGGGCTGGGTCTTTATTTCGAAGAGGGCGAAGGCCCTAAGTTTCGCAAGCCGGTGCGTACCGAAGCAGATATCGAACAGCTACAGGTAATTAACACCGCGTCTGATTTACCCTATGTGACTGACGCCGTAACTATGATTCGTCGTGAACTACAGGGGCGTGTTCCCTTGATTGGTTTTTCTGGTAGCCCCTGGACTCTGGCGACCTATATGATCGAAGGGCAGAGCAGCAGAGATTTTGCTCGCGCCAAAACTATGCTCTATACCCAACCAGAGCTAATGCACCAGCTGTTGGAGAAGTTATCCCTATCCGTTATTGATTACCTGAACGCGCAGATAAAAGCGGGTGCTCAGGTGGTACAAATTTTTGATACATGGGGCGGTGCGCTTAGTCATGCCGCCTACCAGGAATTCTCCCTAGCCTATATGACAAAAATCGTTGCTGGTTTAATTAAGCACGCGGATGGTCGCGATGTGCCGGTTATTTTGTTCACAAAAGGCGGTGGTCATTGGTTAGAAGCCATGGCTGACAGTGGCTGCGACGCCTTAGGCTTGGATTGGACTGTTGATATTGGTATGGCCAAAGCTCGTGTGGGTGACAGGGTCGCACTGCAAGGCAATATGGACCCTGCAGTACTTCGTGCTGCGCCGGAGACCATTGAACGAGAAGTAAAAAGCATTTTGACCTCGTTTGGCAGCGGTGCTGGCCATATCTTCAATCTGGGTCATGGTATTACTCCAGATATAGATCCGGAGCATGCGAAGGTCTTTATTGAGGCAGTTAACAACTTTTCTGCAAAGTAATGCTCAAGTCTATCTATTCTTGGTCTATATTTATCTGAAATATTAACCAACTCACAGTTTAGAAATAAGAAGTATTTACAGTCCCTTCTTTGCGCTATCGCTTTTTTAGCAGCTTGCTTAAGTTTTGTTTAGCAGCTTAAGTTTTATTTATAGCTTATAAAAGTTATGGCATTACTGTCTAAAAAATCTAACGGATTAGATTTATGAGGATTTTATGTCCTTAAAGCAATTGAAGGTCTTTATTCACGAACTCGAGGTTGGGATGTTTGTCTCCGCTCTCGATAAACCTTGGGCGGAAACTCCTTTTCCCATACAGGGGTTTGTGGTTAAAAATGGCGCGGATATTAGTCGCGTCAAAGCCTATTGCGACTATGTATTTGTCGATATCGAAAAAGGCATATCGCCGACCGATATGGGATCCTCCGATTCTGCTCCCCGCCTCAGTATAAACTCCAACCATAAGACCGGCAGTCGTGACTCCCATCAGGGTCAAGCGTCGTTTAATCGCTCTCGCACCAAATCTGCTCAGCAACAGAAATTAGTGATCAAGCCCGATGTTTACAAAAAGACCGTCGAGCTGGCCAAGGAAATCCCAGCCGCACGTGTTGCGATGAACAATGTACTTGGCTGCTTAACAGTGGCGACAAGGCAGATGATACGCGGTGGTGGCTTTAATCAGGACCAGCTGCAGGAAGCGGTCGATGCCATGATCGACAGTGTAATCCGCTGCCCCGATGCCTTCACTTGGTTACTGCGCTTGCGTTCAAAAGACGCTCATTCTCATGATCATTCAGTGCGCTCATCCCTTTGGGCTACTCAGTTCGGTCGTCATATAGGTCTTGAAGTTGGCCAGTTAAAAGATCTCTGTCTGGCGACACTGTTAAAGGATATAGGCCGCGTTAAACTCGATCGGGCACTGTTACATAACCAACATCGCAATGCTCAGCAGGAAGCCGAGTATCGTGGCTTTGTGAGCCACAGTGTCGATCAGTTACGCACAGCTGGCTTTGAAAATCGTACGGTCATCAACATTATTAAATTTCATTGCGAGCGCTTTGACGGTAGCGGTTACCCAAAAGGCTGCAGTGGCAATCAGATTCCATTTTTGGCCAGAATAGCGGGTATTGCCTCTGAGTTCGATATGCTTTGTAACCCGCGGGAAGCTGGCGAAACCATGGCTCCGTCAAAGGCAACCAGCCGACTCTATAAGATGCGCGGTACTGGGTTTTCTGAAGATTTAGTTGTGGAGTTTATTCAGTCAGTCGGTTTGTACCCTGCGGGTACCTTCGTAGAGCTCACTACGGGTGACCGAGGCATGGTGATTGAACAAAATCCCCGGGCAAGATTGGCACCGCGTCTAGCTGTGTTTGAGAATAAAGATGGCGTGATAGATCAGGCGAAATATATTTTTGTCGATTTGAAAAATGAGCAACAAACTAGAGAGCGATTGCAGAAGTTTGGTGAACGCCGCGCCTATGACGTTTCTAAACTGGCCATAGTTCGAGATATTCAGCCGGATAGTTTTGGTCTGGAATACAGCCTTTTAGAAGACCTTATTGCACGGCCTTTTAATTCAGGAGCCAGTGAGTTGTTAGTAGCGAATACAGGCCATAGCAGTCCCCGCAACCGCAGTTTTTTTTCAGCACTTAAACAGCGTTTTGTCGGCTAGCGGTTGATGGCAATTCAGTAGATGCTAATTATCAGGCTCTAATGTTAAACCTTACCAATAGCTATCTTTTCGCCCATATTGACTGCCGCCGCCGCTTTGATATTGTCTTGCCAGGCAACAGCCTGTTCTTTAAACAGTAAAATTACGGTTGAGCCAAACTTAAAGCGACCAATTTCTTCGCCTTTTTTATAGGAAAGTGCTGCTTTACTGTGGTCTGTTTCTCTCACTAAACCGGGCCCAGGTTTTTCAAACCCGCCCCAGACTGTTTCTATACCAGCCACTAACATGGCGCCGACAAATATCACTACAAAGTCCCCCAGTTCTTTGGACTCGAACTCACATACCAGACGTTCATTGCGTGCAAAGAGCCCTGGCAATGCCTGAGCCGTTTTGTCATTGACAGAGAATAGCTCACCGGGAATATAGCGACTGCGGACCAATTTTCCCGCTGCGGGCATATGGACTCGGTGATAGTCTTTTGGTGAAAGATAAATAGTGGCAAAGCTGCCGTTATCAAAACGTTTTGCGGCATCAGAACTGCCGACCAGCCGACTGACAGAATAGTCGATACCTTTGGCCTGCAAAATTCTTGTTTTATTAATTGGCCCAGCCTGACTAATAACCCCATCAGCAGGTGAGACGATACTGTTTTTACCCTTGGCTATGGGCCGCACACCAGCTTTTAGTTCACGGGTAAAAAAGCCATTGAAGTTTTCATAATGCTCTAGATCATCTGTTATTGCTTCTTCCATATCGATATCAAATGCATCGATAGCGCGGTTTATGAGCCAATTTTTAAGCCAGGGGCGTTTAGACTCTGCCGCCATAGCAATGAGCCGTGACAATGCATGCTTGGGAAGGATTCGTTGCAGGGCGACAAAGATTTCTGCGCTGTGATTCATAAGTGCTGTGCTCAATACGGGTTAGGTGTTTGTTTTTAAAAGCCAAGTTCAATGGGTGTGTCGTCTAAATTGCCCCATTCCGACCAGGAACCATCGTAGCCGCTAATATGCGGATAGCCCAAAATGCGTGCCACCATGTAGGTAAAACTAGATCGATGATGGCTCTGGCAATGGGTCGCTATATGTTTGTCTTGAGTGAGCCCAAGGCCATCCAAAATTTGTTGGGCATCGCTACGCAGGCGTAAGTTTTTCTGCTGGTCCATTAACAGAGTCCATTCACAATTAATGGCGCCGGGTATATGGCCCCCTCGGGCAGCGCGAACCATATCACCGCTATATTCTCCGGGGCTTCTGGCATCCCAGATTGCAAAATCACGGGTTTCCCCTGGTGTAAGTGAGGCAGGTGCGGCAAGTAAGGCAAGAATCTGCTCTGCGGTTATTCGGGCTTCAGGATTGGCGAAACTGATATTGGATTCAATACTACGGGGCTGGTTAATGCCAGCTTCGGTGACAAAGCCCTCTTTTATCCAAGGGATTATGCCGCCATTTAAGTAGGACCAGTTTGGTAGCCCTAGCAAATCCAGAGTCCAGGCGAGGCGCCCAGCCCAGCCGCCGCCTTCGTCGTCATAGACAACCACATGCTTACTCGAATCAATTCCCAGATGGTTAATGACCTTACTCAGCTGTTCGATACTAGGGCAGGCCCCAGGCACTGGTGGTAGCCCAGAGACAAGACTATTGCCTGCTAGATGCACGGCACCGGGAACATGTTTTTGTTGATACAAAGATTGGTTGCACAGGTCGACAATGATCAAATTATCATCATTGAGATGAGTTTCTAGATCACTAGGTTCGATAAGACGAGGAATATGAGTCATGGCTGTCTATTTGTATCTATTGGAAGGCTGCTTTTGGCCCGAGATTTTAACATCATTTATCGGGCCCAAGCGCTACCTATCCTGCTGGCTAAGAATGATTTGTCGATAATTATTAAGTCGCACCGCGAGTATTTTCTTGTCGGCGACGGCTTGCAGCAGCGCGCAGCCCAGCTCTTTATTGTGTTGGCAGTCGCGAAACTTACAGCTGCCCAGGTAGGGTCTGAAATCAATAAAGCCATCGATGATTTTATGTTGGCTGAGATGGGTCAGGGCAAACTCGCGAATTCCTGGGGAGTCAATAATGACGCCACCGCCAATTAGGTGAAACAATCTTGAGGCTGTGGTGGTGTGGGTGCCTTCCTCTTTGTTAACCGATAATGGCCCGATCTGAATGTTAGCATCTGGCAGCAGGTGATTAAGTAGCGAAGATTTTCCCACGCCAGATTGCCCGACAAAGATAGAGGTATGGTCAGCTAAATAGCTCTGAAGCTGGTCAACAGACTGTCCATCCTTTGCGGAAACCGTGAGAACATCATAGCCAATGCTGCGGTAATCTTGCAGTAATTGATGCACGTCTGGAAAGTCTTCGGTATCAAGCATGTCGACCTTGTTGAGAACGAGCAGCGGGGTAATACCCTGTGCCTCGGCAGCCACCAGATAGCGGTCAAGAAGGTTGCTATGGGGGATTGGCTTTGGTGCAAATACAATAGCGATACGGTCAATGTTGGCCGCGACAGGTCGCAGCTTGCCATAGATATCAGGTCGAATGAGCTCAGTCTCGCGGGGCTGCAGGGCAACCACGACACCATGTGGATCTGCGGGGCGCCAGATGACTTTGTCCCCGGTCACCAGCGTCTCCATGTTCGCCCGTTTATGGCAGCGCACAATTTTGCCGTCGAAGGGTGCTTCAGTGCCTTCGATGTCCACTTGCGAGCCATAATTTGTAACGACTGTACCAATGGTCTCTGAGCCTAGTTGGGACAGATTTTGTAGATCATCATCGTTGATGTTCTGTTTGAGATTGGCTCGCTCACGGCGTCGCTCCTGAATCGCCTGAATACGATCTTTTTGACGCTTGCTCAGTCTTCGCTTGCTCAATACTTCACCTGGGTTAGTCTGCCGGTCTGGCGTTATAGGCGCCAAGGATATAGCATAAACGCCCTCAGTAACATTTTGCTTTACATCTCTTTTCATAGGCAGCGATATGACAGTTCAAGACCCACTCAATTTGATTTGGATCGATTTAGAAATGACCGGTTTGGATCCACAGCGCGAACGCATTATTGAGATAGCCACAGTGGTGACTGATGCCAACCTCAATGTGCTGGCGGAGGGCCCATCTTTGGTGGTACATCAGGACAATGCTCTGCTAGATGCCATGGATGACTGGAATACCAAACAGCATGGGGGTTCTGGTTTAACCGATCGGGTGCGCAACAGCAGTATCTCTGAGGCAGAGGCCTGTGCCACAACCATTGAGTTTTTGCGCCAGTGGGTGCCTCAGGGACAGTCGCCAATGTGTGGCAACTCTATTGGTCAGGACCGTCGTTTTCTGGTGAGCTATATGCCAGAGTTAGCGGACTTTTTTCACTACCGCAACCTAGATGTCAGCACATTAAAAGAATTGGTAAGACGCTGGAAGCCGGAGTTAGAAAATGGTTTTGCCAAAAAGGGCAGCCATCTGGCGATGGACGATGTCTATGATTCAATCGCTGAGTTGGCCTATTACCGAGAAGTCTTTATTCAGGCGTAATATCCGCCAGTTTGTCACGCTGACGCTCAATGGCCCATTGCACATGTTCTCGAACTAGTGGTGATGGGTCATCGGCTCGCTTCTCCAGAGTCTGTAAAATACTGCTGTCACCTCCCGCATTACCCAAACCGACCGCTAGGTTACGCAACCAGCGCTCGTGACCTATACGGCGAATGGGCGAACCTTCGGTGTTAGCTAAAAACTCATCTTGATCCCAGTTAAATAATGTCACCAGGTCGGGATTATCAAGGTTATGCCTGGGCGTAAAGTCATCTTCTTTACTCTGGGACGCAAAACGATTCCACGGGCAAATAATCTGGCAATCATCACAGCCAAAAACGCGGTTGCCCATCAGAGGGCGCAACGCCAAAGGTATCGCTTCTTTACTTTCTATAGTCAGGTAGGAGATGCATTTTCTCGCATCCAGAACATAGGGTTCAGGGAATGCATCGGTGGGGCAGACTTTTAAACAGGCTCGGCAGTTGCCGCAGCGATTGGTTTGTTCGCTGGTATCTGTGGGCAGCGGCAGCGAAGTGTAAATTTCGCCGAGAAAAAACCACGACCCCGCCTCGTTGTTGAGGAGTAATGTATTTTTGCCGATCCAACCTAAGCCCGCTTGCTCGGCCAATGGTTTTTCCATAACCGGCGCGCTATCGACGAAAGGCCGTTGGGAAAGTTCGAGCTGTGGCAGCTCCTGTTGAATTTTGGTCACCAACTGGGCGAGGCGCTTGCGAATAAGCTTGTGGTAGTCACGGCCCAGCGCATACCTTGAGATATAAGCTTTATTGTCATTTTTAAGTACTGCGATCATTTTATCGTCAGCAAGATAATCCATGCGCACAGAGATAACACGAATCGTGTGGTCGACGAGTTTATCGACCTTATAACGCTTGTCGCCATGTTCAGCCATCCAGCCCATAGAGCCCTGAAAACCGTCGGCCAACCATTTATTTAACCGTTCCGATGCCTGACTTAGGTCCGGAGCAACAATGGCGACCTGCTGAAATCCCAGAGATTCGCCCCATGCCTTAATCTTTTTGGCTAGGTTATGTAGCTTTTCGCTGTCAGCATCGCTATGTAGACTGTCGTCGGGCATGTTTTAGTCTTTGTTCTGGCTTATAATTGCGCCAATTTTACGGGGATATTTGCTTCATGTCGCACAATCTTATTCAGGATGTCTTATTTAAGGCTAAATCAGTAGCCGAACTCGATCGTATTGCCATAGAAGAGCAGGGCATTGCGGGCATTGTATTAATGAAACGCGCAGGTCGAGCAGTGTTAAATGAGTTATTAGACACTTTTGGCGAGCCTAGTTTATTAAGTGTTTTTTGCGGGTCGGGTAACAATGCCGGCGATGGTTATATTGTGGCCGCTCTGGCCGCCGCAAAAAATATTCCAGTGCAGGTCATTGAGCTATCTCAGCAGCAAACTGGTGATGCCAGCATGGCGAAACAATTTGCTTTAGAAGCCAACGTCGCCTGCTTGGCTTTTGATGAAAATCTGTCTATCGACGAAGGCGTAATTGTTGATAGCCTTTTAGGCATTGGCTTCAGCGGTGAGCTTCGCCATCCTTTTGGTGAGGCTATTCAGTTGATTAATGATTCTGGATTGCCGGTTATTGCCGTTGATATCCCCTCAGGTTTAAACCCTGATACGGGCGATGTGGCGCAGATTGCTGTGTTGGCGGATATGACGGTTACCTTTATCGCGGCTAAACAGGGTTTTTTTTCGGGGCAGGGTCCTGGGGTCTCTGGTGACGTTATTCTTGATTCATTAGAGTTACCTGAAGAGATTTTTGAGCAGGTGCCAGCCAGTGCCGAGTTACTAGACCTGTTTGAATTACTTGAATATCTGCCTCAGCTTGCGGTCGACGGCCATAAGACCCAGCGTGGTCATAGCATGGTGATTGGCGGTGAACATGGCTTTGGGGGTGCCGCTATTATGGCGGCGCAGGCCTGTTTACAGGTGGGAGCTGGTATGACTAGCCTTGCCACTAGGCCTGAACATGTTGGTGCTATGCTTGTGCGCCAGCCTGAAATAATGGCTTGCCCAGTAGTCTCTGGGCAGGAGCTGGAACCGCTTTTAGATGGCCCAAGTGTGTTAGTAGTGGGGCCAGGTTTGGGGCGATCTTCCTGGTCGGAGCAGCTGTTACAAAAAGCCGTGGCGGCAGGATTGCCCATGGTATTGGACGCCGATGCTTTAAATATTCTCGCTGAGGGTCGTGTAGTACCCAATCCAGATGGCAGCCAATGGGTGTTGACGCCCCATGCTGGTGAGGCAGCGCGACTACTGGGTATCAGTGTTGCAGAGGTACAGGCAGACCGCTTTGCTGCGGTGCGTCAGTTGCAAGAAAAATACGCTGCGGTGGTGTTATTGAAAGGGCCCGGCACATTAATTGCTGGCGTCGATGAGATCATTAAGGTTTGCCCTTATGGCGATGCTGCTATGGCGACGGCGGGTATGGGCGACATTCTTAGCGGTATTATTGGTGGATTGATTGCTCAGGGTTGTGACCTACAAACGGCCACAGAATTGGGCTGTTGCTTGCACTCCAGTGCGGCCGAGTTGGTGGTAGACGCCCAGGGACAGAGAGGCTTGGTGGCTACGGATCTGCTGCCTCAGTTGCGTAGGCTTTTAAATGAAGATGTGCCTTTTAATAACGCAGCGGCGCTAAATCCGGCAGCCGCGCTCGATCAGGACGCTCTATGACTCAAGAGTCTCTGGTTGCGGCCGTGATTGCGAAAGTGCAGGTTGAATTGGCCAGCGAAGCTGCAATGATTCAATTTGGCCAGCGCATCGCGGAACTGGTAACTGAGCGTCTATTGATCACTCTAAAGGGTGATCTTGGTTCGGGCAAAACCACCCTGAGCCGAGGCATTTTGAAAGGCCTGGGTCATCAGGGTGCAGTCAAGAGCCCGACTTATACCTTGGTGGAACCCTATCAGCTGGACCTGGGCGCGGTTTACCATTTTGACCTATACCGCCTAGTGGATGCAGAAGAGCTTGAGTACATCGGTTTTACTGATTATTTAGCCGACGGCAAGCTATGCTTAATAGAATGGCCAGAGCAGGGCGCTGGGTTTTTACCTCAGGCAGATATTGCCATCGAGATCAATCAGCTCGGTGAGGGTCGCTGTGTTACTCTATGCGCATATTCTGCTTGTGGTGAGCAGCTAGTCAGTCATTTAGAGCAGGTGGAGTAAAGATTGAATAATCAGTTACGACATTGCATAACGAAACTGTGCTTGCTGTGTTTAATGGGAACTGGGTCGCTGTGGATGCTGGCCAGTCAAGCTTGGGCCGCAGATGTCGATTCGGTGCGACTGTGGCGCGCGCCAGACAGCACTAGGCTGGTATTTGACCTAAGCAGCACTGCTGAATACAATATTTTTGCTCTACAAAACCCTAATCGCCTAGTTATTGATCTCAGCGATAGCCGGGTAAAAACCCAATTCGACAAGCTGGACTTTACGAATACGCCCATTGCGAGTATTCGTGCAGCTGCCCGCAATAAAACCGATGTTCGGGTGGTGCTAGATTTAAAAAATACCGTCAGCCCAAAAAGTTTTAGTCTTAAAGCCAACGAGCAGTACAGCGATCGTCTAGTTATCGACCTGTTCGATAAAAAGCGTGTGGTCAGTCGCTCAGTTGAGCAGGTGGTTAAAAAGAAAAACCGCAAAATTGTGATTGCCATTGATGCAGGTCACGGGGGTGAAGACCCTGGTGCCACTGGCCCTAAAAAGGTGCGTGAAAAGGTAGTTGTGTTTCAAATCGCCAAACGCATTGAAAAACTTTTTGACCAGAATCCCAATTTTCAGGGAGAGTTAGTGCGCAGTGGCGACTACTATCTCGCCCATCGCAAGCGCTCCCAGTTGGCCCGAGACAAACAGGCCGACTTTTTTATCTCTATTCACGCAGATGCCTTTACCAATCCCCAAGCCTACGGCGCATCGGTTTATGCCCTGTCTACCAAGGGTGCAACCAGTGAGGCGGCACGTTATTTGGCGACCAAAGAAAACCGTGCGGATCTAATTGGCGGTGCCAGTTCACTCAACTTGGGTGATAAGGATGATGTGTTGGCGGGCGTACTACTCGACCTGTCGATGACCGCGACTCTTAGTAGCAGCCTCGATGCTGGTAAATACGTGCTAAAAAATATGGGCTCCGTGGCGCGGCTGCATAAAAAGCAAGTCGAGCAGGCGGGCTTTTTGGTACTCAAATCGCCAGATATTCCCTCACTGTTAATTGAAACTGGGTTTATTTCTAACCCCAAAGAGGCGCGCCAGCTTAACAGTAGTAAGTATCAGCAGCGCATGGCTAACGCTATCTATGACGGCCTTGTGCAGTTTTATTCTGAACACCCTCCTGTAGGCACCTTGCTGGCTAAAAATGGCAATGCAGTAGGCCGCAGTTACATTATCGCTAGAGGAGATACCCTCTCCGAAATAGCGGTTCTCCACAACACTTCCGTACGCAAAATTTTGCGCTACAATAAGATGTCATCAAGCACAATTCGTGTTGGCCAGAGAATTTTAATTCCCTAGAGCTAAACCCTTTTTTATAGGCGCTATCCCATGTTTAGTATTCATATACTCAGCCCGCAATTAGCTAATCAGATTGCTGCTGGGGAGGTGGTCGAACGCCCGGCTTCGGTACTGAAGGAGCTGGTTGAAAACAGCCTCGATGCCGGTGCCAAGCGCATTGATATAGATATAGAGCGGGGCGGCACCAAGCTCATCAAGATTCGCGATGATGGCCATGGTATTCCAGAGTCGGAACTGGCTCTGGCCCTAAGTCGTCACGCCACCAGCAAAATTGATAATTTGGAAGACCTCGAAGCGGTCGCCACTCTTGGCTTTCGCGGCGAAGCTCTGGCTAGTATTGCCTCAGTATCTCGCCTTAGCCTGACATCCAATGCTGGCGACAGCAGTGGTTGGAAGGCGGTGTCTGAAGGGCGTGATATGGAGGTTGAATTACAGCCTTCACCTCACCCTCAGGGCACTAGCGTCGAGGTTCGTGATTTGTTTTTCAATACCCCAGCGCGGCGCAAGTTTTTGCGTACCGAAGGCACCGAGTACAACCGTATTGATGACAGCATTAAGAAACTGGCGCTGAGTCGCATGGATATTGCCTTTAGCCTGCGCCACAATCAGCGAGCGCAGATTAGTTTGCGCCCGGCCCTGACATTATTAGAGCAAGAAAAGCGCGTTGCCGATATCTGTGGCCCGGCCTTTATGCAGCAGGCGCTGTATGTGGACAATGACCGCACTAATATTCGACTTTGGGGCTGGATGGGGCTGCCAACGTTTTCTAGAAGTCAGGCCGATCTGCAGCACTTTTTTGTCAACGGTCGCTGTATTCGTGACAAGGTCGTTTCTCATGCGATCCGTCAGGCCTACCAAGATGTTTTGTACCATGGCCGTCACCCTGCCTATGTGCTGTTTTTAGAAATCGAGCCTGCGGATGTAGATGTTAATGTCCACCCGACTAAGCATGAGGTTCGTTTTCGCGATAGCCGCTCTATTCATGGCTTTGTCTATGGCACGCTCAATAAGGCTCTGGCTCAAGACCGTCCCCAGGATCATCTGCAGTCAGGTGAGGGCACTCCGGGCCAAGCATCAGAGCAAGAGTGGCAGCCAAGTCAGTCCTCGATTCAGTTTCCCAGTGCCAATACTCAGCCGCAGGGTGGGTCCTATAGTGGATCCCAAAGCGGCTCGGGCTATGGGCAGTTTTCTGGTTCAAGCTCTGGTTTAAACTCGGGTTCTGTCAATACTCCCATGAGTGCCTACCAGGGTCTTTACGCCACAGAGATGCCTGAAGAACAGGGCGATGTTCCGCCCATGGGGTTTGCCATTGCGCAGTTAAAAGGTATTTATATCTTGGCTGAAAACCTGCAGGGTCTAATTATTGTCGACATGCATGCAGCCCATGAACGTATTACTTACGAACGCATGAAAACCGCATTTGATGATCAAGGGTTGGTGTCTCAACCGCTTTTAGTGCCTGAGAGTCTGTCGGTGAGTGAGCGAGAGGCCGAGATTGCAGACAAGAGCGGAGAGATATTTGGCCAGCTGGGTTTTGTTGTTGAACGGGCGGGGGCAGAGAGCCTTATCGTTCGTGAAATCCCCGCGATTCTTCGCGGCTCCGAAGTTGAGGGGCTGTTGCGAGACGTGATTTCAGACCTATTGATGCACGGCACGTCGGAGCGTATACGCAATCATATTAATGAAATTCTATCGACCATGGCCTGCCATGGTTCAGTGCGAGCCAACCGTAAGCTAACCGTCCCCGAGATGAATGCTCTGCTCCGCGATATGGAAGCAACCGAGCGCAGTGGCCAATGTAATCACGGCCGCCCAACATGGTCTCAGCTCAGCTTAGATGAGTTAGATAAGCTATTTTTGCGTGGCCGATGAGTAGTCAGCAACAGGCATCCTCCAATGTTGGAACTAAAGCTCGCGCTATCTTTGTGATGGGGCCCACGGCTAGCGGCAAAACCGCCCTAGCTATAGAGCTGCAAAAGCACTTACCTATTGAGCTAATCAATGTTGATTCGGCACAGGTGTACCGCGAGCTTAATATAGGCAGCGCCAAACCAGATGCCGAGACATTGGCTCTTGCGCCGCATCGTCTCCTCGATATTCGCGACCCAGCACAGGCTTATAGCGCAGCTGATTTTTTAGCTGACGCCAAAGCAGAGATCGAAGACATCGTTGCCGCTGGCAAGATACCCCTTTTAGTGGGCGGCAGCATGATGTACTTCAAGGTGCTACTTGAAGGCCTTTCAAATCTGCCCGAGGCAAACCAACAGATCCGTGATGAGCTAGAACAGCGCGCAGCTGTTGAGGGTTGGCCCAGTCTTTACAAGGATCTACAAAAAGTTGATCCAGATAGCGCTAGTAAATTGCACCCTAATCATTCCCAGCGTATTCAGCGTGCATTAGAAGTTCATCGCATTACTGGTGTGGCTATGTCATCACTCCAGGGTTCTGCGGTTGGAGGCTTGCAAGATAATTATGATATCGTGCAGTTTTCATTGGTCCCGCAGAACCGCAGCCTGTTACATAGTCGTATAGAGAGTAGGTTTAAGCAGATGATGGAGCAGGGTTTTCTAGGCGAAGTACAGAGCCTTTATGAGCGCGGCGACTTAAATGTTAGCCTGCCTGCCATCAGGTCAGTGGGCTATCGTCAGCTCTGGGATTACTGTGCTGGGGAATCTGATTTGTCGACAGCGGTAGAAAAAGGCGTTATAGCGACACGCCAGCTTGCCAAGCGGCAGATGACATGGTTGAGAAATTGGCCGCAAGCTATTGAAATTAAAGTAGATAATCAGAGTGGCTATTTAAGTACAGAAGAAATCTGCGGCCAGTGCTTGAAAATGCTCTAAATCGCGCCCATATACTATACTAAGGTCCAGGGGCGACGTTCGCTCTGCGGTGTTTTGTAATCTCACCGGGTTCTTTATATGAGGCCAATGTTATTTGGGGCCAGTGTTACGTGAGGCTAAGGTAAGCCTCATTTTTATGTCACTCAGTTTAAGGTGACTTTTTTGCTGCGATGATTGCAGCGCTAATTGATTTTTCAATAACAAGGAGTAGTAAAATGTCAAAAGGGCATAATCTACAAGACCCTTTTCTGAATGTCCTAAGAAAAGAGCGTATTCCAGTATCTATATTTTTGGTAAATGGTATCAAGTTGCAGGGCCAGGTTGAGTCTTTTGACCAATTTGTTGTTCTGTTAAAAAATACTGTGAGCCAAATGGTCTACAAGCACGCTATATCAACCGTTGTACCTTCTCGAGTCGTACGCTTACCTGCTAGCAATGCTAGTGGCGGCATGTCAGATGGCGAAATTGCCGATGACGATGACGCGGGTAATTACAGCGATGATAATTACTAACACGAGTGTCATTATTTTTTGAACGACCTGATGTTGGCGAACGCGCTGTTTTGGTTCACCTCAAACTCAATAGTGAATCTGAGCCCGAAGACCCAAGGGAATTCGAAGAGTTAGTGATCTCTGCTGGCGGCGATCCAGTTGAATTTTTAACTGGATCCCGCCAGTCACCCCATGCCAAATTTTTCGTTGGCACCGGTAAATTAGAAGAAATCGGTAGTGCGGTTAAAAGCTGCGATGCCGAAATCGTTATCTTTAACCATAATCTTTCCCCCAGCCAAGAGCGTAATATTGAGGCAGAGTTGCAGTGCCGCGTGCTCGATCGAACTGGGTTGATTCTGGATATCTTTGCTCAGCGTGCGCGCACCCATGAGGGTAAGTTGCAGGTTGAGCTAGCGCAGCTTCAGCACCTGTCCTCAAGGTTGGTGCGTGGCTGGACTCACCTAGATAGAGAGAAGGGCGGTATCGGCATGCGCGGGCCTGGTGAGACTCAGTTAGAGTCAGACCGGCGTATGGTCAGAGATCGTATTCAGACGATCAAAAAACGTCTTGAAAAAGTTAGAAAACAGCGTGGTCAGAATCGTCTATCTCGGGATAAAGCCGAAATCCCCACAGTTTCATTAGTGGGCTATACCAACGCAGGTAAATCAACCTTATTTAACAAGCTGACCGGCGCCGATGTGTTTGCCGCCGACCAGCTTTTTGCTACTCTTGATCCCACCATGCGGCGTTTGGATGTGGCAGAGCTCGGGCCGGTTATCTTCGCGGATACCGTTGGCTTTATCAGCCATTTGCCGCACAGGCTGGTCAACGCTTTTAGAGCAACCCTAGAAGAGGCCGCCTCGGCAACATTGCTGCTGCATATTATAGATGCGGCCGCAGAGGAGCGGACAGTCAACATAAAGCGTGTTGACGAAGTGTTAAAAGAAATCGACGCCCACAATTTGCCAACACTCATGGTCTACAACAAGATTGACCTATTGGATGATCCTCAGCCTCGTATCGAGCGTAATGCTGATGGTGTTCCGGTGGCTATTTGGCTGTCCTCGCTGACTGGTGAGGGTTTGGAGATGCTTCTCGAGGCTATTGTTGAGTGTCTGCCGAACAAAATCGTCCACAGGCATCTGCAGCTACAGTCGAATCAGGGGGCGTTTAGAGCGGCCCTTTATAATCAAAAAGCAGTGGTTGCTGAGCAGGTGAGCGAGCAGGGTGCTATAAATTTGGAGATAAAGCTGGCCGAGAGCGATTTTTTACGCCTGCTTAAGGCTTCAGGATTAAAATTACAAGATTTGGTCGCTCTGTAGAGTTAGACTGTACGCAAATAACCTAACAACATTAACTGATTGGAGAATATTATGGCCTGGAATGAACCGGGTGGTGGAAAAGACCCATGGGGCGGTAATCGCAATAACGATGGGCCACCAGATCTAGATGAGGCGCTGAACAAGCTGAAAGAAAAGTTCAGTTCATTTGGCGGCGGCGGTTCTGGCGGTGGCAACAGTAAGAGTCTGCTGCCAATAGGGCTTTTGGTCCTAGCCGTTTTATGGGGCTTGATGGGCTTTTATCAGGTCGATGAAAAAGAGCAGGCATTGGTTCTGCGCATGGGTAAATACCATGACACTATGGGCTCAGGTCTGCAGTGGAATCCACCGATTATCGATAAGGTTGTTATTGTTCGAGTCACTGAAGAACGACAGTACTCTGCTCGTGGGTTGATGCTGACTCAGGACGAGAATATTGTTGAGATATCATTGACTGTTCAGTACAACATTGATAACGCCAGAGACTTTGTTCTCAACATTAAAGATCCCGAAACAAGCTTAAAGCAAGCCACCGATAGTGCTTTGCGCCATGTGGTTGGTAGCACAGGTTTGGACGGCGTCATTTCTACGGGTCGTGAGCAAGTAGCTCTTGGCACTGCAGAGAAGTTGCAGGAATTACTGACCAACTATGGCAGCGGTATTAACGTGGTTAAAATCAATATCGAAGAAGCGCGACCACCGACCGAGGTGAAAGCGGCTTATGATGATGTGATTAAAGCCCGTGAAGATTTGGAACGCCTAGTGAACGAAGCTCAGGCCTATTCCAATGGTGTTATTCCGGAAGCTCGCGGTGAAGCTCAACGTCTTCGTGAAGAAGCTGAGGGATATAAGTCTCAGGTTGTGTCTAAATCTGAGGGTGAAGCCAAGCGTTTTACTCGCCTGTTAACTGAGTATAAGAAAGCGCCAAGGGTAACCCGTGAGCGTCTTTACATTGATGCTATAGAACAGGTCATGACTAATAGTAGCAAGGTGCTTGTAGATATAGAGGGCGGCAACAATATGCTCTATCTACCACTGGATAAAATTATTCAGCAGGGCTCTTCAGCTCAGAATCGCCCAGCGACTTCAAATGATCAGATGATTGACCGTATTGCCAATGATGTGATTCAGAGGTTGCAGCAAAATAGCGAGCGAGTTCAACAGGAGAGACGACGATGAACAAATTAATTAAAACGCTCGGTCTGCTGTTCGTTATTCTGGCAATTGCCCAGAGCACGTTGTATGTGGTCAGTGAGTTTGAGCGCGGTGTTAAGTTGCAGTTTGGTCGATTGATCGAAGCCGACATTCAACCTGGGCTCCACGTAAAAATTCCCTTTGTCGATGATGTACGTATCTTTGATGCGCGAATTTTGACCGTTGATGCACAGCCAGCCAGCTTTTTCACCATTGAAAAGAAACGTCTGATTGTAGATTCCTACGCGAAATGGCGTATCGCCAATGTAGAGACTTACTACAAGGCCACTGGCGGCGTTGAGTCTGTTGCTCACAACCGTTTGGCCAATCGTGTAAATAATGGACTGCGTAACCAGTTTGGTACCCGTACATTGCACGAAGTGGTTTCTGGTGAGCGAGATCTGCTGATGAAGAATATTACCGATGACCTCAATCGTTCAGTACTCGATAGCCTGGGTATTGAGGTGGTAGATGTGCGTGTTAAACGTATCGATTTACCTCAGGAAGTCAGTAGCCAGGTGTTCCGTCGCATGACTGCAGAGCGAGAAAAAGAGGCCCGTGAGTTAAGGTCTACTGGTAAGGAGCGCGCAGAGAAAATTCGCGCTTCTGCTGATCGTGAGCGCACCATCGAACTGGCCAATGCTTACAAAGATGCGGAAGGCATGCGTGGTCAAGGTGATGCGCAGGCGGCGGGTATTTATGCCGATGCCTATCAGCAGGATCCTGAGTTCTATTCTTTTGTGCGCAGCCTGAATGCTTACAAAGTGGCCTTTGCTAATAAGGGCGATATTATGTTGCTGGATCCAGATAGCGACTTCTTTAAATATCTGAATAAGCAAAATGCTAAGTAGCTTTTAAGAAGAGCATCAAGCAGTAGCTTTTAATAAGTGCTGCTAAGAGGCACTGTTAAGAAGCACCGTTAAACAAGTCGTAAAGGTTGATGAACTAGTTAGGGAACAGAGCTTTACCCTAATTAGTTCAGAAATCCCTGCCACATTGGTGACGACTTTGCTAGAATTCCGAAACCGAGGCGACTCGGTTTTTTTATGCCGAAATTGAGGTGGGCCACAATGCTTGATGATATAGGCAGAGCTGTGGGTTTAATGCTGGTGTTCGAAGGAATTATGCCCTTTCTATCGCCTGGCAGATGGCGCAATATGGCCCAAACGTTAGCGGTAGTCGATAATAAGTCCATGCGGCTTATTGGTTTGTTAAGTATGCTTCTGGGGCTCGGGATGCTGATTTTTTGGCGTTGAGCGCAATAGCTGCTGTTACTGTTTCATAAGCTACTTTTTACAAAGGGCTTTTTTGTACAAAATCTATGAGGTTCCCGTGACAAATGTAGATCGTTGGTTATTGCCGGATGGCGTCGATGAAGTGCTGCCCGAGCAGGCACAGGTCGTCGAGTATCTGCGACGACAGCTTCTCGATCTCTATCACAACTGGGGCTATGACCTCGTTATCCCGCCGATGGTAGAATTTACCGAATCTCTGCTCAGCGGTTCAGGATCAGATCTCGACTTAATGACTTTCCGTGTCACTGACCAAATCAGTGGCCGTATGATGGGTATCCGTGCCGATATTACTCCTCAGACAGCTCGTATGGACGCACACAGCCTGCGTCGAGAAGGGCCTAATCGTCTTTGCTATGCTGGCACCGTTGTCCATACACGCCCTCGAGGGCCCTTAGAATCGCGCACCCCTATTTCGGTAGGTGTCGAATTATTTGGTGAAGCAACGCTCGCGGCCGATATCGAAGTGATTGAGCTTTTTTTACAGACCTTAAAAACCTCTGGCGTCAACAATGTTCACTTAGATCTGGGTCATGTGGATATCTATCGCGGCCTACTCGCAGAAGCTAATCTTAGCGATGACCTTGAGTCGCAGTTTTTTGAATTATTACAGAGCAAAGCCATTGGTGAATTGACCCAGTGGGTCGCAGCCAATGTCGCCGATGTTCAGCTTGCAGGCTGGCTGAGCCATCTTCCAACGTTGGCCGGCAGCAAAGAAGTACTAAGTGCGGCTAAACAGGTATTGGCTGGCGCGCCCCGGTCAGTATTGGCCGCTATCTCGCAGCTTGAGCAAGTTATTGCCGGCCTCGATGATTCTGAAGTAACCATTTATTTAGATCTGGGCGAGATGCCCGGCTATCACTACCATACAGGTGTCGTGTTTGCCGCCTATGTGCAGGGCTACGGAAAAGCGCTCGGCAATGGTGGCCGCTATGACCATGTGGGCGAGGCCTTTGGCCGCGCACGTCCAGCCACTGGCTTTGCCTTTGATCTTAAATCGTTGGTGACTCAGGGCCACAGGCACAGAGGCCCCCTGGGAGGCATCTTTGTTCCTGCCAGTAAGGACCCTGAATGTGCCGTGCAAATTGCGCTGTTACGCAGTCAAGGTAATCGAGTTGTGCAGGGCTTTGCGGACCAAAAAGTTGATTTTAATGAAATGAATTGTGATCGCGAATTAGTTCAAGACGACGGTCAGTATGTAATTAAAAAGTTGTCCTGACCCCAAGGGTTAGGTGGTGTAATCTTTTCGAGTAAGAAATCTTATGGGTAGAAATGTCGTTATTCTTGGTTCCCAGTGGGGGGACGAGGGCAAAGGTAAGATCGTCGATCTGTTAACTGATAAAGCGTCGTTAGTGACGCGCTTTCAGGGCGGACACAACGCTGGTCACACGCTAGTTATCGACGGACAGAAAACGGCACTGCACCTTATTCCATCAGGTATCTTGCGAGAGCATGTGACCTGCGTGATTGGCAATGGAGTGGTCGTCGCTCCAGATGCGTTGTTAAAAGAAATTAAAATGCTTGAAGATCGTGGTGTGCAGGTGCGTGACCGTTTAAAGGTCTCGGGTTCTTGCCCATTGATTTTGTCTTACCATATTGCTCTGGATCAGGCCCGAGAAACGGCCCGAGGCGCTGCTAAAATTGGTACGACTGGCCGCGGTATTGGCCCTGCCTATGAAGATAAAATTGCTCGTCGCGGCCTGCGTCTGGGTGATATGGCGAATATGGAGCGCTTTGCTGAAAAGTTAAAAGAAGTGCTGGAGTATCATAATTTTGCCCTCACTAAATATTACGGTGCCGAAGCGGTCGACTACGATAAAACGCTAGCCGAAGCGAAAGAATGGGCTGCTGCACTGCTTCCCATGAAAGCCGATGTCACGAAAATTTTGCACGATGCTCGAGAAGCTGGTGAGCATATTTTGTTTGAAGGCGCTCAGGGTTCGTTGCTTGACATTGATCATGGCACCTATCCATATGTGACTTCGTCCAATACCACTGCGGGTGGCGCTGCCACGGGAACCGGTTTTGGACCACTGTATTTGGACTATGTACTGGGTATTACTAAGGCTTACACCACTCGTGTTGGCTCTGGCCCGTTCCCTACCGAGTTGCACTGTGAGATCGGCCAGTTTCTAGGTGAAAAGGGACATGAGTTTGGCACCACCACGGGTCGTTCGCGTCGCTGTGGTTGGTTTGATGCTGTCGCTCTTAGGCAGGCCGTTAGAATCAACAGCATCTCTGGTATCTGTCTCACTAAGTTAGATGTATTGGACGGTTTGGAAGAAGTTAAGATTTGTGTAGGCTATGAAAATCCCGATGGTACTGATGCTGGTATTCCAATGCATTCAGACGACTTTGAAAACATTACGCCTGTCTATGAGTCCATGCCTGGTTGGTCTGAGGTTACCGTCGGCGCGCAGCGTCTAGACGATCTTCCCCAGGCAGCAAAAGATTATATTCAACGCATAGAAACATTGACCGGAGCACCGGTTGATGTGGTTTCAACTGGGCCAGACCGAGTTCAAACCATTGTTTTGCGTCATGCTTTTGATTAATACTAAAAAATAATTTTTGCAGGCATTCTGTCTAGAACTTTATCTCTTATTGTTCATGCAACTATTTTCAATGTCCAAGCTCGGCAAGGGGTTGGGCTTAAATCACCAAAGTATTCATTATTGATTAGCTGCCCGTAAGGGCGGCTAATCATTTCAAATTATTTCTTTTACTCTACTCCCGCTCGGAAATTCGCTTGCGAAACCAAAATAACTTAGGTACCTTAAAAGCGTAGCACTGAATAAAAATAAACGGGTTTCTCGCCAGTTACATTTTTTTACAGGCGCGATCAATCCGATACGTATGGGGTATTTATGCCACAAAGTATGTATAGGGAAATTATTCGCACAAGCTGTTCGCGCCACTTATCCAGGGTGGTAAGCCTTTCTTTTAGTCCAAACAATCTCACTATTTCTATTGCCCTCCGGCATTTCCATCTGACCGGTGGGCATCGTTAATGGTTAATGAATACTCAACTGAGATATGGCCTCTAGCAGTCTACTTCGGCATGGTAATCCTGCTGGTGGTCACAATGTTACTCATGTCATGGTTGCTGGGTCAGCGCCGCCGAGAGGCCGCCACTAACGACCCATTTGAGTCTGGCATTGTCCCTGTGGGCAACTCCCAGGTTCGCATCTCTGTTGAGTTTTATTTAGTCGCGATCTTCTTTGTTATCTTCGATTTAGAAACTGTTTTTATCTTTGCTTGGGCCATCGCTTTCTTTGAGTTGGGCTGGCAGGGCTATTTTTCGATGCTAGTTTTTATAGCCATATTAGCCCTTGCTCTGATTTACGAATGGCGCTCAGGGGCATTGGAATGGGGAAATAAAACCCGCGTTGGCTTGAAGGCAGCGCTAGAAAGTCAAAAATTAGAAAGTCAAAAATTGGAAAGCCAAAAGAACCCAGCAGCACAGTCTGCCAAGGAAAACCTATGAAGTGGAGTCTAAGCCGGCCCGAAGATGGTAATCAGGTGAGTGGTAGTGATGATTTTATTGAAGAGCAGGTAAAGCGCAATGTAGCGTTTGCCAAACTCGAAGATTTAATCGCCTGGGGCAGGGCCCATTCTCTGTGGCCTTTTAACTTTGGCCTGTCCTGCTGCTACGTTGAAATGGCGACCTCGTTTACCAGCCGTCATGATATAGCGCGCTTTGGTTCTGAAGTGATTCGAGCCACCCCAAGGCAGGCTGACCTAATGGTGATATCCGGCACCTGTTTTTTAAAAATGGCTCCAGTAGTACAGCGATTATACGAACAGCTTCTTGAGCCCCGCTGGATTATTTCCATGGGCTCTTGCGCCAACTCCGGCGGTATGTACGATATTTATTCTGTGGTTCAGGGTGTTGATAAGTTTATTCCCGTGGACGTCTATGTTCCCGGCTGCCCACCGCGCCCAGAAGCCTTGATGCAGGGGCTGTTAATGCTGCAAGAGTCAATTGGTAAAGAACGAAGGCCTATTACTTGGGCTGCGGGTGACCAGACCATTATCAAACCGCCAAAAATGAGTAAGCGAGATGAACTGACTGCTCAGAGAATTCAGGCGACAGAGTTACGGGAACCAAAAAATATCTAGAGAAGTTCTTATAAAAATCTAAGGGGTTTAAATGCAAACGGCTGCAACTCTGGTTCATAGCCAGGTGGAAGAGAACCTGTACCGACAGTTCGGTGAGGATCTATTTGTTGCTCAACAATGCGCGGACAAAGTGCCCACATTGTGGGTGACTCGCAATCGTTTAATTGAAGTATTACGCTATTTAAAGCCTAGCTTTTCGATGCTCTACGATCTGTTCGCTATTGACGAACGCACTAGAGTTTATCGCGATGGTCAACCCGCCTCAGATTTCACTGTTGTTTATCAGCTGCTATCTATGGAGCGTAACGAAGACTTACGTATCAAGGTCGCGCTCGCCGAGAGCGATTTAAGTTTACCTACCTGTATTTCAATTTGGCCTAATGCTAATTGGTATGAGCGGGAAGCCTGGGATATGTTTGGAGTCGACTTTGCGGGTCACCCGACATTATTTCGTATTCTGTTGCCACCCACATGGGAAGGGCATGCTCTGCGCAAAGACCATCCCGCTCGGGCAACCGAGATGGCGCCTTTTGAAATGGGCCCAGAGCGAGTGGCCAAAGAACAGGAGGCCCTGCGCTTTCGTCCGGAAGACTGGGGCATGAAATCTGCTTCGCAAGACGGCGAGTTCATGTTTCTTAATTTGGGTCCGAATCACCCTAGTGTGCACGGTGTTTTTCGAATTGCCCTACAGCTAGACGGTGAAGTGATTGTCGACTCGGTGCCAGATATTGGTTACCACCATCGCGGCGCAGAGAAGATGGCTGAGCGTCAAACATGGCACACATTTATTCCCTATTCGGATCGCATTGACTACCTTGGCGGGGTGATGAACAACCTAGCCTATGTGCAGTCAGTGGAGATGTTGGCTGGCATACAGGTGCCAGAGCGGGCAAAAATCATTCGCATCATGCTCGCTGAGCTCTTTCGTATCTCTAGTCATTTGGTTTTTTATGGCACTTTTGTGCAAGACATTGGCCAGATGTCGCCAGTGTTTTATATGTTTGTGGATCGTGAAAAACTGTTTGGTATTGTTGAGGCGATTACGGGTGGCCGAATGCACCCCGCTTGGTTTCGTATTGGCGGCGTAGCTCAGGATCTTCCAAATGGTTGGGACCGTATGATCCGCGAATTTCTGGATTATTTACCAGCTCGTTTAGACCATTATGACAAGATGGCCATGCAGAATAAAATGCTCAAAGAACGCACCGTGGGCATAGGCGTTTATACCCAGCAAGAAGCACTGGAGTGGGGCATTACCGGTCCGGGTTTACGGGCCACCGGCAGTGACTGGGACGTACGTAAAAAACGCCCCTATGGTGGTTATGACCAATTTGAGTTTGAGGTGCCTACCGCGGAAAACGGCGACTGCTACGATCGTGCTGCGCTGCGTATCGAAGAGATGCGTGAGAGCTTAAAGATTATTCGTCAGTGCGTCGACAATATGCCTAGCGGTCCCTACAAGAGCGACCATTCGGCGACTACGCCCCCCGCTAAAGAACGCACAATGGAAGATATCGAAACATTGATTCATCATTTTTTAAATGTGAGTTGGGGGCCCGTGATTCCGGAGGGAGAGGCGTCGGTCATGATAGAGGCCACCAAAGGTATTAATAGCTACCACCTGATTAGTGATCGCGGCACAAATTCCTATCGCACTAGAATCCGTACCCCCTCATTTCCCCATCTGCAGCAGATCCCGCTCATCAGTAAAGGCCTGATGATTGCAGATTTGATTGCCATTATTGCGAGTATTGATTTTGTTATGGCGGATGTCGACCGATGAGTAAATCCCAGATGATTCAAACTGATGTTGGCTCGGCACTCAGCGTAGACGAGATTGCTGAAATCGATGCAGAGTTGGCACATGTTCCCTATAAGTCTGGTGCCGCTATCGACGCTTTAAAAATTGTGCAGGCAAAGCGCGGTTGGGTATCAGATGAATCTTTGCGTGGTATAGCCAAACATCTAGATATGTCTGCAGAA
Source organism: gamma proteobacterium HTCC2207 (assembly GCA_905182265.1). GTDB lineage: Bacteria > Pseudomonadota > Gammaproteobacteria > Pseudomonadales > Porticoccaceae > HTCC2207. Next base: position 22,040 of record CAJJAO010000017.1, on the reverse strand, counting down.
GAGTTGGAAGGAATAGCCACGTTTTACAATTTGATTTACCGCCGACCTGTAGGTGAAAAAGTAATCCTATTTTGCGATAGCGTCAGTTGCTGGATCAGTGGCTGTGACGATATTAAAAGTAAAATTTCTAAGCTTCTGGGTGTGGACTATGGTGAGACCACAAAAGATAACCTCTATACCTTGCTGCCGGTTCCCTGTTTGGGTGCCTGTGACCGAGCGCCCGTTATGATGGTCGGTGATGATCTTGTGACCCATCTGGACGATAAAAAAATAAAAGAGCTTTTTGGCAAAGTTAAGACGAAATCGACATCGTCATCAAAAGCCGGCCCCAAGAGCGAGGGCAGTCAATAATGGAGAAGGTACTCACACGTAATATCGGCTTCGACCAAAAGCCCACAGACTTAAAGGCTTATGAAGCCAACGGTGGCTATCGCGGGTTGCGCAAAGCACTGGCAGATATGTCTCCCAAAGATTGTCAGGACCTGATTAGTGATTCCAAGTTACGCGGTCGTGGCGGTGCTGGGTTTCCTACGGGTATGAAATGGAGCTTTGTTCCAGGTGAGGATAAATGTGGCCCAGGCCATAAGTACCTTGTGTGTAATGCCGATGAGATGGAGCCTGGTACATTCAAAGATCGCCTGCTCATGGAATGTGACCCTCACCAATTAATAGAGGGCATGATTCTTGCCGCCTACACCATAGGTGCAGATATTTCCTATGTGTTTATTCGCGGTGAATATGTGCTGGCCATCCAGCGCCTACGTGATGCCCTTGCAGAATGCTACGCCGCCGGTTTGCTTGGGGACAATGTTCTTGGTAGCGGCTATAAGCTTGATATGTATGTTCACCCCAGTGCGGGACGCTATATCTGCGGTGAAGAAACAGCGCTTATCAATGCCCTTGAAGGCAAACGCGCAAACCCAAGAGCCAAGCCGCCGTTCCCCCAAGTGAGCGGTTTATGGGGTCGACCCACTATCGTTAACAACGTGGAAACACTCTGTAATATTCCTCATATCATCGATCGCGGTGCCGAATGGTTTAAGAGCTTGGGCATTGGTGAAGATGCGGGTACCAAACTATTTGGTGTCAGCGGCAAGGTAAACAACCCAGGCTGCTGGGAGCTACCCATGGGCACGCCTATTCGTGAAATTATTGAAGTCCATGCTGGCGGCATGCAAGAGGGCTATCAGCTCAAAGGATTTTTGCCCGGTGGCGGTTCTACAGATTTTTTGACCCATGAACACCTGGATCTGGCCATGGACTACAACGTCATTGGTGCAGCTGGTAGCCGCATGGGTACAGGCACCATGATTATCTTGGATGACCGTACCTGCCCAGTGGGCATGGTACTCAACCTTATCCGCTTTTTTGCCCATGAGTCCTGCGGCTTTTGTACACCCTGTCGCGAGGGCCTGCCCTGGACTCGCCAGGTGTTGCAAGATATTGAAGATGGGCGTGGTCAGCCAGAAGATCTAGAGACCCTAGCCTATCAAGTGAACTATATAGGTGCCCTTGGTAATACCCATTGTGCGCTGGCTCCAGGTGCCATGGAGCCTTTGCAGAGCGCTTTAAAATATTTTTATGACGACTTTAAACAGCATATTAGTAGTGGCCGCTGCCCCTATCATTAGACGAGTGTAAATTATGCCAACCATATTTATAGATGGTCAGGAACTTCAGGTTAAAGACGGCGAGAACGTACTCGAGGCCTGTCTTAATGCTGGGTTGGATTTACCCTATTTCTGTTGGCATCCGGCCATGGGCTCTATAGGTTCCTGCCGGCAATGTGCGCTGGTGCAGTACCAAAACGAGGATGACAGCCGCGGCCGCATTATTATGGGCTGCATGACCCCAGTGACAGAAGGCGCGCGTTTTTCACTGCAGGGGGACAAAGCCAAAGAATTCCGTGAAGCGGTCGTTGAGTCGCTGATGTTAAATCACCCTCATGATTGCCCGGTATGCGCAGAGGGTGGTGAATGTCATCTACAGGATATGACGGTAATGGTAGGCCATAGTCAGCGACGCTATACCGGCCAAAAGAATACCTATCGGAATCAGTATCTGGGTCCGCTGATCCATCATGAGATGAATCGCTGCATTACCTGTTATCGCTGTGAACGCTATTATAAAGATTATGCCGGAGGCAAAGATTTGGGTGCTCAGGCGTCCCATGATCATCTATATTTTGGCCGTCATGAAGAGGGTGTTTTAGAAAGTGAGTTTAGTGGCAATCTGGTTGAGGTCTGTCCTACAGGCGTATTTACAGATAAGCCATTTTTAAAACAGTACAGCCGTAAATGGGACCTTCAGTCGGCGCCTTCGATCTGCACTGGCTGCGCTGTGGGTTGCAACATTGCCCCCGGTGAACGCTACGGCAAATTGAAGCGCGTGCACAATAGATACAACCATGAGGTCAATGGTTACTTCCTTTGTGATCGTGGCCGTTTTGGTAGTGGCTACGTCAACAGCGATGCCCGATTGGATTATGCAGGTATTAAAAAGCCTGATGATAGCTTCATGGCTGTGCATCAGCAGCAGGCATTAGAAACTGCGGCTGGTTGGATAAAGGGTAAGAAAGTTGCAGCTATTGGCTCACCAAGAGCATCTTTGGAAGCAAATTATTTACTGCGTGAAATGGTGGGCGCCAAGAATTTTGCTGCGGGGTTTTCTGATACCGAAGCACCATTGATGAGTGCGGTGGCACTCATTTTGAAAACTACCAAAGCCCAGATTCCGAGTATTAAAAAAATCGAAGCGGCAGACGCCATTTTAGTACTTGGGGAGGATGTGACCAACACAGCACCTCGAGTGGCATTGGCCCTGCGGCAGTCGGTGCGCAATAAATCGTTTGAATTGGCTGCGCAGATGGGCTTGCCTCAGTGGCAAGATGCAGCCGTGCGCAACCTAGCGCAGGATCAGCGCTCACCCATGATTATTGTCTCTGCCATGGATACTAAGCTCGATGATGTGGCCAGTGAATGTATTTCCCTAGCACCGGATCAGATAGCGGACCTTACTGTAGCTATCGTTGCGGCTTTGGCCAACCAGGCCTCTGGGAATAACGAACAAGCTAACCAGATTGCCCAGATTTTACAGTCTGCTAAAAACCCCCTAATTGTCACCGGCTCTAGCATGCTGAACTTGGGTATTATTGATGGCGCTGTGGCCATCGCTGAGGCCCTTTGTACTGATGACACTAGTGCCATGCTGAGTGTCTGTGTCCCTGAGTCCAATAGCATTGGTGCAGCGCTTTTAAGAAGCGGCAGTGATGATGCCATTGGCCTGACACTTTCAGATTTAGTCAATAATGCGCCAGACGTATTACTGGTGATGGAAAATGATCTCGAGCGCAGACTTTCGCCAGACGAGATGCATAAACTGATGGGCAAGGGTACTAAGGTTATCAGTATGGACATGCTAGAAAACCCCACCCTAGGCGCATCGGATATGGTTTTACCTGCGGCGTCCTATGCTGAATCTCAAGGCTCTCTCGTCAATATGGAAGGGCGGGCTCAGCGTTACTTCCCAGTATTCGAACCTACAGCAGAACGTTTGCCCAGCTGGCAATGGCTATTAAAACTAGGCGCAATAACCGGTCATAAGGCCTTATCTAAACTCAATCATTTTGATGAAGTGGTAGCCGCCTGCGCCAATAGCCAGGCTGAATTCACGGATCTCGCCCGCGCAGCACCAGACAATAGTTTCCGTGATCGAGGCCTTAAAATCCCTCGCCAAACCCACAGGTACAGCGGTCGCACAGCCATGAATGCAGGGGTGAGCGTCCATGAACCCCAGCAGCCCCATGATACTGAATCACCACTGGCCTACAGTATGGAAGGGCTAAATCGTGACCAGCCGAGTTCTCTTACTCCCTTTGTCTGGTCCCCTGGGTGGAACTCTAATCAGGCATTACAAAAATTTCAGGCGGAGGTTGATGGCCCTCTAAAAGGAGGTACTGCTGGTCAACATTTAGTGGTTTCTTCGACCATGGGTTATACCGCTATCAGCTCCTTATCTAAAGGTGCGAGCCAGCAAGTTAAAAGTACAGCCGTCAAAATGCAGCCTCACCAATGGCAGTTGGTTCCAGTACACAGAGTTCATGGGTCCGATGAACTGTCGGTGAATACCGATGAGATTGCCGAGTTAGCGGGTTGTGCCTTCGTGGCTCTGGGCGCGGTAGTCGCAGAAAAATTAGCTGTCACTGATGGTGATGGAGTGGTGCTAGGTTGTGGAGATACTCAGCTTTCCCTTGAGGTGAAGGTATTGCGGCGGGTCGCCAAAAACTGCGTTGGCTACAGCGCAGGCTATAAAGAAACCCTAGCATTGCAGCCAGCTACCTTGGTGACCCTGACCAAAGATGCAAAATGGCAGCGTCGCGAGCCCCAACTTATTGCGTCGGACAGGACTATTCCTGACCCTATTATTCTAGACCCTAATATTGCAAAGGGAGGCTCTGCTCATGTCTGAGTTAATGCCTGTATTGCTCGCTTTGACTATTCTGCTCGGCGGAGTAGGTGGCGCTGCCGTACTGACCTGGTGGGAGCGTCGGCTGCTGGGGCTCTGGCAGGACAGGCACGGGCCTAATCGCTTGGGGCCCTTTGGTATTGGTCAGGTCGCAGCCGACATGATTAAGCTTCTTACCAAGGATGACTGGGTTCCCCCATTTGCCGATAAAGTCGTTTTCATTTTCGCGCCCACGGCTATTGTTGTGGCCATGATGATGGGTTTTGCCGTGGTGCCTTTTGCCCCTGGTGTGATGATTATCGACGTCAATATTGGTCTGCTGTTTTTCCTGGGCATGACCTCGCTGGCGGTTTACAGCGTGCTGTTAGGAGGCCTAGCGTCTAACAACAAATATGCTCTACTGGGCGGCCTGCGCTCGGCGGCACAGATGGTTAGCTACGAAGTGTTTATGGGCCTGTCATTGATGGGTGTGGTGATGATGTCTGGCAGCTTTAGTCTGGTTGACATAGTCGCGGCGCAAAAAGACGTCTGGTTCTGTTTTTCCCAAGCATTGGGGCTACTGGTATTTGTGGTCGCGGGCATAGCTGAAAGTCACCGGTTGCCCTTTGATTTACCCGAAGCCGAGCACGAGTTAACCGCAGGTTTTCATACGGAATATGGCGGTATGAAATTCGCTATGTTTATGCTCGGGGAATACCTTGGGCTGATGCTGATTTCCTGCATGATCGTGACATTATTTTTTGGTGGCTGGATGGGGCCTGCCTATATAGGCCATTGGTTGCCACCATTAGTTTGGTTTGGCCTAAAAGTCTTTTGCGTGATTAATTTCTTTGTACTGCTGCGGGCAGCAATTCCAAGACCCAGATACGACCAGCTGATGTCGCTGGGTTGGAAAGTAATGTTGCCGATTACTCTGGTTAATCTGGTGATTACCGGTGCCGTGTTGTTATGGATGGAGGGAGGAGCCTAATGTTAAGTGAGCTGAGAACCATGTGGGAGGTGCTTAAGCATACTTTCACCGGGGCCGACACTGTGCAGTATCCAGAGGAAATGCCTTATTTGGCCCCCCGTTACCGTGGCCGTATTGTCCTGACACGCGACCCCGATGGTGAGGAACGCTGCGTGGCCTGTAATCTTTGCGCCGCGGTGTGCCCTGTGGACTGTATTGCTTTGCAAAAAGATACGCGGGAGGACGGCACCTGGTATCCAGAGTTTTTCCGCATTAATTTCTCTCGCTGCATCATGTGTGGTATGTGCGAGGAAGCCTGTCCGACTTATGCAATTCAGCTGACGCCAGATTTTGAGATGTGTGAATACGATCGTCAAAATATGGTTTATGAAAAGGAGCATCTGCTGATTAATGGGGTGGGCAAGTATCCGGATTACAATTTTTATCGGGTGTCTGGAATGCAGACGGCGACTAAGGACAAGGGTGAGGCTAGGAATGAAGCTCGGCCTATTGATACTAAGAGTTTGTTGCCATGAGTTGGGTATTTTTGAGCGCCTGTTGTCAGGGTATAGGTTACAGAGGTATTTCTGCGGCACGTCGTGTCACCGGAGCAGATACCAGAACCATGCCCTCACCACTCCCAAACTTTACTCAGCATGAATTAACACAGCGTTACTGGATCAAACACCAGAACCATGCCCAAACAGGACCCAACTATGCTTGAGATCACTCTCTTCTACATAGCCGCAACCATAGCCCTAGTAGCCACAGTACTAGCGATGACCAGAGCCAATGCCATTCATGCCCTGATCTACCTTATTGTTTCCCTGCTGGCGGTGGCCGTTATCTTTTTCCTAATCGGCGCACCATTTGCAGCAGCACTGGAAATTGTGATTTATGCCGGGGCAATAATGGTGTTGTTTGTATTTGTGATCATGATGCTCAACCTCGGAGAAGAGGGCGATGCTAGAGAGCGAGGGCTTCTGCACCCCAAAATTTGGGCTGGGCCAGCGCTATTGTCGCTGATGCTCTTCTCAGAACTGCTGTACATGATATCGACGGTAGATGGGCCAGTGTCTTCCGGAGTGGTGACTGCCAAAGAAGTCGGCCTAGCACTATTTGGCCCCTATGTACTGGCCGTAGAGATCGCCTCAATGTTATTACTAGCCGGTCTGGTAGGTTCCTACCATCTGGGCCGTCGCTACTTAGAGCGGGAGGAATAGACAATGGAAGGCCTGAATATTCCACTCAACCATATTTTGCTAGTGTCCTCACTGCTGTTCAGCATTGGCATGCTGGGACTAATGATACGGCGCAATATTATTTTTATTTTGATGTCTCTAGAAGTGATGCTCAACTCAGCGGCATTAGCTTTTGTTGCGGCAGGTGCCCACTGGGGGCAGCCTGATGGGCAAGTTATCTTTATGTTGATTCTGACCGTTGCGGCAGCGGAAGTGGCCGTCGGTCTGGGGCTTGTATTGCAGGTTCAGCGCCGTTTTAAAACGTTGGATATGGACAGTGCCAACAGGATGAGGGGTTAAGAATGGCTGATATGATTTGGCTAGTACCGCTGATTCCATTGCTCAGTGCCATTATATTAATGCTCGGTTCGGCAATATTACCTCGGTTACTCATAGGTTTGCTGGGTGTTGGCTCTGTGGGTTTAGCAGCGCTATTAACAATGTTGCTAGGGTTAGAATTTTTGGCCAACCCAGAACCCTTTCAGCTGAGTCTCTGGACCTGGATGCAGGTAGGCAATTTTAGTCCCAGTATCGCGTTCTATTTTGATGGCCTCACCTTGGTCATGATGTCTGTCATCACTGGCGTTGGATTTTTGATTCATCTTTTTTCTACAGAATTTATGGAAGAGGATACTAGCTACGCTCGCTATTTTGCCTACCTAAATATGTTTGTTGCGGCCATGTTAGTGCTGGTGATGGCGGACAATTTGCTACTCCTGTATTTGGGCTGGGAAGGGGTGGGTGTGTGCAGTTACTTGCTAGTAGGCTTTTGGTATCAGGACAGTGCCAATGGTCAGGCAGCCCGCAAAGCTTTTGTGGTAACTCGCATAGGCGATACCGCAATGGCACTCGGTTTATTACTGCTGTTTACTGAGCTTGGCACCTTGGATATTCAAGCCATGGTGGGTGCTGCAAATATTGAGTGGCAGGTGGGTGGTACGCTGCCTTTAATTGCCTGTCTATTGTTACTGGGTGGTGCGGTGGGCAAGTCAGCTCAGTTGCCACTGCATACCTGGTTGCCCGACGCTATGGCTGGCCCCACACCTGTGAGTGCACTGATTCATGCGGCGACCATGGTCACGGCGGGGGTTTATCTGATTGCCCGTACCCACGGGCTATTTTTACTGGCGCCCACGGCGATGATGATTGTTGCGTTGGTGGGTCTTGCCACTTTATTGATGGCCGCCTTTACCGCCTTGATGCAAACCGATATTAAACGCATTCTCGCCTATTCGACTATCAGTCAGATTGGCTACATGTTTCTGGCACTGGGCGTGGGCGCCTGGACGGCTGGGATTTTCCATCTGATGACCCATGCTTTCTTTAAGGCCCTGCTATTTTTGGGTTCTGGTGCGATCATTCATTACCTCCATCATGAGCATAATATTTTCAAGATGGGTGGACTGCGTACCAGAATGCCGGTGACATTCTGGAGCTTTATGATTGGTTCTGCAGCGCTAGCGGCATTGCCCATGACTTCTGGGTTCTTTAGTAAGGACCAAATTTTGCTGCAGGCTTATCAGTTTTCCGACATTGGCCCCTTGCTGTGGTTTGGTGGTTTATTGGGCGCATTGTTAACGGCGATCTACAGTTTTCGTTTGGTGTTTGTAGTGTTCTTTGGCAAAGCAAATACTGAACCAGAGGGAGATACCGGTTGGCGAATGGCGGTGCCTTTAATCACACTCTGTACCCTAGCTATGATTGGTGGCTACTTTATTATTCCTGTCGCCGATGTATTTCCTGTTGCCAGCGGCGATCATCCGGCTCACTGGGTTGAATATGTTTCTATCTCGGTCCCTCTATTGGGTGTGTTACTGGCATATCTAATATTCCAGAGTCGTCAACTTAATGTAGACCGCTGGGTTAGCTCTTCTGTGGGCCAAGCATTGAGACGTTTCTGGTTGAGTGGCTGGGGCATAGATTGGCTCTACGACCGAGCTTTTGTCCGGCCCTATTATCGAATTTCTGGGTTATTAAAAAATGAGCCTATCGATGCAATTTATGGGCTTGTTGTCGCGATCAATCAAACCTTTAATCACTGGCTTGTGGAGTCCCAGACGGGTCGTATGCGCTGGTATGTTGCCAGTATGGTCTTAGGGTTAATTGTACTGCTGACTCTGGCGCTACAGATTCCGGCGCTGCAGCCTACCGAAGGAGCATCGTAATGGTCATGATCAACCTGATACTGATCTTACTAGTGGGCGGTGTGCTGGCCATGTTGTCCGAGCGCGCTGGGGAAAATATGCCTCGTCGAGTGGCGCTGACAGTGGTGCTGTTGGATATTATTTACCTGCTGTCACATCTCTCTGGAATGGCAGACCTGACCCAGCTGCAGGCACCCATGCCCGACGATCCCAGCACCTGGTTAATGCATTTTAAAGCTCAGTGGATTCCTGCCTTTGGCATTAGCATTGAGTTCGCGCTAGATGGCGTGAGCCTACTGATGGTCATGTTAACGCTGGTGCTGGGTGCCATTGCCATCAGCTCCTCTTGGACCGACGTGATGGCCAAGCGTGGTTTCTTTGAAGCCAATCTGCTCTGGACTCTGGCAGGTGTTCTTGGCGTATTTATGGCCTTGGATTTGTTTTTATTCTTCCTATTTTGGGAAGTTATGCTGATTCCCATGTACTTTATGATCGCTATTTGGGGCCATGAAAATCGTGGCTATGCGGCCATGAAGTTCTTTATCTTTACTCAGGCAAGCGGCTTACTGATGTTGGTGGCGACTCTGGGGCTTGTGGCTGTTAATCACAGTGCCACCGGACAGTGGAGCTTTAGCTACTTTGATCTGCTGAACACCCCAATGGCCGAGCAAACTGCCCATTGGTTAATGCTGGGCTTCTTTATTGCCTTTGTGGTGAAGTTGCCGGCGTTCCCTTTTCATACTTGGCTGCCCGACGCTCATACTCAGGCGCCGACAGCTGGCAGTGTGATCTTGGCGGGCATTTTACTCAAAACAGGTGCCTATGGCTTGATTCGTTTTGCCGTACCTCTGTTTCCTGAGGCAGCTCTGGATTTCTCATTTACCGCAATGGCTCTAGGTGCTGCAGGTGTAGTCTATGGCGCGGTACTGGCTTTTTCTCAGACCGACTTTAAGCGCTTGGTTGCCTACAGCAGTGTTAGCCATATGGGCTTTGTATTACTCGGTGTCTATGCATGGAATGAGCTGGCCTTGCAGGGGGCGGTGATGCAGATGGTAGCCCATGGTTTTAGTACGGCAGCGCTATTTATGATCGCCGGCTCGCTGCAGGAACGACTACACACCAGAGATATGCGGGAGATGGGAGGGCTGTGGCAGCAAATGCCGCGCATGGGTGCTGTGGCAATGTTTTTTGTGGTGGCCTCTTTAGGCCTGCCCGGGTTGGGTAACTTTGTCGCCGAGTTTTTAGTATTGCTGGGACTGTTTCAGGTGAACCCCTGGATGACCGCGGTGGCGGCTCTGGGTCTAATCACTGGTGCTATTTATTCGCTTATATTGATGCAGAGATCATTTCAGGGTGAGCCCAATGCCAAACTTGAGGGTCATAGCCTGACTGATTTTGGCCGTCGCGAGATGCTGACCATGGCTGTGATGATGGTGGCCTTAATAGGCTTAGGTCTGTATCCCCAACCGGTTTTAGACATGGCCCAGCCGGTACTCCAGAGCCTGCTTGAGATGACTTCAGTGGAGATAGCCCCATGAATATGAGCGAAATGACGGCACTGATGCCCATATTGATGCTATCCCTGACGGCAGTTGTGCTGATGATTCAGGCGTCGATCAAACGTGATCAAGCGGTTGCCTGGTGGATTACCGCAGCTGGTTTGTTACTCTCTCTCTGGGGTGCAGGTTACGCACGAGACTTTGTCCAGCCAGTGACCGTCTTGTTAGTAGTCGATGACTGGGGCTTATTTTTCACCACGTTAATATTGATGGCTTCTCTGGTGACTTTGATTCTATCGAAAGAGAGTTTTTCCCCGGAGGGTGAACGCAAGGAAGAGTATTACTTGCTACTTGTGCTGTCTGTACTGGGTGCTGTGATACTGATTCAGTCGAGCCATATGGCCTCACTACTGTTGGGTATGGAACTCATGGGTGTTGCGCTCTACGGCATGATTGCGTTCCCAGAAAAAGGGGAGTTGCCCCTAGAGGCGGCAATTAAATACCTTGTTCTCTCAGCCTGTGCTTCCGTCATGCTGTTATTTGGTTTTGCTCTCATTTATGCCGCCACTGGCGATCTTACTTTTGCAGGCATAGGAGCTAAGGCTGGTGAAGCCTATGCGCGAGAACCTGTGTTACTTATGGCGGGTAGCGCCATGATTTTGGCGGGGCTTGGCTTTAAGCTCTCGGTAGTGCCGTTCCATATGTGGACCCCAGATGTCTATCAGGGCGCACCTACTCCGGTAACTGGATTTTTGGCCACGGTGTCAAAGGGTGCGGTTTTTATCGCTCTGACTAGGTTTTTTATCGAGGGCCAGTTGTACCAATACAGCTCACTTATTTTTGCTCTGTCAGCGGTGGCAATAGCCTCAATGTTGGTGGGCAACTGGTTAGCGTTGCAACAGCAAAATATTAAACGCCTGCTCGCCTATTCTTCAATCGCTCACTTTGGTTATCTATTGCTAGTATTAATCGCGCTCTCTATGGCCATTGATGCGGATACAAACCGGTTAATTGGCGAGGCCATTACCTATTATTTGGCAGCCTATATTGTGACTACGTTGGCGGCTTTTACTGTGGTGGCGACGTTGGCTGGGGAAGATGACAGCCTATCTATGATAGGCGCATTTGACGGACTATTTTGGCGCAACCCACTGCAGGCTTCTGTGCTGACTGTGGCGATGTTGTCGTTTGCTGGCATACCACTAACAGCTGGCTTCATTGGTAAGTTTTATCTGATGACGGTGGCGATTCAATCGCAACTCTGGGTATTGATGGGGGCATTGGTACTGGGTAGCGCGATCGCTATTTATTATTACCTACGCATTATCTTTGCCATGAGTAAGATTCCACCGGCTAGTATTAAGTTAGGGTCTCAGGGTGATATTAACAAAGGGCCTAGGGTTGAATTTGGCCCCCAGGACCTGCTTGCTGCTCTATTAATGTTGTTAGTACTGTTGCTCGGTAGCTGGCCGCAGCCCTTTATAGCGTTTGCAGGCAGTCTTTGATGGTTGTTTTAATTAGAGCAGCTGAGGGCTCTTTATTTATAGCCGCTGAGGGCTCGTCATTTAGAACTGCTGAGGGTTCTTTGTTTAGTGCAGCTGAGGGCTCTTTGTTTAGTGCAGCTGAGGGCTCTTTATTTGGTTCGCTGAGGGCTCTTTATTCCAAGCCGCTGAGGGCTCTTTAATTAAGTCAGCTGAGGGCTCTTTGTTTAGTGCAGCTGAGGGCTTTTTATTTACAGCCGCTGAGGGCTCTATTTAAGTCGGTAAAGGATGCCGAGATTAGTTTAACCCAACTCTTTTTAGGGCAAGGAGATAGCTATGTTACGTTCTGTCGATCTAAGTGATTACATGCTCCATGATCCAATCAAAATATCCACAGACGGGGATATGTTTGACGCTATTCATTTGATTATTGAGCACCGAGTATCTGGTATCTGTGTGGTTGATGAAGAGGGCATGCTCAAGGGTGTGCTGTCGGAGATGGACTGTCTGGGTGCTATTCTGGCCGCTACTTACAATGAGCATGGGGATGTGGGTAAAGTCAGTGAGTATATGACTGTCAATGTGGATTTTTGCGATGTGCATGCAGATCTGGTTGATGTAGCGGATGATATGTTAAAAAAAGGTCACCGCCGCCGTCCGGTTCTAGATCATGGTCTGCTGGTTGGTCAGATTACCTGTCGGCAATTATTGCGGGTAGTCAGTGAATTTAATCAAAATCAAATTGCTGCTCATTAACCTCCACTAGCCAAATTAACGCTGTTGATACTGGCTAATCTGGCGGTCTGACCCCAGCTTAAAAAGATGCTGGGCTCGTTGGGGCATTTCTCTCAGGGAATGCTCGGTAATCCGTTGAAAATGTTGGATAAACCGCCCCAGCTGTTGCTCGTCCATGACTCCTGAACTATCTGCTGCCTTTAGGTGATTCCGCATCTTCGCTTCTTGCTCTAAACGCCAGTCAAACACAGTATCAAAAGAGGGTGCCTGGAGCATTATTAGCTGATCTACCATGGCAAACAGCTGTTGGTAGTCTTGGCTTAGGGCCTGGTTGATGTACTGTCGCCATATGCCCTGTTGATCCTCTAGCCTCTCGAGACAATTAATAGGCTCTGCAAGCTTGAAATCGGGCTCTGGTATGGCGCCTAGGCACCAACCTTCAAGAATAATTAAACCCACTGGCCCAGAGACGCTTTTGATCTGTGGTCCAGTGACTCGATCATCAATACTCTTATCAAATCTGGGTATTGGGCTGTTATTGCCCGAACGAAGTTGCTCAATTGTTGTTATGGCCAGGGCCACATCATGGGTGCCGGGCACACCCCGGGTGGAAAGCAGTGGGTGAACGGTTTTTGCCAGTGCTCTGCGCTCGGCGAGCGTGAGATAGAAGTCATCCATGGACAGGGAGACTGTCTGTATTCCCTGACGCTCAGCAATCATAGTGCAGAGATAATCTGCCAGAGTCGATTTACCTGAGCCCTGGCAGCCATTTATGCCTAGTATCTGTGGTGCAGTGTCTGGCTGATACTGGTCGCAAAACTGCTGAATTAATGGTTCAAACCACCGCTGCGCAGATTCCAGGTAGGTTGCTGGTAACTGATGGCGGTCAAGAAAATCTTTGGCGGCAGCTGACATAGTTTTATTCAGATCATTAAGTTGTTTTTGGCTGTAGTGCCTGTGATCAACTATAGCCTAGTGCAAGCAGTATTTTGGGGATTTTCAAAAACAAAAAAAGCTGTCTGTTATCTAGATATTAATGCTTAAATACAAGCATGCTAGTGCCATTTATCGGCCGCTAATAATAATTATAGGAATGTTTTTATGCTAACTGTCCACCACCTCAATAACTCCCGTTCACAGCGAATTCTTTGGTTACTTGAAGAGCTTGAACTCGACTACAAAATTGCTAGTTACCATCGTGATGCGGATACCAATCTGGCCCCACCAGAGCTGGAAGCGATTCAGCAACTAGGGAAATCCCCAGTCCTGACAGACACCACGTCTGGCCACGACCGCACTATTATTGAGTCTGGCGCTATTGTTGACTATATTTTGCGCCATTATGGTGAAGGTCGATTATTGCCAAAAACAGGAACAGAGGAGTATGAAGCCTATTTGCAGTGGCTCCATTATGCTGAAGGCAGCGCGATATTACCTTTAATGCTGAAACTCTACACCTCAAGACTAAGCCCAACTCAAGATGAGTCTGGCGCTGCGCTACAAACTCGCATCAATGACGAAATGCAGCGACATTTGGGTTATTTAGATCAGGCCCTTGAGGGTGTTGACTGGTTTGTCGGCAACAGCCTCTCTGGCGCCGATATTCAGCTGTCGTTTATAGCCGAAATAGCCCCACTAATGCTGCCATCAGATTCCATGACCAATCTTTCGCTATTTAGGCAGCGTTGCCATAGCAGGCCGGCTTACAGGAGAGCCCTAGAGAAGGGCGGTCTCTATGCTTATGGTCCTAGTGATTAGTAGTTGTCCAGGAGAGAGCGGAGAGGGGAGCGCAGAGAGACTGCGGCCGCAGTAATGACAAAAACGAAGTGTAACTCTGTTAAATAAGAAGATCGACTTAGCTAGATTGATAGGGCTACTCCACCTCAATTGCCATTTTTTCCTCGGGAATGCTGTTATGGCTAGTTTAAAAACGCGATTTGGCAATAAGCTCAAATCATTGCGCACGCAAAAAGGTTTGACTCAAGAACAGTTGGCAGACGCAACTGAACTTAGTATTGAGTCTATTAGTAATATGGAGCGGGGTATCTTCGGGCCCCGTTTTAATAACCTGGAAAAGATTGCCGCAGCCCTCAATGTTGAGGTTGTGCGTTTATTCGAGTTCCAAAAATAGAGATCAACTGAAGATAAGTCATATTCTCGCTCGATAATCAGCTATATTTTATAGAGGACAGCCATTTAACCGTTACTTCAGCAGTCAGTTTATTTTTTAGTTCCCATAGGATGGGAAGAAGTTAAAAAGGAGTTTTATGTCAGTGCTAATAGGTATTACCCCCGCCTACTTTTCAGTCTTTACCTGCCTCTTTATTTGCTCCCTTAAAGCTGTGCTTAAAGGTTTGCTTAAAGGCGTGCCTAATCGCAGCCCTAACAAAAGATATCAGCCTGACATGGATGAACGTTTATGAGCGAACTCGATGACCTAAAAAAATCCCTATCTAGGGAGGCTAAGGCGCGACAGGCTGCTGAAGACCGTACTGAAGAATTGACTGCAGAGCTCTATGAAACGTCTGCGGCGCTCCAGTATCGTACTCAAATAGTAGCAGAAAAGAGTGCAGGGTTACGCCAGGCTAATGAAGAGTTAGAGCAGCTCCAGCTGCGGCTTATGCATTCAGAAAAAATGGCAAAAATTGGCTTATTAGTTACCGGTGTTGCCGAAGAGATAGCCAACCCGTTGGGCTTTATAGCAGCAAATATGAATTCACTTTATACCTACTTTAACGATATGTCGGGCCTTATAGAGCAGCAAAAAGAGGCCCTCGGGGCTACGCCGCGGCTGGGCTATTTTAAAACTAGCCAGGCCAGAAAAGTGGGTAAATTGATGAAACGGATTGATTTTGATTTTATTAAAACCGATATCAACAAATTACTTGAAGACTCATTGGGAGGTATTAGTCGGGTGCAGACATTAGTTGAAGATCTTACCGAGTTTTCTTCGACTGACCGCCGCGAAATCACCGAAGAAGATATTAATAATCTACTAGATAGAACCTTAAACTTAGCCTCTAATGAACTTCATTACAAAGCCGACATCGTTAAGCAATATGGCACTCTGCCGAAGATACTCTGCGACAGTAGCCTGCTTGTGCAGGCGTTTTTAAACCTGCTATTTAATGCGGTTGAGGCGATTCAATCTAAGGGCACTATTACGCTGCGCACCGGCACTCATAGCTCAATGATTTGGGTTGATATAGCCGACACTGGCGAGGGTATTGCCGATGAAAATCTGGGTAAAATATTCAACCCATTTTTCTCAACTAAAACCTCAGTGACTGGTAGTGGCCTGGGGTTGCATCAGGTGAAAACTGTGGTTGAGGCGCACTCGGGGCGCACAACAGTAATGTCTCGGCAGGGTAAAGGGACTACTTTTAGGCTCATGTTACCTGTTGATCGCTATGCTGAAGGCCAATAGCGCATTGCCTAGGGCTATCTATTCTTTTGGGGCTTCTGGTGTTTCTGCGGTTGCTAGGATCTCTGGGGCTTCTAATATCTCGGGAGTTTCTAACGTGTCAGGAGCTTCTAATATTTCAAGAGCTTCTAATATTTCAAGAGCTTCGGCGCAGTTCTGATAAAGTCTAATAGTAAAATGGATGGGAGTCTCAAGCTGCTCCAAGGTCCCTAGCTGTGCCTGCTGCTCAGGCGTGCAGTGCCAGTAGTAAGGGGTCATACGTAGTAAATCTGCAATGGCAGTGCCTTTGACGCAAATCGTCTCAGAGACTTCAATCTGTTCTTTGAGGGTAAATTCTGGGCTGTCATCTAGGCTGGCATAGTTGCCTTTGTGGGGCTGAGTTTTATCATAGATATGGGCCGTTAAGCCTGAGAGGTGCTGCTCGCCAGGCCCTACCATAATCAGCGTGCCCCCAGGTTTAAGAACGCGAGATGTCTCTGGGGCATTAATAGGCGAAAAAACTGAAATCGCAGTATCGATACTATTATCGAAGAGGGAGATATTAAAGGCACTGTCTACAGCGAGCTGGGCGTCGAGCTTACGCTTGGCCGCTAAACGAACAGCAGTTTTACTGATATCGATACCCACCAGCTGCAACTCACTGTGCACCTTGCGAATTTCACTAAGATAATAGCCTTCTCCGCAACCTATATCTAAGAGTCTTTTGTCGACGAGCTGTTCGCCGTCCTGTTCGCCGAGGTGAGCAATAATCGCCTTGGCCAGATCCTGGTAGTAACCCGCATTTAAAAACCGCTGGCGGCTGCGAATCATGTCGTCGCTATCACCGGGATTACGGCTGCGTTTATGCTGGGCCAGATGCAGATTTATATAGCCTTCTTTAGCCCTATCGAAGCTATGGTTATTGTCACAGCTATAAGTAGTAGTGCCTTCGATGATGCTAAGTTCTAGGCCACAGCTTGGGCATTTGTAGCCATTACCTGAAGTGATAGCGGGCTTGGGCACAAAGGTTGGATAGGTAAAGGTTGGGCTAGACATATTATGCTCAGGTCACGGGACGCGGCAATTTTACTCCGAGCCCGAAGTTTGTTCCAGCTGAATAAAAAAACAGGCTGGAATTAACCCAGCCTGTTTTGAGATGTACAGCCTTGAGCGTCACTAAATAGACAGCCCTGCGCGTCACTAAATAGACGGCCTCGACCGCCGCTATGTGCACAGCCTTGTAGCGTCACCAAATAAACAGCCTTGTAGCGGCTGTAGTTAAAGAGCAGCAGCTTTCATTAAAACAGCCCTGCAACTTCACCATTCTCATCCATACCAATACTGTTAGCAGCAGGAACCCTAGGCAGCCCAGGCATAGTCATAATATCGCCACAGACCACGACGATAAAGCCTGCACCAGCACTCAGGCGCACTTCGCGAATAGCCACTACATGATTTGCCGGCGCTCCCTTGAGGTTGGGGTCGGTCGAGAAGCTGTACTGGGTCTTTGCGATACAAACAGGGAAGTGACCATAGCCGTTGTCCTCAAATTGCCGGATCTGATCACGAATCTTTTGGTCGGCAATAATATCGTCGGCGCGGTAAAGTCTGGTGGCAACGGTTTTAATCTTATCCCAAATGGGCATATCGTCAGGGTAAAGCGGAGCAAAACTCGCAACACCACTGTCGGCCATGGCCGCTACTTCGTGGGCCAACTCTTCAGTACCTGCGCCGCCGTCTGCCCAGTGGGTACAGTCGATAGCCTTAACACCATTGCTTGCAGCTATTTCTTTTATCACTTCGATTTCGGCATCTGTATCAGAGGTGAATCTATTAATACCCACCACCACTGGCACGCCAAATGACTTCACATTCTCAATGTGGCGAACTAGGTTGCAGCAGCCGTTGCGCAGAGCATCTAAGTCCTCTCTGTTTAAGTCTTCTTTACTGACACCGCCATGCATTTTCAAGGCTCTGGTGGTGGCAACAATAACGGCTGCATCTGGGTGTAGTCCCGCTGCGCGACACTTAATATCAAAGAATTTTTCTGCGCCTAAATCGGCACCAAACCCAGCTTCAGTCACCACATAATCGGCCATTTTTAAACCGGCCTTGGTAGCGATAACCGAGTTGCAGCCGTGAGCGATATTGGCAAAAGGCCCACCATGAATAATGGCGGGGTTATTTTCTAATGTCTGCACTAGATTGGGGGCCAGGGCATCTTTAAGAAGTACAGTCATTGCGCCGGTGCCCAAAATTTCACTGGCGAGAATGGGTTTATGGTCGCGGGTATAGGCAACCACAATCCTGTCTAGGCGCGCTTTAAGGTCGTCAAGATCAGTTGCCAGACAGAAAATCGCCATAACTTCAGAGGCCACAGTAATGTCGTAGCCATCCTGTCGTGGGAAGCCATTACCGGGCCCACCAAGGCCGCAGTTAATGCTGCGCAGGGCGCGGTCATTCATATCGGCCACGCGCTTCCAAACAATGCGTCGAGCATCTATCTCAAGGCTGTTGCCCCAGTGAATATGATTATCAATTAACGCCGACATCAAATTATGAGCAGCGCCAATAGCATGGAAGTCACCGGTAAAGTGAAGATTGATATCTTCCATTGGCACTACCTGAGCAAAGCCACCACCGGCAGCACCACCTTTCATACCAAAACAGGGGCCTAGGCTGGGTTCGCGTAAGCAGACCAGCGCCTTTTTGCCAATGCGGTTTAAGCCATCAGTGAGACCTACAGAGGTAGTTGTTTTGCCTTCGCCGGCAGGTGTTGGGGTAATTGCGGTGACTAAAATAAGCTTGCCATCAGGCTTGTCTTTTAACGAAGTGATATGGGCGGGATCAATTTTTGCTTTGTCGCGACCGTAGGGAATTAACGCGGAATCTGGAATGCCTAACTTACTAGCGATTTCACCAATTGGTTTACTGTTTGCCACGCGGGCAATGTCGATATCACTCATTAATTGTTCTCCGTGAATTACATAAAATTATAAAAGATTACATAAATAGCTGGGCATATAAACGCACTGTTCAGGTGCTGCGCCAAATAGCTGCCATCTTCCTTGTCCCACCAATTTGGTGGCTTTCTGAGACCGGCTTATGCTGTCTCAAAAACGACGACAGGTCAAGTGGCGTCTGGATTAGGGCGATGACGCACTGGAGTACATAGCTGTCGTAATTGCGCGTTAGTGGGGCCTCATTGGTAGATACACTGCGACAACTATTTCCCTGAGAGTCGGCTATGAAAACAAGTGCAAAAGTGGTGGTGATTGGCGGTGGCGTTGTTGGCGCCAGTACTCTTTATCACCTGGCCAAAAAAGGCTGGAGCGACGTGGTGTTGGTAGAGCGAAAAGAGCTGACCTCTGGGTCGACCTGGCACGCTGCCGGATTGTTACCCCTGTTTAATATGAGCTACTCCGTGGGCAAATTACACCAGTACTCGGTGGACTTTTACCACGAGCTAGAAAAAGAGACCGGGCAGGATGTAGGCTTTAGTGTGGTATCTAATATTCGCCTGGCCGCTACCGAAGATCGCATGGACGAGTATAGATATTACTCGGGCATTGCTCAGACCGTCGGTGTGGAAGTGAATTTCTTGACCCCAGAACAGGTTAAAGAAGCATGGCCAATGGCCAATATCGACGGCATTATCGGTGCGATCCAGCACCCGGATGATGGTTATATTCAGGCAGCTGATTTGACTCAGGCCCTGGCCAAAGGTGCTCGAGCTCGCGGTGCCGAAATTTACCGCAACACCTCGGTGCTGGACCTGGAACAACAGACAGATAGTAGTTGGATAGTAAAAACTGATAAGGGCGATATCCACTGTGAGCATGTGGTTTCCTGTACCGGTAATTTTGCCCGCAAGACTGGTGAGATGGTGGGTTTGGATATCCCCGTTATTCCCGTTGAACACCAATATATAGTGACCGATCCCCATCCCGATGTGTTGGCTCGCAAGGCTGCTGGGCTGCCAGAGCAGGCGGTACTCCGTGAATCCGACGCGGGCTATTACCTGCGTGAAGAAGCCGGGGGCTTTATCCTTGGGCCCTACGAAGAGGGCGCACCTTGCTGCTATGTTGATGGCCCCAGTGACCAGTCAGAGTACGAATTGTTTAACGGCGACCTCGATCGCTTAATGCCTCATATTGAAGCCTGCATGGCCCGCGTGCCTGCGTTTGCAGAGGTAGGCGTCAAGACTGTTTATAACGGCGCTATAGCCTACACCCCAGATGGCAACCCTATTGTGGGTCCAGCCTGGGGGCTTAAGAATTTCTGGCTTAACGAAGGTCACAGTTTTGGTATCACTGCCGCTGGTGGTGCCGGTTGGCAGCTGGCCGAGTGGATTGTCGACGGTGAGCCCACGGTCGATATGATGGGCGTAGACCCCCGTCGTTTTGGCCCCTACGCGACTCGCGGTTATCTGCGTAGTAAAAATGAAGAAGCCTACGACCATGTATTTAAAAACCATTATCCCGATGAAGAGCGTGGTGCTGCTAGGCCTCTGAAAACAGCTCCCTGTTACGATCGCATGAAAGAGTTGGGCGCCGTGTTTGGATCTGTGTATGGCTGGGAGCGACCGAATTGGTTCGCACCTCCAGGCTATTCTCTTTCAGAGGGTGAACTGGATAAAGCCGATACTTTGTGGAATAAAAACCATTCCAAGGCATTAGATGACGGCCGCATTGTTGAGAAAAACTCTTTCCGCCGCTCTAACTACTTTGATTTTGTCGGCCAAGAATGTCGTCACGTCACTGAGCATGTCGGTGTGCTGGATATGTCGGCGTTCTCGAAATGCACAGTCACTGGCCCTGGCTCAGAAGCCTGGCTAAACAGTATAGTCGCCAACAACGT
The DNA here is from genome assembly GCA_905182265.1 of gamma proteobacterium HTCC2207. Taxonomy (GTDB): domain Bacteria; phylum Pseudomonadota; class Gammaproteobacteria; order Pseudomonadales; family Porticoccaceae; genus HTCC2207. Next base: position 1,264 of record CAJJAO010000017.1, on the reverse strand, counting down.
GCCCAAAGCCATAGGCCGCATCGGCCTCTGCCATATGCTGTCCCTAAACGGTGGTGTGCGAGCAGAATTTACAATCTACAAACGTGCTAAAAACAGCTATTACCTAGTCTTTGCAGGCGGCCAAGAACGCCATGACTGGGATTACCTCACCAAGCTTGCCCCTCATGACGGTTCGGTTAATCTGCAAAAGATTACTACTCAGATGGGTGTATTGGTGGTGGCAGGCCCGAAATCCCGCGAGGTACTGCAAAAGCTTACCGACACAGACATGTCCAACGATAACTTCAAATGGTTAACCGGAAAGTCGATCAATGTGGGCTATGCCCAGGCTGAGGCGCTGCGGGTTAACTTTGTCGGCGAATTGGGTTGGGAGCTGCATCACCCTATCGAAATGCAAAACTACATTTTCGATGAGTTGATGAAGGCGGGTGCAGAATTTGAGATCAAACCCTTTGGTATCCGCGCCATGGACAGCATGCGTCTCGAAAAATCCTATCGACTGATCCCCCGTGAGATGTCTATCGAATACTCGGCCCTAGAGTCGGGCTTAGATCGCTTTGTAAAACTTGATAAAGATTATGACTTTGTCGGCAAGCAGGGTCTTTTGGATTGGCAGAAAAGAGGCTTTGAAAATTGTTTCGCTACTCTGGAAGTTCACGGCGTGACTGATGCCGATGCTCGCGGTTCGGAAGGGCTGTATCAGGACGGTCAGCTGGTTGGACGAGCAACCTCCGGTGGCTTCGGGTTTCGCACCAACAAGTCTCTAGCTCTAGGTTTGGTAAAAGCTGCCTATGGGGCCATAGGGACTGAATTGGAGATTGAAATTCTTGGTCAGCGCTACAGGGCTACTGTGATCGATGAGTCCCCTTTTGATGGCGACAATGTCTGTTTGCGAAGCTAGCTTTTAGGCGCGTCGTAGACTGATATTCCCGCGTCGCAACACCATATGCGGCAGGGCCTAAACAGGCACAGACTGCGACCAATAGTAGACCTCATAGAAGAGACGAAAACCTCTCTAACGGAAGCATTATTATGACTGAAACAACTGGACGCAAAAGAGCAGGCAGAAGTGGTGGTGGCCGTGACGGACGCCGGGAAGCTCGTGCCAATGCAGTGGTCAAAACCGCACCGTTTATTGAGCGCAAAATCCCCTATTTCGAATACCTCAGCGAAGAAAACCTGCAGCTGATAGAAGATAACGCCGATATCTTGTTGGAGGAGATCGGCATTGATTTTCTTGACGACCCAGAAGCGCTGGCCATGT
>CAJJAO010000016.1 GCA_905182265.1 gamma proteobacterium HTCC2207 | reverse complement strand
AGAAATATTGCATGGCAACGATCAACCAGTTGGTTCGTAAGCCGAGAAAACGCAAAGTCACTAAAAGTGGCGTACCCGCACTACAGGCCTGTCCGCAGCGTCGTGGTGTATGTACCCGTGTTTACACAACAACTCCCAAGAAGCCAAACTCTGCATTGCGTAAAGTATGTCGTGTTCGTCTCACCAGTGGTTTTGAAGTTACTTCATACATTGGTGGTGAAGGCCACAACCTGCAAGAGCACAGTGTTGTTTTGATTCGTGGCGGTCGTGTAAAAGATCTTCCAGGTGTTCGCTACCATACGGTACGCGGTACTTTGGATACAGCGGGTGTAAACGGTCGTACACAGCGTCGTTCTAAGTATGGTACTAAGCGTCCTAAGTAAATTGGGAAGCGTAGTACTGTTATTAGAAAGACCAATTGCGTAATAATCGGTAATACAACCAAGTAAGGCTAGGGCCTATCCCTAGGAAAACCTGAAGAGAAGGGCAAAACGATGCCAAGAAGAAGAGTAGCAGCCAAGCGTGATATTCTGCCAGACCCAAAGTTTGGAAATATTACGCTTGCTAAGTTTATGAACCACGTCATGGTCAGCGGTAAGAAGTCAGTCGCTGAGCGGATCGTCTACGGCGCCTTAGATATTGTTGAAGAGCGTCTTAAGAAGAGTCCAGTGGAAGTTTTTGAAGAAGCGCTAGAGCACGTAGCACCGTTGGTCGAGGTTAAGTCTCGCCGTGTAGGTGGTGCAACGTACCAGGTACCAGTTGAAGTCCGTCCGTCGCGACGCACTGCACTGGCTATGCGCTGGCTCGTGGATTACGCACGTGCTCGTGGAGAGAAGTCCATGGCCCAACGTCTTGCAGGCGAGCTGATTGACGCATCGCAAAGCAAAGGCGGAGCAGTTAAGAAGCGTGAAGATGTTCACCGTATGGCAGAAGCTAACAAGGCGTTCTCGCACTTCCGCTTCTAATAAGATTAAATCTAATTTGATCCTATCGCGAAAAGGTGGCTTTAATAGCCGCCTTTTTTCGCTTTAAATAAAAGGAAAAATACAGTGGCCCGCAAGACCCCCATCAGTCGCTATCGCAATATCGGTATCTGTGCTCACGTTGACGCAGGCAAAACCACGACCACAGAGCGTGTGCTGTTTTATACCGGTATTTCCCATAAGATTGGTGAGGTGCATGACGGCGCCGCGACCATGGACTGGATGGAACAGGAACAAGAGCGTGGTATTACCATTACCAGCGCCGCCACAACCTGTTTTTGGAAAGGTATGGATGGTCAGTTTGAGGATCACCGGATCAATATTATTGATACCCCAGGGCACGTTGACTTCACGATTGAAGTCGAGCGCTCGCTACGGGTTCTCGATGGAGCCGTAGTAGTTCTCTGTGGCTCTTCAGGTGTTCAGCCCCAGACTGAAACCGTTTGGCGCCAAGCCAACAAATACGAAGTTCCGCGCATGGTGTTTGTGAATAAGATGGACCGTGCCGGCGCCGATTTTATGATGGTGGTTGAGCAACTTAAGACTCGTCTAGGGGCAGAGCCTGTGCCATTACAGATTACCATTGGTGCAGAAGACGAATTTAAAGGTGTCGTTGATCTCGTCAAGATGAAGGCTATTCTGTGGAGCGAAGAAGACCATGGCACGACCTTTGAGTATGTGGATATTCCCGAAGATATGGCCGATCAATGTGCCGAGATGCACAGCTACATTATTGAATGTGCAGCCGAAGCCAACGAAGAGTTGATGGACAAATACCTCGAGGACGAAAACCTTAGCGAAGCAGAGATAAAGCAGGGTCTGCGACAGCGCACCCTGGCCAATGAAATTGTCCCTGTTCTGGGCGGCTCGGCCTTTAAGAACAAAGGCGTCCAGGCTATGTTAGACGCCGTGATCGAATACTTGCCTTCACCTACCGAGGTCAAGGAAATTGAAGGCGAGCTAGAGAACGGAGAGCGAGCTACACGTGCGGCAGATGATGATGCCCCGTTTGCGGCTCTAGCTTTTAAAATTGCCACCGACCCCTTTGTCGGTACGCTGACCTTTATGCGCGTCTATTCCGGTACCTTAGAAAGTGGCACTGCAGTCTATAACTCGGTAAAAGGTAAGCGCGAGCGCGTTGGCCGCATGGTGCAAATGCACTCTAATAGCCGCGAGGAAATTAAGAAGGTGCTGGCAGGCGATATTGCCGCTGCCATTGGCCTGAAAGATACCACTACCGGTGACACCTTATGTGCCGAGGGCGATCGGATCATTCTCGAGCGTATGGAATTTCCAGAGCCAGTGATCTCGGTGGCAGTAGAGCCTCGAACCAAAGCCGACCAAGATAAAATGGGTCTGGCGCTGGGCAAGTTGGCCCAAGAAGATCCCTCATTCCGGGTTAAAACAGACGAAGAGAGCGGCCAGACCATTATCTCTGGCATGGGCGAGCTGCATCTAGATATTTTAGTCGATCGCATGAGTCGTGAATTTGACGTTCAAGCCAATATTGGTAAGCCTCAGGTTGCTTACCGCGAGGCCATCCGCAACATCAGTGAGATCGAAGGTAAGTTTATCCGTCAGTCTGGTGGTCGAGGCCAGTACGGCCATGTGTGGGTCAAGTTTGAGCCTGCTGAAGACGCTGGAGCCGAGGGCCTAGAGTTTGTTAATGAAGTTGTTGGTGGCTCTGTGCCCCGAGAATACATTCCCGCCATTTCTAAGGGTATCGAAGAGCAGATGCAAAACGGTGTTCTTGCCGGTTACCCACTATTAGGTCTCAAGGCAACACTCTATGACGGCTCGTTCCACGACGTCGACTCATCAGAGATGGCTTTCAAGATCGCTGCCTCTATGGCCACCAGAAAGCTCGCTGAAGAGGGCGGTGCTGTATTACTTGAGCCTATGATGAAAGTCGAGATAGTGTCTCCAGAAGAAAATATGGGTGATGTGGTCGGTGACCTTAACCGCCGTCGCGGCATGATTTTGGGTATGGACGAGAGCCCCATGGGCAAAGTGATTACTGCCGAAGTCCCCCTGGCCGAAATGTTTGGTTATGCCACCGATCTGCGCTCAGCCACTCAGGGCAGGGCCACCTTCACCATGGAATTTGATAAATATGGTGAAGCACCAAAGAACATTGCCGAGGCCATCATGGCTAAAAATATGGGCTAGTGCTCTTTATTGCGCGAACGGCTTCTTATTGCACGAACGGCTTCGAAGTTCGCTTCGAAGACAAACCACAGAGTAAAAGCCCAAGTAATAAAAAACCCCGCTGGTTTGCACCAGCGGGGTTTTTTTAGGTCTTAAAGAAAGTTAATTACTTGGCTTCTTTAAGAGCCTTAGCTTCAGCAATAACGTCATTAGCAATGTTTTGCGGGCAAGGCATGTAGTGTGCGAACTCCATTGAGAACTGACCACGGCCAGAAGTCATGGTACGCAGGCTACCGATATAACCAAACATCTCCGACAGCGGAACGTCTGCTTTAATCTTAACGCCTGTTACACCAGCTTCTTGATCTTTAATCATGCCACGGCGACGGTTCAGGTCACCAATAACATCACCAACATGATCTTCCGGCGTAAATACGTCGACTTTCATGATTGGTTCAATGATCTGTGGGCCAGCTTTAGGCATAGATTGACGGAAAGCGCCTTTAGCAGCGATTTCGAAGGCAACTGCCGAGGAGTCAACGGCGTGGAAGCCACCATCGTAAAGCTCAACTTCAACGTCGAGAACAGGATAGCCAGCTAATGGACCTTGATCCATCATGCCGCGGAAGCCTTTTTCAATTGCGGGGAAGAATTCCTTAGGAACGTTACCACCAACAACCACCGAGCTGAACACAAAACCAGTACCTGGCTCGCCTGGCTTAATGCGGTAATCAATCTTACCGAACTGACCAGAACCACCAGACTGCTTCTTGTGTGTGTAGCTATCTTCAAGAGGCATCGTAATTGTTTCGCGATAAGCAACCTGTGGCTGACCAACAATCAAATCTACACCGTAGGTACGGTTAAGAATGTCGACCTTGATGTCCAGGTGCAGCTCGCCCATACCTTTAAGGATGGTCTCGCCAGAATCTTCATCAGTCTCAACACGGAACGAGGGGTCTTCAGCAATCATCTTGCCGATGGCCACGCCCATCTTCTCAGAACCGCCTTTATCCTTAGGCTTAACAGCGATAGAGATCACTGGCTCAGGGAAGATCATTGGCTCTAGCGTTACAGGGTGCTTAGGATCACACAATGTGTGACCAGTCTGGACATTCTTCATGCCTACAATCGCGATAATATCGCCGGCCTGAGCCGAGGCGATCTCGTTGCGATCATCTGCGTGCATCTCAACCATACGGCCGATACGCTCAGACTTACCTGTGTAAGAGTTAAGAATTGAATCGCCTTTGTTCAATGTGCCTGAGTAAATACGTACAAAGGTCAATGCGCCAAAGCGGTCATCCATAATTTTAAAGGCTAGTGCCTTAAGAGGCTCTTCGGTCGAGACAAGGGCGAACTCGCCATTCTCGTTGCCGTCTTCGTCAGTCAGCGGCTGAGGCTTAACATCGGTTGGGCAAGGTAAGTAATCAACAACAGCGTCCAGTACCATCTGTACGCCTTTGTTCTTAAACGCCGAACCACAAAGTGTTGGGAAGAAGTCCAGAGCAATAGTACCCTTACGGATGCAGCGCTTAATCTCTGGAATAGTAGGCTCTTCACCTTCCATATAGGCCATCAATAGATCATCGTCCTGCTCAAGGGCAGTCTCAATCATTTTGATGCGGTACTCTTCAACCAGCTCAACCATATCGGCTGGAATTTCAACAACTTCAAAATTCTCAGGTAGGCCAGAATCATCCCAAACGTAGGCTTTACGTTCTAGCAGATCGACTAAGCCAATGAAGTTCTCTTCTACACCAATAGGTAGGCACATAACCAAAGGATTGGCGCCAAGTACTTTCTCAACCTGACCAACAACGCGCAAAAAGTCTGCACCCATACGGTCTAGCTTGTTCACAAAGATTACTCGGGCAACTTCTGATTCGTTCGCATAGCGCCAGTTAGTCTCTGACTGAGGCTCAACGCCGCCAGAACCACAAAACACACCAACGCCGCCATCAAGTACTTTCAAAGAACGATAAACTTCAACAGTGAAGTCAACGTGCCCTGGCGTATCGATGATATTAAAACGGTGGTCTCTCCAGTAGCAAGTAGTTGCAGCGGACTGAATAGTAATACCGCGCTCCTGCTCCTGCTCCATGAAATCCGTCGTCGCCGCGCCGTCATGTACTTCACCGGTCTTGTGGATCTTACCCGTGAGCTTAAGAATTCGTTCAGTGGTGGTTGTCTTGCCTGCGTCAACGTGGGCGAAGATACCAATATTTCTGTAATGTGATAATTCTGTCATTGGTCTGCTCGTTTATAAATTCAGTTATAAAATTCGGTTGTCAAAGTCGGTCATAAAATCGAAGGACATTGCGATCAAAAAGTCCACTACTCAAGGGACCTAAAACGCGCGCGAGTATACAGGATAATGCGCGCACTTCAGAGTAAAAATACTCTTATATAGGCGCTTTTTTTTAAAACAGCCTCCAATGGTTGCTGTTTCCAATAGAAACACGAGGAATTAGCTTAAAAAAACAGCGAAAATGGCAAAAAAAGATGATTTTAAGCCTATAACCCGTTGACTCTGTGTGAACGCAGTATAAGATGGCGTCCCTTGCGTGCTCCACCAGATTTTAGTGAAGTATTGCGACCAAATATTAGGTTTAAACGTGAACGCCTGCTGAGGAGACGCTGAGATGGCAAAAGAAAAGTTTGAAAGAAATAAGCCGCATGTAAACGTAGGCACCATTGGTCACGTTGACCATGGTAAAACGACGTTGACCGCTGCGATTACTCGTGTGTGTTCAGAGGTTTGGGGCGGAGAAATGAAAGCCTTCGACCAGATTGATAACGCACCAGAAGAGCGCGAGCGCGGTATTACAATCTCAACAGCACACGTTGAGTATGATTCCCCAATTCGTCACTACGCCCACGTAG
>CAJJAO010000015.1 GCA_905182265.1 gamma proteobacterium HTCC2207 | reverse complement strand
CTGAGATGGTAATGCCAGGTGACAACGTGCAGATGGAAGTTACTTTGATTCATCCGATTGCGATGGAAGAAGGTCTGCGTTTTGCTATCCGTGAAGGCGGCCGTACTGTTGGTGCTGGTGTTGTAGCCAAAATCATCGAGTAATCGGTAAGAACGAAGAAAAGGGGCTCTCGGAGCCCCTTTTTTGACCTCTAGTGTTTATCAGTCAGTATTTTGGCTGCTGTTAGAAAAAAGAATGGCTACAAGCATTAAACTGCTTGACAGTCCCGGGGTGCGGCTCTAGAATTCGCGCTCCTTTTTCGGGGCTAGCTCAACAATATTTGAGCATGCTGTGGAACTTAAAGTAGAGATAGCGGAGCTTCGCTAAGATGCAAAACCAAAGTATTAGGATTCGTCTTAAAGCCTTCGATCACAAGTTGATCGATACTTCGACGCAAGAAATTGTCGAGACTGCAAGACGTACAGGTGCGCAAATTCGCGGCCCTATACCGTTGCCAACACGTAAAGAGAGATTCACCATTTTGGTTTCTCCTCACGTAAACAAAGATGCGCGCGATCAGTATGAAATTCGCACGCACAAGCGTTTGATCGACATTGTCGAGCCAACAGAAAAGACTGTTGATGCGCTTATGAAATTGAATCTTGCTGCTGGCGTTGAAGTACAAATCAGCCTGAGCTGATAACGACTGTAGCGGTTCGGCAGTAATGCCGGGCAAACACTAAAGTGTAATGTCTTGAAATAGACAGCCGTAGCGGGTAAGAGCCCCGTACACTTAAGAGGTTATAAAATGAGTATAGGTATTGTCGGCCGCAAATGCGGAATGACTCGTGTGTTTACCGAAGACGGTGCATCTATCCCTGTGACAGTGGTAGAAGCGACGCCGAATCACATTACCCAGATTAAATCCGCAGATACTGACGGCTATTCAGCTATTCAGGTCACTACCGGATCACGTAAAGCTTCCCGAGTAACTAAATCCCAAGCAGGACATTTCGCCAAGGCGGGTGTTGAAGCGGGTCGCGGTCAGTGGGAATTCCGTTCAGAAGGTACCGATGAAGCATTTGAAGTAGGCTCAGCATTGACTGTAGGTCGCTTTGAAGAAGGTCAGATGGTTGACGTTACCGGTACTTCTAAGGGTAAAGGCTTTCAAGGTGGCGTTAAGCGTTGGAACTTCGCTATGCAGGACGCTACTCACGGTAACTCAATCTCTCACAGAGCCCCTGGCTCGATTGGTCAAAACCAGACTCCTGGCCGAGTATTTAAAGGCAAGAAGATGGCTGGCCACATGGGTGCAGAGCAAGTTACTACACAGAATCTACAAATTGTACGCGTCGACGCAGAGCGCAACTTGTTACTTATCAAGGGAGCCGTACCTGGCGCACCTGGTGGTAATGTTGTCGTTCGCCCGGCAGTGAAAGGTTAAGGGGAGTGTCCATGGAACTTGCTATTGCGACACCCAAGGGTAATCAAGGAACCGTTCAGGTTTCAGAAGCTGCTTTTGGAACAGAATATAATCAGGATCTGATTCATCAGACCGTTGTGGCTTTTTTGGCCGGTGGCCGTCAAGGCACTCGCGCTCAGAAGAATCGTTCAGCCGTTTCTGGCGGAGGGCGCAAGCCACACGCACAGAAAGGTACTGGTCGAGCACGTGCTGGTACTATCCGTAGCCCACTATGGCGCGGGGGCGGTGTTACATTTGCTGCTCAACCACAGGATCACACTCAAAAGCTAAACCGTAAGATGTATCGTTCAGCGATGCGTTCGATTGTTTCTGAGCTGGCTCGTCAAGAGCGACTGATCATTGTTGAAAGCTTTGATTTGGCCGAACCTAAAACGAAGGCATTAATTGCTAAGTTGGGTGAGTACAAATTAACGGAAGCGTTGATCGTAACCGAAGAAGTTAGCCAAAATCTGTATCTGTCATCACGCAACCTACATAAGGTTGATGTGCGCGACGCTGCAGCGGTTGATCCGGTTAGCTTAATTAATTTTGATAAGGTGCTGGTGACTGTTGCCGCGCTTAAAAAGCTTGAGGAGATTTTGGTATGAACCAGGAAAGACTCTTCAAAGTGTTGTTAGGGCCGCACATCACAGAAAAAACGTCGATGACATCAGGCACAGCAACACAAGTAGTGTTTAAGGTAGCTACTGATGCTAGCAAGCTCGAAGTGAAGAAGGCTGTACAGCAGCTTTTCGAAGTGACAGTTGATAGTGTTCGGGTAGTTAATATGAAGGGCAAGACTCGTCGCACTAAGACCGGACTCGGTCACCGTAGCGATTGGAAGAAAGCCTATGTACGTCTGGCGGAAGGTCAAGACATTGACTTTTCAGTAGCGGAGTAAGGGGTTAATCATGGCAGTTATTAAGAGAAAACCAACCTCCCCAGGCCGTCGCTTTGTTGTCAGCGTTGTAAACCCTGACTTGCATAAAGGTGCGCCATACGCGCCACTTTTAGCACCAAAGAAAAGAACTGGTGGTCGTAACAGCAGTGGTCGCATTACCGTGCGTCACATTGGTGGTGGTCACAAGCAGCATTACCGCATTATTGACTTCAAACGCAATAAAGATGGTATTCCTGCAAAGGTTGAGCGTTTGGAATACGATCCAAACCGCACAGCACATATTGCATTGTTATGTTATGCCGACGGTGAGCGTCGTTACATTATCGCTCCCAAGGGTATTTCAGCTGGAGACACTTTGGTTTCAGGCGAAGATGCGCCGATCAAAGTTGGTAACAGCTTGCCAATTCGTAACATTCCAGTGGGTTCAACAATTCACTGTGTTGAGATGAAGCCAGGCAAGGGCGCTCAAATCGCTCGTAGTGCTGCCGCTTCTGTACAGCTGGTTGCTCGTGAAGGTACGTACGCAACATTGCGTCTTCGCAGTGGCGAGATGCGCAAGATTGCAGTTGATTGTCGAGCGACTCTTGGTGAAGTTTGTAACAGTGAGCACAGCTTGCGCTCATTGGGTAAGGCTGGCGCAGCTCGCTGGCGTGGTGTTCGCCCAACCGTTCGTGGTGTGGCGATGAACCCGGTCGATCACCCGCATGGTGGTGGTGAAGGACGTACTTCTGGTGGTCGTCACCCAGTATCTCCTTGGGGAATGCCAACCAAAGGTTATAAGACGCGCAAGAATAAGCGCACCGATAAATACATTGTTCGTCGCCGCAAATAAGCGTCGATTAGACTATTAAAAGAGGATAGCAAACGTGCCACGCTCTCTAAAAAAAGGACCATTTATTGACCTCCACCTAGCTAAAAAGGTAGAGGCAGCGGTAGCCGCCAATGAGCGTCGACCCATCAAGACTTGGTCGCGTCGTTCTATGATCCTTCCGGATATGGTTGGATTAACAATCGCTATCCACAATGGTCGTCAACATATTCCTGTAGTGATCAACGAAGAAATGGTTGGTCACAAGCTGGGTGAATTTGCTCCAACGCGTACCTATAAAGGTCACGTTGCAGACAAGAAAGCCAAGCGCTAAAAGAGGGTCTGATTGTGGAAGTAGCAGCAAAATTAAAAGGTGCCAGATTGTCAGCGCAGAAGGCGCGCCTGGTAGCTGATCAAATTCGCGGTAAGTCAGTTGAGTCTGCATTAGAAGTTCTGCAGTTCAGCGGCAAAAAGGGCGCGGACATTATTAAGAAGGTGCTCGAGTCGGCAATTGCCAACGCCGAGCACAACGACGGTGCTGATGTAGATGAGCTCAGAGTGTCAACGATCTTTGTTGACGAAGGCATGACGATGAAAAGAATCAAGCCGAGAGCAAAGGGTCGCGCAGATAGAATATTAAAGCGCAGCTGTCACATCACAGTAAAAGTTGCTGATTAGTAGAATTTAGGTTCGGGAGACCATCAATGGGTCAAAAAGTACATCCAATTGGCATCCGTTTAGGTATTGTTAAAAAGCATACCTCAACGTGGTATGCCGGTAATAAGGACTATGCGGACAAGCTCAATCAGGATCTGGCAGTTCGAGCGTTTATTAAGAAAAAGCTCGACCATGCGTCAGTGAGCCGTGTAGACATCGAGCGCCCTTCAGATAGTGCGCGCATTACTATTCACACAGCCCGCCCAGGCATCGTTATCGGTAAAAAGGGCGAGGATGTTGAGAAGCTGCGCAACGAAATTGCTAAGGTAATGGGTTGCGCGGTTCATATAAATATTGAAGAGATTCGCAAGCCTGATTTAGATGCGAACCTTGTTGCGCAGAACGTAGCGCAGCAGCTGGAACGTCGAGTGATGTTCCGCCGTGCCATGAAGCGAGCAGTGCAAAATGCTATGCGTGGTGGGGCTTTAGGCGTAAAGATCCAAGTTGGCGGTCGATTGGGTGGGGCAGAAATTGCTCGATCTGAATGGTACAGAGAAGGTCGTGTACCACTGCACACATTGCGTGCAGATATTGATTACGCAACAGCCGAAGGTAATACCACATATGGCATTATCGGCGTGAAGGTCTGGATCTTCAAAGGCGAAGTTCTGGGTGGTGAGGAAGCTGAGAAAGCGCCCGCCAAGAAACAAGACACAAGACACAAGCGATAAGGGTAAAGCGAAATGCTGCAACCGAAACGTACGAAATTCCGCAAAATGCACAAAGGCCGTAACCGTGGCCTGGCTCAGCGCGGTAGCAAAGTCAGCTTTGGTGAGTTTGGCCTCAAAGCATCTGGGCGTGGTCGTTTGACTGCTCGTCAGATAGAGGCGGCTCGTCGTGCCATGACTCGACACATTAAACGTGGTGGTAAAATTTGGATTCGAGTGTTTCCAGATAAGCCGATTACTAACAAGCCACTTGAAGTGCGTATGGGTAAAGGTAAGGGTAATGTCGAGTACTGGGTAGCACTTATCCAGCCAGGCAAGGTACTTTATGAAATGGAAGGTGTTAGTGAAGAATTGGCTCGCGAAGCGTTTGCTTTAGCGGCGGCTAAGCTTCCAATCAAAACTACCTTCGTTAGACGCACGGTGATGTGAAGATGAAATCAAACGAATTGCGTGAAAAGTCAGTAGACGAGTTGAAGGCAGCCTTGGGCGATGAGCTTAAGTCTCAGTTCAAGTTGCGTATGCAGCATGCTACTGGCCAGTTGAACGAGAGCCACAAGGTTAAAGAAACGCGTCGTAATATCGCGCGTATCAAGACTGTTATTAACCAGAAGGCAGGGGAATAAGTATGTCTGAATTACAAACGAGCTCACGTACCCTCACTGGCCGTATCGTCAGTGACAAGATGGATAAAACCGTCACCGTGTTGGTCGAGCGTCGAGTCAAGCACCCGGTATACGGGAAGATCCTGACTAAGTCGTCAAAGATTAAAGCGCATGATGAAACAAATGATGCGAATACAGGTGATCTAGTAACGGTCGCAGAGTGCCGTCCTGTCTCTAAAGACAAGTCGTGGAAACTGGTGAATATTGACGAACGCGCTGCTGCAGAATAAGTCTGCGTATAGCGAAGGTTTCGGAGTAGAAAATGATTCAAACAGAAAGTTATCTTGATGTAGCAGACAACAGCGGTGCACGTCGTGTGATGTGTATTAAAGTGTTGGGCGGTTCGCACCGTCGCTATGCTCGGGTTGGTGACATTATCAAGGTTACCGTTAAAGAAGCGATTCCCCGCGGCAAGGTAAAGAAAGGCCAGGTGATGAGTGCAGTGGTTGTTCGCACTAGGAAAGGTTTACGTCGTCAAGACGGTAGCTTGATCAAGTTTGATGACAATGCTGCAGTACTGCTTAACGCTAACAACGCACCTATTGGCACACGTATTTTTGGGCCGGTAACACGCGAGCTTCGCACTGAGAAGTTCATGCGCATTATCTCCCTAGCACCTGAAGTGCTGTAAGCGAGGATTAAGAAATGGCAATGCTGAAAATTAAGCGAGATGACGAAGTCGTTATTATCGCCGGTAAAGACAAGGGCAAGCGCGGGAAGGTACTTAAGGTACTAGAAAACGATCGTTTGTTGGTGTCGGGTATTCAGATGATTAAGAAGCATCAGAAGCCCAATCCTCAGGCTGGTATTCCAGGCGGGATTATTGAAAAAGAAGCACCTATACAGGTTTCCAATGTCGCTATCTTTAATAGCGCAACCAATAAAGCAGATCGAGTTGGCTTTAAGGTTCAGGAAGATAACAAGAAGATTCGTATCTTTAAGTCCAACGGCGAAGCCGTAGACGCTTAAGTAAACAGGTAATCGAAATGGCTAGGCTGAAAGAAGTATATAAAAACGAATTGGCACCCAAGCTTAAAGAAGAGCTAGGTCTTGCTAATGTGATGGAAGTTCCTCGCATTACAAAGATCACTCTGAATATGGGTGTTGGTGAAGCGATTGGTGACAAGAAGTCTCTGGAAAATGCAGTAGCAGATTTGACGTTGATCGCGGCTCAGAAGCCAGTAATCAACAATGCACGCAAGTCCATTGCAGGCTTTAAGGTTCGTCAGGGCTGGCCCATTGGCACTAAGGTGACTTTGCGCAGCGACCGCATGTATGAGTTTTTAGAGCGTTTAGTGGGTATCGCTATTCCACGTATACGTGACTTCCGTGGTATTAGCCCCAAGCAGTTCGATGGCCGCGGTAATTTCTCAATGGGTGTGACCGAGCAGATCATCTTCCCTGAGATCGATTACGAAAAGATTGATAAGTTGCGTGGTATGGACATTACCATTACCACGACTGCACGTAACGATGATGAAGGCCGCGCTTTACTACGTGCCTTTAACTTCCCGCTGAAAAGTTGAGGTTGTAGATAAATGGCAAAAGTATCGATGGTTCAGCGCGAGTTAAAGCGCACCAAGACAGTAGCTAAGTTCGCCGCAAAGCGTGCAGAGTTAAAGGGTATAATTCACAATGTTGAGGCTTCCGAAGAAGAGCGTTGGGAAGCGCAGCAGAAGTTACAAAAGCTACCTCGTGATGCGAGTCCAGCTCGGCAGCGTAACCGCTGCAGAATTACTGGTCGTCCTCACGGTGTTTATAGTAAGTTTGGCCTGTGCCGAAACAAGCTACGCGAATCAGCAATGCGTGGTGAAGTTCCGGGACTGGTTAAAGCCAGTTGGTAAGTTGAGGAGCCAAACGATATGAGTATGCAAGATCCAGTTTCAGACATGTTGACACGCATTCGTAATGCGCATCACCGTAGTCACCCAGAAGTAACGATGCCTGCGTCGAAGCTCAAGGCCTCAGTTGCCCAGGTGCTTCAAGACGAAGGTTATATTGGCGGCTTTAGCGTCAGCGCAGAGGTTAAGCCTAGCTTGACTATCACGTTGAAGTATTTTGAAGGTCAGCCAGTTATTGAAGAAATTACGCGCATCAGCAAGCCAAGCTTACGCAAGTATGTAGGTAGTAACGATTTACCTAAGGTACGTAGTGGTCTTGGAATTGCAGTTGTCTCCACCAGTAAAGGTGTGATGACAGATCGCGCTGCTCGAGCTGCCGGTATCGGTGGCGAAGTGCTCTGCACCGTATTCTGATAGGAAACAAAAATGTCTAGAGTTGCAAATAGTCCAATAGAACTGCCCAAAGGTGTTGAAGTAACACTGAGTGAAGCTGAGATTTCTATCAAGGGCTCAAAAGGTACATTGGCGATGCCGATCAATGCCAAGGTGGAAATCAAACACGAAGACAATGTTCTTAGGTTTGCTGCCCGCTCTGGTGATCAGTTTTCGCGCGCCATGTCTGGTACTACAAGATCATTGGTCAACAATATGGTGACTGGTGTTTCGCAAGGCTTTGAGAAGAAGTTAGAGTTAGTCGGTGTTGGTTACAGAGCGCAGGTTCAGGGTAGCAACATCAACCTGACACTGGGTTTCTCCCACCCGGTAGTGTACGCACTACCAGCTGGCGTAACCGCTGAGACTCCTAGTCAGACTGAAGTTTTATTGAAGTCTTCGGATAAGCAGAAGCTGGGCCAGGCCGCAGCAGAAATTCGCGCCTTCCGTCCACCAGAGCCCTACAAAGGTAAGGGCGTTCGCATCACTGGTGAATATGTAAGACGTAAAGAAGCCAAGAAGAAGTAACAGGGTAAAACGATGAGTGATAAAAAAGTTTCACGTCAGCGCCGAGCAAAGCGCGTACGTATGAAGATCCGCGAGCAGGGTGTTACACGTTTGTGTATCAACCGGACTCCGCGTCATATCTATGCGCAAGTTATTGCTGCAGAGGGTGATCGAGTTTTGGCTAGCGCGTCTACATTAGACAAAGATTTACGCAGTGGCAGCACCGGCAATGTTGATGCCGCAGCAGCAGTTGGCAAGTTAGTTGCCGAACGTGCAGTAGCTGCTGGCGTAACCGCAGTTGCTTTTGATCGCAGCGGTTTTAAATATCACGGCCGTGTAAAAGCACTGGCAGACGCCGCGCGTGAAGCCGGCCTCGAATTTTAATAGGTAGACAATATGGCTCATTCAGATCACAAAGATTCTGCAGCTGAAGGCATGATGGAGAAGCTGGTTCAAGTTAACCGTGTTGCAAAGACGGTTAAAGGTGGACGTATCTTCGCTTTCACTGCGCTGACTGTTGTTGGTGACGGTAACGGAAAAGTAGGCTTCGGTCGCGGTAAAGCTCGCGAAGTGCCTATGGCTATCCAGAAAGCAATGGAAGCTGCTCGTCGTAACATGATTGATGTGTCGCTAGATGGCACAACGATTCAGTATCCGACTACAGGCATTCATGCTGCATCTAAGATTTACATTCAGCCGGCCTCAGAAGGTACTGGTGTAATCGCCGGTGGCGCAATGCGCTCTGTGCTTGAATTGGCCGGTGTACAAAATGTACTGGCAAAGTGCTACGGCTCAACTAACCCGGTAAACGTAGTTCGCGCGACTTTTAAGGCGCTGCGAGATATGAAGTCACCGGACGATGTTGCAGCAAAACGTGGTTTATCAGTAGAAGAAATTCTGAACTAAGTGACGGCTTAACAGCACGTCAGTTATTGGAAACGGATCATGGCAAAAGCTAAATTGAAAAAAGTAAAAGTAACTCAGACTAAGAGTTCAATTGGACGGTTAAAGAATCATAAAGCCTGTCTGACTGGTCTAGGTTTGCGTCGTATCGGCCACACTGTGGAAGTAGAAGATACTCCATCAGTTCGCGGCATGATCAATAAAGTTCACTATATGTTGCAGGTTGAGGAAGCTTAAGATGCGTCTAAACACCCTTAGCCCGGCACCGGGTCGAATCAAAGAAGGCAAGCGTTGCGGTCGTGGTATCGGCAGTGGCATTGGTAAGACTGGTGGCCGTGGTCACAAAGGTCAGAAAGCACGCTCGGGCGGTTCAATACGTCCAGGTTTTGAAGGCGGTCAGATGCCTTTGCAGAAGCGTCTACCTAAGTTTGGCTTTAGTTCACGTCTTGCGGCAGTGACTGCTGAGATTCGTCTGTCTGAGTTGGACAAAGTTGAAGGCGGAATCATCACTATTGATTCTCTCCGTGCAGCTGGTCTTATTAACAACAGCATTTCTAGAGCCAAAGTTTTTGATTCTGGTGTAGTAACCACAGCGGTTACTCTTCAGGGTATCGGCGCTAGTAAAGGTGCTGCAGCAGCCATTGTGGCAGCTGGCGGTAAGGTAGAAGAGACAGCTTAATGGCTACTCCAGGTGCTATGCCGGTAGGCAACCAGAAGGGATTGGGCGAGCTTTGGGCTCGTCTTCGCTTTTTGTTTGCGGCGATTATTATCTACCGCATTGGTACCCATATACCGGTTCCGGGTTTTGATCCGGACCGTTTGGCCGATATGTTTTCCCAGAACCAAGGGACTTATCTAGGTCTGTTCAATATGTTCTCTGGCGGCGCGCTAGAGAGAATGAGCATTTTGGCACTAGGCGTTATGCCTTATATTTCGGCCTCGATTATTATGCAGCTGCTGTCAGCGACAGTGCCTGCTTTAGAGCAGTTAAAGAAAGAAGGCGACAGTGGTCGTCGCAAGATTAACCAGTACACCCGTTACGGTACTGTGATTTTGGCCCTTATTCAGGGTATGGCAATGGCCGTAGGTTTCAGAGCCCAGGGCATGGCCTATGAAGGTTTTGAGTTCTTTTTGCCAGTAGCTGTATCTTCGCTAGTCGCAGGGGCAGTGTTCCTTATGTGGTTAGGTGAGCAGATTACCGAGCGCGGTATTGGCAACGGTATCTCCATGTTGATCTTTGCGGGCATTGTTGCCGGTATCCCCGGTGCGATTGGTCAGGCATTAGAGTCAGCAAGGCAGGGTGATCTCAACCCGCTGATGTTGATCGTAGTACTTATTATTGCTGTAGCAGTTGTTTACTTTGTAGTGTTTATTGAGCGTGGTCAGCGTCGTTTGACTGTTAACTACGCACAGCGTCAAGGCCGTCAAGCCTATAACGCTCAAACATCGCATCTGCCGCTTAAAGTGAACATGGCCGGTGTTATCCCTGCTATTTTTGCCAGTAGCTTACTATTGTTTCCAGCCTCTATTAGTCAGTGGTTTGGCTCAGGTGTTAACGCGCCGGCATGGTTGCAAGATGTTTCGTTATTGATTGGTCCAGGACAGCCTTTATATGTATTGCTGTTCAGTGCCTTGATTATTTTCTTCAGCTTCTTCTATACGGCGTTGATGTATAACCCTAAAGAAGTGGCTGATAACCTGAAAAAAGGTGGTGCTTATTTACCTGGGATACGTCCTGGTGACCAGACCGCCAAATACATTGACAGTGTGACCACGCGTCTGACATTGATTGGTGGTATTTATATTACCCTGATTTGTTTGATGCCCCAGTTCTTGAATGTGTACTTTAACGTACCGTTCTACCTAGGTGGCACGTCACTGTTAATCGCGGTTGTTGTGACAATGGATTTTATGGCTCAAGTGCAGTCGCATCTAATGTCTCAACAATATGATTCGCTAATGAAGAAGGCCAACCTTAAAAATGCTGGCCGTAAATAAAGAGGTGATGCTGTGAAAGTACGCGCATCGGTTAAAACGATTTGTCGTAATTGTAAGATTGTCCGCCGCAAAGGTGTAGTTCGAGTTATTTGTAGTGTCGAGCCTCGTCATAAGCAGCGCCAGGGATAATCTGGTTGATTTTTGATAGATCTATCGGTATTCTACCGCGCCTTTTTAGTAGGTCTTAAAGACTGCTTTTTAGAGGAATTTAGTGCAAGAATACTGCTTAAACCCATAGTGATAGTGGAGTAATTGAATGGCCCGTATTGCCGGTGTCAACATTCCAGATAACAAGCACACAGTGATTTCACTGACTTATGTGTTTGGTATTGGTCGCCCATCTGCCAGAAAAATCTGTGCATCGACGGGTATTGCAGAGGACACAAAAATTTCTGCACTAGACGAGTCCCAGTTAGATCAACTGCGTGCTGCCGTAGGGCAAAACGACGTTGAAGGTGATCTTCGTAGAGAAAACAGCATGAATATCAAGCGATTGATGGATTTAGGTTGCTATCGCGGCCTTCGTCATCGTCGTAGTTTGCCCGTACGTGGACAGCGTACTAAGACGAATGCGCGCACCCGTAAGGGTCCACGTCGTCCCATAAAAAGATAATTAGGATCATTTCTAATGGCAAAAGCAGCAACTAAGCCGGCCCGTAAAAAGGTCAAAAAGACAGTTATAGATGGTGTAGCTCACATCTATGCTTCTTTTAACAATACGATTGTTACTATCACTGATCGCCAAGGGAATACACTCTCTTGGGCTACGTCAGGCGGGTCTGGTTTCCGCGGTTCTCGTAAGAGCACCCCGTTTGCCGCCCAGGTCGCTGCAGAGCGCGCCGGTGAAGCAGCGAAAGACTATGGTTTGAAGAACCTTGATGTACAAGTCAAAGGTCCTGGCCCCGGTCGTGAGTCCGCTGTTCGCGCACTCAATAACGCTGGTTACAAAATTACTAATATTACGGATGTGACGCCAGTACCGCATAACGGCTGCCGTCCACCCAAAAAACGTCGCGTGTAAGGGAGATAGAAAATGGCTAGGTATCTCGGACCAACTTGTAAGCTCTCACGTCGCGAAGGAACAGATTTGTTCCTCAAGAGTGGCGTTCGCCCATTAGAATCAAAATGTAAAGCAGATAGCGCACCTGGCCAGCACGGTCAGCGTCGTGGTCGTCTGTCTGACTATGGTGTACAGCTTCGCGAGAAGCAGAAAGTACGTCGTATGTACGGTGTTTTGGAAAAGCAATTTAGTAACTACTATAAAGATGCTGCCCGTCAAAAAGGTAACACAGGTGAAAATCTGTTGACCCTTCTTGAGAAGCGTCTCGATAACGTTGTTTATCGTATGGGTTTCGGTGCTACACGCGCTGAATCACGTCAGTTAGTTGCTCACAATTCGATCTTGGTCAATGGCCAGAAAGTCAACATTGCCTCTTTTAGAGTTCAGGAAGGCGACACTGTCGGTCTTCGTGAGAAGTCTAAGAAGCAGCTTCGTGTTCAAACTGCATTGCAGTTGTCAGCACAGCGCGGTGAAGTTGAATGGCTAACGGTTGATACGAACAAGATGGAAGGCGTTTATACACGCAATCCAGATCGTTCTGACTTGCCGGCTGAGATCAACGAAAATTTGATCGTCGAACTGTACTCCAAGTAATCGCTGTTTAGCTCTTACAGGTAATACTATGCAAAATTCTGCTACTGAATTTCTAACACCACGTAATATAGATGTAACGTCATACAATTCAACGCATGCCAAGGTTGTCCTTGAGCCATTAGAGCGTGGATTTGGGCATACTCTAGGTAATGCGCTGCGTCGTATTCTTCTTTCCTCTATGTCTGGCTGCGCCATCATAGAAGTAGAGATCGACGGCGTTGAGCACGAGTATTCCTCTATTGAGGGTGTTCAAGAAGACGTGATGGAGATCCTTCTGAATCTGAAGGGCGTTGCTATTGTCATGGAAGGTCGTGACGACACAACTGTTACCTTGAATGTGAAAGGCCCAGGCCCAGTAACTGCCGGTGACATTGAGAGTGACGGTCACATTGAAGTAATTAATCCTGAGCACGTTATTGCCAACATCTCTGGCAAGACGAACTTAAACATGCAGCTTCGTATTGTACGCGGTCGTGGCTACCAGCCATCTACTTCGCGCATTAATGATGAAGAGACCCGCACTATTGGTCGTCTGCAGTTAGATGCTACTTTTAGCCCAATCTTCAAAGTATCTTATAGCGTAGAGAGTGCTCGTGTAGAAAACCGCACTGACCTCGATAAGCTGGTACTTGAGCTTGAGACTAACGGGACTATGGACCCTGAAGAGTCGATTCGTCGCGCAGCAACTATTCTGCAACAGCAGATGGCAGTATTTGTTGATCTTCAAGGCGAGACTGCTGCAGAGCCAGAAGAAAAAGAAGAAGAGATCGATCCGATCTTGTTACGTCCAGTCGATGATCTTGAGCTGACTGTTCGTTCTGCAAACTGTTTGAAAGCAGAGAGCATTTATTACATTGGTGACCTGATTCAGCGCACCGAAGTTGAGTTGCTGAAGACTCCTAACCTGGGTAAGAAGTCTCTTACCGAGATCAAGGATGTGTTGGCTTCTCGAGGACTGTCTCTAGGGATGCGCCTTGAGAACTGGCCACCAGCAAGTTTGAAAAGTGAACGTGAACTAGCCTAAGGCTTGTTGACATAGATTATTGCTAAAGCAGCAACGAATTAAGGAATATTAATCATGCGTCATCGCTATAGTGGCCGCAAACTGAACAAATCGGGCCCTCACCGTAGAGCCATGTTTCGCAATATGACTGCGTCTTTGGTTGAGCACGAATTGATTCGTACCACTCTGCCCAAAGCGAAAGAGCTACGTCGTTTTGCTGAGCCTTTAATTACTCTGGCTAAAGAAGACAGTGTTGCTAATCGTCGACTGGCTTTTGACCGTCTGCGTAACAAGGCAACCGTTGGTAAGCTGTTTACCGATCTAGGTCCTCGTTATTTAGAGCGTCCTGGTGGTTACTTGCGAGTGCTTAAGTGCGCGCCGCGTACCGGTGATAACGCACCTATGGCTTATGTTGAGCTAGTGGGTCGCGCAATGGCTGAGATTGAGACAGAAGCATTGGAAGTAGTTGCTGAATAAGCGCTCCCTCGGT
This sequence comes from gamma proteobacterium HTCC2207, assembly GCA_905182265.1. Lineage (GTDB taxonomy): Bacteria > Pseudomonadota > Gammaproteobacteria > Pseudomonadales > Porticoccaceae > HTCC2207. The sequence continues at coordinate 56,054 of CAJJAO010000015.1, read as the reverse complement.
TAGAAGTTTCAGTCTAGTAAAAAAGCCGAGCATTGCTCGGCTTTTTTGTGCCCGTAATAACGGGGTGTCTTAGTATGCAGAAGTGTTTAGTAATGTTTAGTATAGGGTAGCGGTGTAAAACAAGGTGTTAAAGCGCCTAACAAGTCTTCAATGCTCTTTATGCAGGCTGGTGAAAGTATTCCTGTGTCTCTAGGTTCATTAGCCGCATAGGGCCACCCCAGACACAGCCAGTATCCAACGCAAACACATTTTCGCCACAGTCGCGGCCCTCTAGCGCAGCCCAGTGACCAAAGACTATCTTTTGATCGGCAGATTGACGATTTGTGTGGGTAAACCAAGGCAAAAAGGGCGCTGCTGCCTCTGCACCCTCTACGGCATTTCGGGATTCGAGTTCCAGCTCACCTTCGGCAGTGCACAATCTCATTCGGCATAGGTAATTGGTGATAACTCTCCATCGTTCCGGCCCCTCCAGGCTGTCTGACCAAATAGCAGGCAGATTGCCATACATGGACTCAAAGTAAGCGCCACTCTGCTCTGACTGCAAGGCGCCGCTAACTTCTGCGGCAAGCTGGTGAGCCAGCTCTAAGCTCCATATAGGGGGTATTCCTGCGTGCACAAAGTGGTAGCCACTCGCCTCTAAAAGCAACGGTTGGTGCTGTAACCAATTGAGTAGGTCGCCTTTATCGGGAGCCCTTAAAATGTCATCGAGGGTGTCTTTAATAGTGGGGCCTCTGACACCATGAGCGATCGCCAAAAGATGTAAGTCGTGATTGCCCAATACCATCTTAAAGGCAGAGCCTAAGCCTTTGCAGAAGCGCATAGTTTCAAGAGACTTAGGGCCGCGATTGACCAGGTCACCCACAGAGATAAGTTGATCTTGGCTTGGATCAAATGATACTTGCTCAAGCAACCCTAGCAGAGGGTCCAGGCAGCCCTGAACATCCCCTACCGCGTACATAGTCATTGTTAGTGCACAGCTAGGGGGGTTGAGAGTAAAAAGGGCTCTATGGGCGCATCAAAGGCCAGGCCGCTCAGATCTACTAAATGGTAGGAGCCCTGCATGGTGCCCACAGGAGTTTCAATCACAACACCGCTGCTGTATTGGTAGACCGCGCCGGGCTGTATAAGCGGCTGCTCTCCGATAACACCTTCACCGCGCACCTCTTGCCGTTCTTCGTTAGCATCGACAATTATCCAATGACGGCGCAGTAATTGCGCAGCTTCGTCCCCATTGTTCTCAATACGAATATGGTAGGCAAACGCAAAGCGGTTGTCTTCTGGCTGAGACTGCATTGACAGATATTCCGTGGTCACGCTTACGGTAATCTGTGGGTCGTTGGTGCTGGTGCTATTCATAAGGGATATTTATCGTAAGGACTACTTACTACCTTTGTTAATACTTTGATTGATATGGTTAGACAGAGCCACAAACTCAGCGACCGACAATTGCTCCGGACGCCTGGTCAGATCGACAACAGTACCTTCGCCGGTCTCTGGTTCAAGGTGCTCAAGATAGCTGCGCAGGCAATTACGTAAAGTTTTACGACGCTGTTGAAAGCTCTGGGCAACAATCTGCCGAAGCAGGGTTTCGTTCTCTGCAACACAGGGCATCTTGGTATGGGGTTTAAGGCGAACCACGGCCGACTGCACCTTAGGTGCAGGGCGAAATGATTCCGGCGGTACCGGGATTAACGGCATGACACGACAATGATATTGGATCATCACTGACAGGCGACCATAGGCCTTAGTGCCAGGCGAAGCGCTCAGGCGATCCACTACTTCGCGCTGCAACATAAAGTGCATATCCGCAATCAGGTGGCGAATCTTTAACAGGTGAAACAGCAAAGGTGTCGAAATATTGTAGGGCAGATTGCCCACTAGGCGCAGGTCACGGCCGTCATGAAAATCAGCAAAATCGACCTTTAATGCGTCACCACTATGAATGGTAAAATCCGGATAATCCGCAAATTTTTCCCCAAGAAACGTCACCAGATCCCTATCGAGCTCTAAAACCGACATATTCGGGCATAGCTTGATCAGGTGTTCAGTAATGGCCGCCATACCCGGGCCAATCTCGATAAGGTTATGGTCTGGTTTCGGCCCTACTGCCGAGACAATCTGGGCAATGATCTGCTGGTCAACCAAGAAGTTCTGGCCAAAGCGTTTTCGGGCTTGATGCTTAATACTCAAAGGGCACCTGCATTGGTAGTTGTTGATTGAAGAGCCATTTTTTGAGCCATCTGCTGAGCCATGTGAGAAGCAACCTGAATAGCAGCAATCAAACTACCATTATCTGCCGCGCCGGTTCCCGCCAGATCTAGCGCAGTACCGTGGTCCACCGAGGTGCGAACAATAGGCAGCCCCAGGGTAATATTGGTAGCCTTGCCGAAACCTTGGTATTTCAAAACGGGCAGCCCCTGATCATGGTACATGGCCAGTACAGCATCAGCCGTTTGTAGATGTTTTGCCGTGAAAAGCGTATCCGCCGGCAGGGGGCCGATAATGTCTAGGCCCTGCTCCCGAAACTGATCCAGCACAGGTTCAATAATTTCAATCTCCTCTCGACCAAGATGGCCGCCTTCGCCTGAGTGAGGGTTTAGTCCGCAGACTAAAATTCTCGGTGCGGCAATGTTAAATTTTGTTGTCAGGTCTTGGTGCAGCACATTTATAACGTTGCCCAGTAGTTCGGCAGTAATTTCATCAGCCACATCTCGCAGAGGCAGATGGGTGGTGGCCAGAGCCACTCGCAGCTCTGTGGTGGCCAGCATCATGACCACGGTGGCCGTACTGGTCTTTTCCGCCAAATATTCCGTGTGTCCAGAAAAGCTAATGCCCGCATCATTGATAATAGATTTTTGCACCGGCCCCGTTACCATGCCCTGGCAGGCGCCAGATTGGCAGGCAGCGATGGCGGCATCTAATGTCTTTAATACATAGGGAGCATTGTTTAGGTTCAGCTGTCCCGGTACCGCGGTCTCGGTAAGAGATACTTCAGCCACTGTGACTGTGCCAGCAGCTGTTGGTGTTGGGGTCTGGGTTTTATCGAAGGGCAGGATTTTTAAAGGTAGCCCGAGAAGCTCAGCCCTTTTAGCCAGCATATTGGCATCCGCAAAGGCGACTATCTCTACATCCTGCTGCTGTTGAACCGTTTGAATTAACAGATCAGGCCCGACACCAGAGGGCTCCCCCGGTGTCAGGGCCAGTCTTAATGTCATGACTTACCGGACTCTTTGATCTCAATAAAGGCTTCGTCGCGAATTTCTTGCAGCCACACCTGTAGCTCTTCCTCGTACTTGCGCTGACGCAGCATGTTCTCTGCGCGGTTGCGTAAAATATTGTCACTGAAGTCCTGCTTGCGACGCTCAGTCACTTGCAGAATATGCCAGCCAAACTGTGAGCTAAACGGTAAGCTAATTTCACCGACCGCAATGGTGCCCATAGTCTCTTCAAATTCTGGAACAAACATGCCTGGCGTGGACCAGCCCAATTCACCGCCTTTAAGGCCTGAGCCTGGGTCTTCAGAAAACTCTTTAGCTAGGTCGGCAAAATCTTCCCCAGCAATGGTGCGCTCACGGAGACCACTTAACTGCTCTATGGTCGTCGCCTGATCGCGAATTTGGTTGGGTTTGATGAGAATATGTCGAGCAAAGTGTTGTTCGATAAGCTGCTCACCACCACCGCGAGTTTCGTAGAGCTTGAGAAGGTGATATCCGGCACCACTACGAATGGGCTGTGAAACCTCTCCTGGAGACATTTTCTCAACGGCTTCAATAAACACACCTGGCAGTTGCGCCATTTTACGCCAGCCTAGATCGCCACCTTGCAAGGCGGACTGATCGGCAGAATTGGCAATCGCCAGTTGGCGAAAGTCTGTGCCTGCAACCGCTTGGACCCGCAAGTCATTAGCCCTGTCTAAAACCTGATCGGTTTCAGCGGAGCTCAATGAGCTGGGTACGGTGAGAAGAATCTGCCCGACGTTGACATCTGGGGAGGTGAGAAAGCGACCTTCTTCGGAATTGAGAAAGTTATCTAACTCTTGTTCGCTAATGCGTATGCGACGCATGACCTTGCCCTGCTGCACACGCATCAGAGTCATTTCATTACGAATCTCCTCACGGACATTGGCAATGGTTTGGCCCTGAGCATGGATCTGTTCTACATATTGTTCCATGGTGATTTTGTTGCCCGCTGCGATACGCGCCAGGGCCAAGTTGAGTTCCTCATCACCAATACGCACACCGGCACTGTAGGCCATATTGAGTTGCAGACGTTCCGATATAAGTCGATCAAGCACTTGCTGCAATAGTATTTCTTGGGGAGGCGGCTGGGTACCCGATTGCTGAATCTGGCCATATACGGCGGTCATTCGCAGGTCGAGCTCGCTTTGCAGAACAACATCGTCGTCCACAATAGCGATGACCTTGTCCAATAGTTGAATCTGAGCCGTTGCCGCTAATGAAATAGATAGCACCATAGCGGAGAGCGCAGTACTCAATAAAAATTTAGAAGTTTTCCAGAGGTTCATAACCATAAATACCATTGTTAAGCATTGTATCTACCCGACCGCCAGTGCCAGCCAGACCTTTAAATTGGATTTGGAAAAAGATGCCATTTTTAGCACTGAGATCTTCTTCCGGGAATAATTTTTCATCTTCGCGATCGAGCCAGCGACGAGCAACTAGACTAGCACGCCAGCAGCAACTGTTGTATTCGAAACCAGCAAAGAGTTCCAGTTCCCTCTTGTTGGTAAAGTCATGGTTCCAGCGGCCTACCCAATTAAAATTGCCGGCCACAGGAACAAAGGCGGAGACATCAGCCTGTTCAATATCCTGGTCCACATCCATGCTCGAAAATAAGCGTGCAGGTCGCCGAGTGTATCTATAGGTGAAATTAAACAGGCGATTTTGGCCGTCATTGTAGCGCACGCCAAGGCTAGTTTTTTCGAGCTCATTATCATGGCTGTCATAAATGATATCGCTGGTCACACGCCAGTCTTTGGATACCCGGGCGGCCCATTCAATAGCTAGGGGCGACTGGTTGCGGGTCAGTTCATTAAGCTCTTCAGCACTGGGGTCGGCAGACAGAGTTACTTGGCGGTCAGAGTAATAAATAGATTGTGCGACGCTGGCGCGGAATCTTTCTTGGCCAGTTTTCTGGTCAATAAACCGACTAGTGAACGCGATGGTCACCCGGTCTTCATCAGAAATTCTGTCGCCACCGTTAAAGCGGTTCTCGCGAAATAATGAACCGTAGGAAGGGGTGAATTCTCTGGTATCAAAATCGGGCAAGCTGGACTGATCTTTAAAGTCAGCCTTCAAATAATACAGGCGTGGTTCAAAAAATTGTTTGTAATCATTGAGCCAAAAAACATCCCGCTCAAGAAAAATGCCAGTATCAATGGAATAGACGGGCACCGACACGGAAGGGTTGGCATCTAGCAGATCAGCCCCCTGACCTGCATCTAGGTTATAAGACAGGTGCCGAGCTCTGATCTGCGGTTTAAAGTATCCCCAGCTCCAGCGTTTGTCCCAGCTAATACCGTAGTCAATGCTGCTGCGGCTACCAGTGACTACATTGTCGTCATCATGATTAAATACTGAGTGGCGATTGTTGAGGTCAATCACCAGGGAGTTGGGTAACCGGTAGTAGCCGTTAGCTGAAACCTGCGGCAGAACAGAGTATTGGTCCTCTAGCCCCTCGGTAATCACCTGATAGTCTTGAGCCACAACGGAATAATCCCAGTGCTTGGTTTTATAGCCTGCCGAGGCACGGCGCTGCAGGTGGGTCGTACTGTTTTCATCAAGAGTCAGGTTGCCCAAGTCGCGAAAGTAATCGACGTCGCTAACATGATTGATGTCCAAAAACGTAGACCAGGGTCGTCCGACGCCGCCACTGTGGTTTAGGCCCGTGAGGTAGCGGTCTTCATTTTGATTGGGACGCAGGCCTGTAATAGGGTCAATCTTGTCATCATCGGCGCCGCCTTTATCACTATCCAAGTAGCTAGCGATGATTTGGTTCTCTGACCAGTCATTCAGATGGCGAAAGTCTACTTGCAGCCCTAGGCCGCGCTCCTGAATGTAGCGGGGGGTAATGGTGGCGTCATAATTGGGAGCAATATTCCAATAGATAGGCTGAGCAAAATCCAGACCATTTTCTTGGTTGGCGCTAATGGTTGGAAACAACAGCCCCGACGAGCGGCGATCATCAACGGGAAATTTAATATAGGGCAAATAGAAGATTGGCACGTCTTTCACTTCTAGTCGCGCATTTTTGACCGTAGCAAAGCCAGTGTTCTGATCAATACTTATTTCACTGGTCACTAACTGCCAGGTGTTATCTCCGGGCTCGCAAGCAGAATAGGTAGCTTCATCAATAAGAATAATGCCGTCTTTGTTGCGGGAGAGGGTTTTGGCGTTGCCTCTTACTGAGGCTTCATGAAGTACATAGGTCGCATTATCAATATGCACCTCTTTACTATCAATATCGATGTTGGCGCTGTCTCCCAGCAGCAACATGCCGGGCTCACGGAATCGTACATTACCCTCTAATACGACTTGCCGGTTGCTTTGATTAACCGTGGCGGTGTCACTGCGGATCTGGCGATGACCCTGAGATATTTGAACATCGCCTTCTAGCAGTGCTATATCTCCCTCTAAGGCTTCGGTGCTGTTGGCATTTACCCGCAGAGAGGCTTCTTCTGGCTCCAAATCGGCATCGGGGTAGTCTCTTTTGGGCTCTATGTAGGCACCACAGCAGTTTATTTCTAGTGCCGCTTTTTGCTCTGGAGACATGTTGGGTTCTTCAACCCAGTCGAGATTGCGCACCGCGGCCAAGCGGGGTTCATCGGGATTGGCTACTTTTGTTTTGGAGCTATGGGGAGGTCTAGGTACTGTTCTCTGACCCTCAGTGATAGATTCTTCTTTGCATACCCACTCGCCGCTGGCATCTGCACGACAGTTCCATGTTGGCGGCGCCTCTTCACCAACAGCTGCTTCACCAACAGCTGCTTCACCAACAGCTGCTGCGGCAAAAGGTGCTGCGGCAAAAGAAGCTGGGGCAAAAAAAGCTGCGGTCAAAACGACCAATGCTAGGGCGCACAGGTCGCGGTGAATCATTCGGTAGAGCTTTAAAACTGCTCGCTGCAAAACTGTCATCCAGAGAATCATATCGGGGCCGACATTTTACCTGATATCGACCGAGAGTAGAGACCTCTAATTGCCCCAAATAGGCTAGAATGGATTTTTTTTGCCCCAGGCCAAAGTTAAAGTCCAAATATAAGATGGCGTAGGCGACTCGATAATAGATAATACAAAGCACCATTATTGGTTTTAAGAGGTTTTCAAGCGTTGCCAAATCAGCATCAACAGCACTTCCATGAGTGGATAAAAGCCTCTCTTCCCAAAGCCAGCAGTTTGCTAGGCCCCCTGCATGTTGATGCACTCACTGGGGATGCCGGCTTTCGCCGCTACTACCGTCTAAACAGTCAGCCCAGCCTGATCGCAGTAGATTCTCCCCCCACCAAAGAGAACAATCCCGCCTACGTAAATATTGCCATGGCACTGCAATCTAATGGGGTTCGTACTCCCGTTATCCACGCTGTGAATTTTGAACAGGGGTATATGTTGCTAGAAGATTTTGGCGACCAGTTGTTGCAGCCATTACTTAATGATCAGACGGTCGCTGAGCTATATAACAGTGCCGAAACTGCGCTGTTAGAGCTTCAGCAGCTGCCCGATAATCGCGAGCTTTTTCCACGCTACGACGCCCAGCTATTACGTGACGAAATGGGCCTTTTTAATCAATGGTTTGTGACTGAATTATTGGGTATCAGTTTAGGCTCAGAAGAGACAGCCATGCTCGATAGCCTCTATGAACAGCTGATTCGGAGTGCCGAGGAGCAGCCCCAGGTGCTAGTGCACCGGGACTATCATTCGCGCAATCTCATGGTGCTAGGCGCTAACCCATCAGCCAAAAAAGAACTGGGCATAATCGATTTTCAGGACGCTGTTTGGGGGCCTATTACCTATGATTTGGTGTCCCTGTTAAAAGACTGTTATGTCCGCTGGCCGTTGCAGCAGACAAGGCAGCGGGCGCTGGCATTCAAGGCGCAGCTAACATTCGAGAAAACACTAGAGCCAGAGGTGGATGACCAGCAGTTTTTGCGCTGGTTCGACTTAATGGGCTTACAGCGACATATCAAAGTCATGGGTATTTTTGCCCGCTTAGCACTGCGTGATGGCAAACAGGGTTACCTTAGGGATCTGCCACTGGTCATTGACTATAGTCTCGAGGCCGCCCGACAGTACCCTCAAGCAAGCGCATTTTGTGACTGGTTCGAGCAGCGTATTAGGCCATCGTTAGCCGCACAGGATTGGTACCAAAATGGTGCCGAGGCTGGGTTATGAAAGCGATGATCCTCGCCGCAGGTTTTGGTAAGCGCCTGCGGCCACTCACAGACACGACTCCTAAGCCTCTTTTGCCGGTCGCAGGCAAACCCTTATTACAGCACCATATTGAAGCTCTAGCGGCGGTTGGTATTACTGAGTTAGTGATCAACACAAGCTGGTTAGCTGAGCAAATCGAGGACTATTTTGGTGATGGTCGTCAATTTGGGGTATCCATAACCTGGTCGCGAGAAGAGCAGCCCCTTGAAACTGGAGGAGGTATTGCCAATGCATTACCGCTCCTTGGAAGCGAACCTTTTTTGGTGATTAATGGGGATATATGGACAGACTTTCCCCTTGCGGCAGTCTGCGACAAACAGCTAGCGCCAGATCAGGATGGCTGGTTGCTACTGGTTGAGAATCCAGAGCATAATCCCGAGGGTGATTTTGCCTTGAGCCAAGACTTAGTTGCCTATGAAGGCAGCCAAAAATATACCTTTAGCGGTATTAGTCTGCTGCGTCCGCAGATATTTTCTGACTATTCTGCCTCGAGCTCTAAAGCTGGCTCCTGTTTTGCCTTGCGAGATGTTTTGCGCCCAGTGATTACCTCGCAGCGTTTGCTGGCAGACCTCTATACTGGAGACTGGTGCGATGTGGGTACCGTTGAGCGTTACCAAAAAATTAATCAACAACTAACCGATTCAATGGACAAAGGTCAGCACAACCTATGATGTCAAAAAAATATTTCCAAATATCATTCTGGCTGTTTCTAGCGGGGGTGCTATATCTGTCTCTATCACCAGTGACGGGCGTTCCAGTCATTAAAAATGGTGACAAAATTGGCCATGCTATTTCCTATGCACTGCTCTTTGCACTAGCGGTTAAATCCTACAATGCACGGTTTGAGTTATGGCTGTTAGCGGCGGGCACCATGGTGTTTGGCATGCTAATGGAATGGGCCCAGTCCTATACGGGTTATCGCCATGCAGACCCTCTAGACATGATTGCTAATGGCTCAGGGATTTTAATTATGTGGCTGCTGGTTATTTTGAGCCGCAAGGTAAAAGGACAATGATTTCGGTCTATCGCAGTGGTGACTACTTTGAAGCACAATTACTGACCGGTTTAATGGAGCAGGAAGGGCTGCAGGTATTTTTGCAGGGCGCTGCACTCCAGGGTGGGCTGGGAGATTTACCCGCAATGGGGCATCTATCTATTACCGTTAACGATGCTGACCAGCAGCGTGCGGAAGAGATTATTTCCGCCTATGAAAACGGCGATTACAGCCTGGACGAAACGGATGATTAGAAGGGTATGACCTATGACACCTAAACTAAAGCGCCTGTCGCTCTGGATAGCCCCTTTAATCGCAGCCCTAGTTACCTTCATTATGATGAAGTTGGGTTGGGCTAGAGAAGGTGCATTAACGGCAGGGCTGACCGTACTCTGCGCTCTGTGGTGGATATTTGAACCCATTCCTATTCCAGCCACATCAATGATCCCCTTAGGTGTTTTCCCTCTGCTGGGTATTCTTGACGGCAAGCAAGTGGCTCAGGCCTACGGCGATCCTCTGATATTACTGCTTATGGGCGGGGCTATGCTGTCTAAAGCCATGGAAAAGAGTGGCGCTCATCGCCGTCTTGCACTCTACATGGTTAACCTTTTTGGTGGCCATGATCAGCGCCGACTGGTGTTTGGCTTTATGGTCGCCTCGGCGATGTTAAGCATGTGGGTTTCCAATACTGCGACAACATTAATGCTGTTGCCCGTGGCCTATGCGGTGCTCGACAGCGCCAGCTCAGATAAGGCTGCCAATAAGCTAGCTGTACCGCTATTTTTGGGTATTGCCTACGCCGCCAGTATTGGTGGGCTGGGAACGCCCATAGGTTCACCACCCAATGTGGTATTCCTCAAAATTTACGCAGAAGCCACAGGCACTTCTATAGGGTTCGGCCAATGGATGCTCTGGGCAATTCCGGTGGTGGTGCTCATGATTCCCATGGCTGGTCTTTGGATGACCCGTAATCTGGACAAAGGCGAGCCACTGGAGATCCCCAAGGTCGGCAGCTGGCGCACAGAAGAGGTTCGGGTACTGGCCATCTTTGGTCTCACAGCCCTAGCTTGGATTACCTTGCGAGAACCCTTTGGTGGCTGGAGTATTTTGTTTAATGTTCCCAGCGCCAACTATGCGGCTGTTGCCCTGACCTCGGTAGTGCTTATGTTTGTATTGCCCAATGGCAGTGGTGGCAAGCTACTAGACTGGGAATCTGCATCGACTATTCACTGGGGTGTACTACTGCTTTTTGCCGGTGGTATTGCCATCGCCAAAGCCTTCGCTGTGACCGGTATCAGTGAGGCCATTGGTCAATCATTATCGGGGGTCACGCGGCTTTCTATTATTGCCATTGTCGCTATCGTGGCGCTGTCGGTAACCTTCTTAACAGAGATCACCAGCAACACTGCAACCACTACGTTGTTGATGCCTATTTTGGCTGCGGCTTCATTGGGTGCAGGTATCGAGCCCGCATTGTTAATGCTACCCGCCGCACTGTCAGCTAGCTGTGCCTTCATGTTACCTGTGGCTACAGCGCCTAATGCGATTGTGTTTGGCACAGGCAAAATCAGTGTGCAGCAGATGGTCCGCGAAGGTTTTAGTCTGAATTTGATTGGTGCTGCGGTGATTACTGGGGTGGTGTATTTTTGGTTGGGCTAGCTATCGAGAAGAACCTTAATATTTTTAGGCTGTAATGTCTGGCTGCCGGCCAGGGACAGTACTAAGGTGGTTAGCTCATCCCAAACATCCGCTCTGCGCTGCCCTTTAATACCTCGATCAATTGCGCCGGCTTGGTGCAATAGCATACGCAAATGGGCTGGGCTCAAGCGACGCAGTGCATTTCGAAATAGCGGGATACGTTTATCCCAGACGCCAGCAGATTTGAGTGCCGAGTCGCTGTGAGCACCTTGGCTGACCTGTTCGCTGGCTTTGAGCAAGATGCGCAACTCGCGGGTTATCGACCATAGCAATGGAATAGGTTCGGTGCCTTCATTTTGCAGACCACGCAGGGACCGAGCGGCAGACTGAGCGTCGCCCATAAGCACCTTGTCGATAAACTCAAACAAATTATATCGAGCGCTATCGGCGACGACGGACGACATGCGGCTGGCATCGACTTTGCCATCGAGCGCCAGTAACTTAAGCTTTTCTATTTCTTGTACGGCGGCTAATAAATTACCTTCGACTCGATCAGCGAGAATCTGTACAGCTTCTTCATTGGCCTGAATATTGGCCTGCTGCAGTCGCTGCTGAATCCATCGCGGTAACTGGTTGCCGGTAATAGGCCACACCTGAATATGGGCGCCGGCAGACTCGAGAGTCTTTAGCCATTTGCTGTTTTGTGCGCCTTTCTCGAGCTTGGGCAGAATAACCAGCAGCAGATTGTCGGGGTTGAGATTGGCACACATTTCACAGAGCGCCTTGCTACCTTTGTCCCCCGGCTTACCGCTAGGAATTCGAATCTCAAGAATTTTTTTGTCGGCAAATAGCGACAGAGAATTGGCTTCATTGATCAGGGGGTTCCAGTCATAGCTCTGATGATTGCCTTCAAAATGGAATAGTTCACGACCTGTATAGCCAGCCGAACGAGCGGCAATACGCAGGGCGTCAGCAGACTCTTGCGCGAGTAATGGTTCATCACCGCTAATCACATAGACTGGCAAAAGCTGCTTTTGCAGATGGCTTTGCAGCTGTTCTGCTTTTATTTTCACTGGGGAGTCTGGTCTGGAGTTGGAGCCAGATCTTTAGGTACTAGGCGCAAACGGTTAAGAATCTGACGGACAATTTCTTCGCGCATGCCGTCTCTCACTAATCTCTCTTCATTGTCTGAGGCCAAAACATCCTGCTCATTAAACTCATAGACCCGCTCTACAGAGGCCGTTGAAAGAGGCACTAGCTGGGACCCATCGGCGCTAACAATCAAAAAATCTACGTCTTCGTTTAGCTGGTATTCGGCGACACGGGCACTGGGGTTAATGGTGCCGGTACGGCGATCGCGCCTAAAGTTAACAATCACTACCGAGTACTGTGCGTCCGCTGCACTGGCGACAACATCGACACCGTACAGGTTGAGTGCGCGAGTCAGTTCTGTTATCAGCTCGCTGTGGGGGTCGTTCGATGACAGGTGCAGGCTGCCTAAGTTGGCAGGTACTATTTGGGCGTCCCGCAGCTGCCAGCCACAGGCAGATAGCAGCACCAGCAAGGTCGAAAGCAGTATTGTCTTGATCGTCATAATCAGTACTCTAAAACAGCATCTGTTTAGTTGGCTACTATTTAGTTGGCCACTATATTAACCAACCGGCCCGGAACCACAATCACTTTACGGATAGTAACTCCGTCAGTGAAGCGTTGCACATTGCTATCTTCCAGCGCCAGCTTTTCAACCGCTTCTTTGGAGGCATCGGCAGCGACCTGAATCTTACCGCGCACCTTGCCATTTACCTGAATCACCATCTCAATAGAGCTGCGCACCAGCGCGGATTCGTCCAGGGTTGGCCAGGGGGCGTTAGCAATAGCACCCTGATTGCCCAGCATATTCCATAAGCTATGGCAGATATGAGGCGCGATTGGTGATAGCAACAACACGGCACTGTTGAGGGCTTCGTGGCGCACGGCGATGGTTTGAGATTCGTTGTCAGTAAGCTTGCCAACTTCATTGAGCAGCTCCATCACCGCGGCGATAGCCGTATTAAAGGTGTTGCGACGGCCGTAGTCATCGTTGACCTTATTGATAGTCTCATGGGTTTTGCGGCGCAAATCTTTTTGGCCATCATTGTGCTTGGCAATATTCAACGTGACGTTGTCACTATTATTGTTATTGGTCTCAATATGGCTGTGGACCATGGTCCAAAGCTTACGCAAGAATCTATGGGCACCAGAAACGCCTTCATTGCTCCACTCCAGAGTCTGCTCTGGGGGTGCTGCAAACATGGTAAACAGGCGCACTGTATCGGCGCCGTGCTTATCGATGGTGGTCTGGGGGTCGATACCATTGTTTTTCGATTTGGACATCTTAGTGACGCCACCGCTGTGGACCATATTACCCGTGGCGGTTTCTGTAGCCTTGATCGTGCGACCTTTTTCATCCCGCTCTACAGTCACCTCAGAGGGGGCTAACCACTGCTTGCGGCCATCGTTATCGAGATAAAAAGATTCAGCCAATACCATGCCCTGACATAGCAGGCTCTTAAAGGGCTCGCTGCTTTCAACCAAGCCTTCATCGCGCAAAAGTTTGTGGTAGAACCGCGCATAAAGCAGGTGCAAAATCGCATGTTCGATACCGCCTACATATTGATCCACGGGCAGCCAGTAATTGGCGCGCTCCGGGTCGAGCATGGCGCTATCTAAATCGGAACAGGTAAAGCGAGCGTGATACCAAGAGGACTCCATAAAGGTGTCAAAGGTGTCTGTTTCATGCTCGACCGCCTGACCATTAAACTCAGCTTTTTTCCATTCTAGGTCGGCTTTGATTGGCGACTGAATGCCGTCCATCTCCACATCGGTGGGCAGTAGAACGGGCAATTTTTCTAATGGCACCGGTATCTCGCCACCCTCAGCCAAGTTGTACATTGGAATGGGTGAGCCCCAGTAGCGCTGGCGGCTGACGCCCCAGTCACGGAGGCGGTAGTTAGTGGTTATCGAGCCATGATCTTTTGCTTCAAGGGCAGCGGCAATCGCATCAAATGCAGTAGTAAAGTCCATGCCATCGTACTGGCCAGAGTTAACAAGAATGCCTTTGGCGACAAATGCTTCGTTGGCAATATCGCAGGGTTCATCACCTGCAGGGGCAACCACCTGTTTAATCTCTAGCTGGTACTTTTTGGCGAATTCATAGTCCCGCTGGTCGTGGCCTGGGACTGCCATCACAGCGCCCGAACCATAGTCCATCAGCACATAGTTGCCGACCCATACCGGGACGCTTTCGCCCGTTAGAGGGTGCACAGCTGTGATGCCGGTATCCATGCCGAGTTTTTCCATGGTCGCCATCTCTGCTTCAGAGACTTGCTGAGTTTGGCACTGCTGAATAAACGCCAATAGCTCAGGGTTTGAGGCAGCAACTTGTAGGGCAATGGGGTGCTGAGTGGCCAGGGTGAGATAGGTCACACCCATCAAGGTATCTGGTCTGGTGGTGTAGACGTCGAAGCTACTGTGCTCGCCAACGGCTGTGGCCAGGTCAAAGGTCATACTGACACCGCGACTCTTACCAATCCAGTTACGCTGCATGGTTTTGACCTGTTCTGGCCAATGTTCCAGCTCGTCCAAGTCGTCGAGTAATTGCTCGGCATAGTCGGTGATACGAATAAACCACTGGGGAATTTCTTTGCGCTCGACTGGGCTGTCACAGCGCCAGCAGCAACCATCAATAACCTGTTCGTTGGCCAGTACGGTGGCATCTACAGGGCACCAGTTAACGGCGCTGGTCTTTTTGTATACCAAGCCTTTTTCGTAGAGTTTGGTAAAGAACCACTGCTCCCATTTGTAGTAGCTGGGCTGGCAGGTTGCTAACTCTCGGGTCCAGTCGATACCAAAGCCCAGAGACTTGAGCTGGGCCTTCATGTAGGCGATATTTTCCTCGGTCCATTTTGCCGGGGCGGTTTTATTTTGGATCGCAGCATTTTCAGCAGGCAAACCAAAGGCATCCCAGCCCATCGGCTGCAGAACATTTTTGCCCTGCATTCGCTGGTAGCGAGAAATTACATCGGTAATGGTGTAGTTGCGCACATGGCCCATATGCAGCTTGCCGCTGGGGTATGGGAACATAGCTAGGCAGTAGAATTTTTCTTTATTGGGATCCTCAGTAACCTCAAAGGTCTTGTGGTCGGTCCAATATTTTTGCGCATCTCGCTCGATTTCGGCGGGATTGTAATGCTGTTCTTCGGTCATGAAAATTCACTGCTTATAGGGTTTGCTGAATAGCCGTGAATTATAGGGGAAGTGGAGCCACTCTAACAGCAGTTAGAGTGGCCATGGCAGCCTGTTGTTTTTAGCTGGCCTGTCTTTCGGGAATACCCAGCTCTTCTAGTTTAGCGGCCATATCTTCTGCCGAGGTAGCGGCATTGATTTTACGGTCGATAAATAGGATTTTACCGTCTTTGCCAATGTAAAAGGTATGGCGCTTTGGCATGCCATAAAAAGCCAGTACATCGTAGGCAGTGGCAACTTCTTTGCTCGGGTCACTCAGCAGTGGGAAGTCCGCTTCATTCTCTTCAGCGAAGGCTTTATTTTTTTCTAGGGCATCGACGCTGGCCATAAAGTAGGTAACATCGAGACGCTTTAAAAGATGCCCATTTTGCGCCAGAGATTTACATTCAATGGTACAGCCACTGGTAAATGCCTGTGGGTACCAAGCAATAACAATGGCTTGCTTGTCATGGAACTGCTCCAAGCTATAGGTTTTGCCGTCTGTTGCTTGCAATGAAAAGGCAGGGGCCTGATCGCCAACTTCTAGAGCGCCAACCGTTGCCGACAGAGCCAAGGTCATCGAAAGCATTAATTTTATGAATAATGTTGTTGTTTTCATGGTGGTTTCCTTTTTAGTTATTTTTATTGCGCCTGCTTGAAATCGAGAACACCTACGGTTGCTCTAGGTTAAGCGCCTGCGGCTGCCCTTACTTAAGATCACCTGCAGCGGCCTTGCTTAAGCGCCTGCGGCTGTCTTAGATTTAAAGCCCCGACGACGCATCAAGGCACTAGGCATAATTACTAGGCCAAAACATATTATTAAACAAACAATCACAGTGGGCCAACTGCCCAGCTGTGTAAATATCGTCTTGCCCGCTCTAGGAGCAATAGTGCCGCTTAACTCGCCAACAGTAAACTGCTCTAGCTGTTGGTAAATTCGCCCCTGGTGATCCACCAGCGCGGTTACCCCATTGTTGGTGCCTCGCATCAATGGTTTAGCATTTTCAATAGCGCGCATACGTGCCATTTGCATATGTTGCTGCGGTGCAATGGAACGGCCAAACCATGCATCATTACTGACCGTTAAAATCATAGTCGCGTTGGCTGCAGTATTGGCGACCAGATTCGGGTAGGCGATTTCGTAGCAAATGGCCGTGGCGATTGATTCACCCTTGGCTGACAGCAGTGGCTGCTCTGAGGCTCCCAGTGAAAAAGAAGACATAGGCAGATCAAAAAATTGATTCACACCCCGCAATACATTTTCTAGAGGAACATATTCGCCAAAAGGCACAAGTCTGGTTTTATCGTATTGGCCCCTAGAATCGCCCAGCGCCAGCATCGAATTGTAGTAGCGCCTATTCTGTGCATCCTGCGTAGGTATACCGGTTAATAGGGCGGTTTGGTTCACTTTAGCCTGGGCATCGATTTCTAATAGGTAGTCCATGATTTGCCTTGGCAGCGCAGGAATAGCGCCCTCGGGCCAAATAATAATATCGGCGCCCCAATGGGGTTTGGTCTGTTGGGCGAGTTTATCGAGAATGCTGTCCTGTTCCACCAGGGACCATCTATCTTCCTGTTGTATATTGGGCTGTATTAGAACCACTGACAGCTCATTGCCTGTAGGCACAGTCCAGTCGATTTTTTGCATGCCATAGCCGCCGACTGTCAGCACGATAACTAGGCTAGCGGCCGCAACAGTACTACGTTCACTTCGTCGACCCAACATGAGTTGGGCGATCACGGCACCGGCGAGAGCGGTGACATAACTCAGTAACAGCACGCCGCCTACGGGAGCCCAGCCATTGAGCCAGGTATCGGTATGGCTATAGCCGGCATATAGCCAAGGAAACCCGGTAAATATCCAGCCTCGTAGCCATTCGCTAAGTACCCAGATAGCGGGTAGCCCTAGTATAAATGCACTAGGGGTTCTGGGTATCAGGGCACTAAGAATAAAGGGTAGGGCAAAGATAAGGGCCAGAAACAAACAGAATAATGTGGTGCCGAAAAAGGCCAGGGGGGCAGCGATATAGCCATGGTCATGAATGCTCACATAGACCCAGCTAACCCCAGCAAAAAACAAACCAAAACCAAAGATACTGGCTTTGATAAATGCTTGTTTGCGGGTTTGATCTTCTAGGGCCCAAAACAGTGCGGCGATGCTGAGAGCTGCAATGGGCCAGATAGAGAAGGGCGCCAAAGCCAGGGGCATTAATGCACCAGACGCAAACAGCGCCAGAAACATCTGTCCTCGGTTTAAAGTCATTAGAGCAGCTTTGTCATAAGGCTTTTTTGCTGACTTCAAGGAGGTTGATCTTGCGGTTGTCGCCATCAATCACTTTAAAGTCAAAATTCTCAATGCTGGTACTTTCGCCTATCTTTGGCAGGTGCCCAAAGGCATGAACCACAAGCCCACCGACCGTATCAAATTCGTCGTCAGAAAAACCCAGATCAAAAAATTCATTAAAATCGTCAATTTCGGTAATCGCTTCAACGCTGTAGAGGTTGTCGTCGATCTTACGAATTTGCTCAGCTTCGTGCTCGTCGGTTTCGTCTTCAATTTCTCCGACAATCTCTTCCAGTACGTCTTCAATAGTGAGCAGGCCAGAAACGCCGCCGTACTCATCTACAACGATGGCCATATGGTAGCGTTGCTCACGAAATTCCTGGAGCAAAATATTTAGGCGCTTACTCTCGGGGATAATAGTCGCAGGGCGCAGTAGGCTTTTTAGGTCAAAGGACTCTTTGCCTGACAGCAGCAGAGGCAAAAGCTCCTTGGCCAGCAAAATACCTAGAACATCATCGGACGACTCGCCTACGACAGGAAAGCGAGAGTGCTGAGACTGAATCACCAGTTCCAAAATATGCTCGAGGGTAAAGTCTTCTTCGATCACATTGATCTGTGACCGAGGAATCATAATTTCTCGGGCCTGCATATCGGCGACTTTTAGAGCACCCTCCATTATCTGTAGCGCACTGGCATCAATAATGGATTCGTTTTCAGCGCTGCGCAGTATGTCTGCTACTTCGTCAGTGCTGCTGGGGTTAGCCGAAAAAGCTCTGCCGATTTTTTTGAGCAGGGAGCGATCTTGGCCGTTACTGGGTATTTCTTCGTTCATTATTATTGTTCTTCGCTGTCAGAATAGGTTTCAGGCTCTTGTAAAGACTGTTTTAAAGAAGAGCACTCGTCATAAGAGTAGGGCGCGGGATAACCCAAGCCCAATAAAATAGTGGTTTCCAGAGCTTCCATGACCTCAGCATCTCGGTCTCCCATATGATCATAGCCCAGCAGGTGCAGAACACCATGGACGCACATATGGGCCCAGTGGGCATCGAGAGTTTTATGTTGTTCAGAGGCTTCCCGGGCAACTACAGGCGCACAGATAACCAGATCGCCTAATATTGGCAGTGGCTCTGGCGTAACAGCGTCAAAGGGAAAGGAGAGGACGTTAGTGGGCCCTGTTTTACCGCGATACTGTTGGTTTAGCGTCGCGCTTTCTTGTTCATCGACAATTCGTACACTGAGCTCGACAGTCTCTCGCTCGTTGCGAAGTGCTGCGCGAACCCAGCGCCGCATACTGTCTTCTTCAGGGGCTTCTTCAAGCCCTTCTTGAGAGCTACAAGCCATCTGAATGTCGATTGAAATAGTCATGGGTTACTGTTCAGCGCCTTTTTCATAGCTTTCGTAAGCGTCGACAATGCTCTGCACAATGGGGTGGCGAACTACGTCCCGTGATTCGAAGTGGGTAAAGCTAATTTCTTCGACGTCTTTCAGTACTTCACAGGCGTGTACCAGACCCGAGCTAACGCCTCGAGGCAGGTCGATCTGTGACATATCGCCAGTGATAACCGCTGTTGAGCCAAAGCCAATACGCGTCAGGAACATTTTCATTTGCTCCCTAGTAGTGTTTTGACTCTCGTCGAGAATAATATAGGCACCATTTAGAGTGCGGCCGCGCATGTAGGCGAGGGGTGCTATCTCGATAACATTGCGTTCCTGAAATTTTGCTACCGCTTCAAAGCCAAGCATCTCGTGCAGGGCGTCATAGAGAGGCCGCAGGTAGGGATCCACTTTTTGTGCCAGATCACCAGGCAAAAACCCAAGTCTCTCGCCAGCTTCAACCGCAGGTCTCACCAGTAGAATACGCTCAACTTCGTCTCTCAGTAGCGCTTCCACTGCACAGGCAACCGCCAAATAGGTTTTACCGGTACCGGCCGGGCCAATACCAAAGTTAATATCATGGGTTTGAATCGAGCGCACATAGCGCTGCTGGTTCAAGCCTCGTGGCTTAATGTTGCCTTTTTTGGTGCGTATCACCGAGAAGTTTTCAACATTATCGGCAGACTGCAGATTGCTGGCAGGTTGAGTCATAGGCGTCGCTCTCTCGTGTTGGCGAAGGTGTAGGTGGACTTCTTCAGGGGATAGGTCCACGCAGTGGGCGGTGTCCTGATAGAGGTTGTAGATGACGTTGGCAGCACGCTGGGAAACATCAGTATCACCGTAAACAGCAAAGAAATTATCGCGCGAGCGAATTTCAACGTTTAACCGCTGTTCGATTAGGCGAAGGTTTTCATCAAATTGACCGCATAGAAGGGCGAGACGACGAGCATCGTTTGGCTCGAGAGTGATGCTGTAGGCTGATGGTTGATTATCCAATCGTTTCAATAGGTGCTTTAAAGCCTTTTCGTAATAGTTATATTTGTAGCATAGCGCGAACTATGGAAAAGGGTAAACTTTTTTATACCCGACATGGCGCGAGAAACAGCCCTTTAAGGACAGATTTTGAGACTAAATAAGGTTGCCACGCAGGCTGTTTGGCAGGGCTTCAGTGATCTCGGCCTCAGCAAACTGGCCAATTAGGCTGTGGTCATCGCAACGAAAGTTAACCACGCGGTTATTCTCTGTGCGGCCCTGTAGCTGCCCAGGGTCCTTCTTGCTGATACCAGTGACCAAAAGTTTGGCACGGGTCCCCACCATGCGGCGGCTGATTTCCGAAGCATTTTGACTAATACGGTCCTGAAGAATCTTAAGACGCTGCTTTTTAGTCTCTTCGCTGGTGTTGTCCTCTAACTCTGCAGCGGGGGTGCCGGGGCGAGCGCTATAAATAAAGCTAAATGAGGTGTCAAAACCGATCTCTTCAATGAGTTTCATGGTCGCCGCAAAATCGTCTTCGCTTTCACCGGGGAAACCAATAATAAAGTCAGATGAAATACTAATATCTGGCCGACGGGCACGCAGGCGCCGAATTTTAGACTTGTACTCAATCGCTGTATGGCCGCGTTTCATTGCCATCAAAATGCGGTCAGACCCGCTCTGTACGGGCAGGTGCAGGTGACTCACCAGCTCTGGCACGCGGTCGTAGACATCAATCAATGCGTCAGAGAATTCCACGGGATGGCTAGTGGTGTAGCGAATGCGGTCTATACCTTCGATATCAGCCACATAGGGCAATAATTCGGCAAAGTCGCAGATAGAGCCGTCGGGCATGTCACCGCGAAAGGCGTTAACGTTCTGGCCTAGCAGGTTCACTTCGCGAACACCTTGGGCAGCCAGCTCGGCAATTTCTGTGAGTACATCAGCCATAGGCCGGCTCACTTCTTCGCCCCTGGTGTAGGGCACTACGCAAAAAGTACAGTATTTGGAGCAGCCTTCCATAATCGAAACAAAGGCGCTTGCACCTTGGGCTTCTGGGGTCGGCAGGCGGTCAAACTTCTCAATTTCTGGAAAGCTGATATCGACAACAACCGTACCGTTATTTTTACGGGTCTCCATCATCTCTGGCAGACGATGCAATGTTTGGGGCCCAAAGATTACATCTACAAACGGGGCCCTTTTGGCGATAGCTGCGCCCTCTTGGCTGGCAACACAGCCGCCCACACCGATCACTAGATCAGGGTTAGCTTCTTTAAGGTGCTTCCAGCGGCCTAACTGGTGAAAGACTTTTTCTTGGGCCTTTTCGCGAATCGAGCAGGTGTTGAGCAGAATAACATCAGCTTCCTGGGCATTGTCGGTGGGCACCATGTCGTGGCTATCGCCAAGCAGATCTTGCATGCGCGCCGAATCATACTCATTCATCTGGCAGCCATGGGTCACGATATGAAGCTTTTTAACCGTTTTTGCAGTCATCTAATAGGTCATTCTTTGTGGCGCTATAAAGGGCTGGCATTATAGCCCTGCGGGGCCAATGCGCAACAATTATGCAGTGTTCTAAAAGGCGGTTGTGGTATCATGCCGTCGACAAATTACTACTGTATTGTGCAGGCTATTCATGGCAAGCGAACCTATTTACCGCATCACTTTTTTCAATCAGGGACAGGTCTACGAAATCTATGCTCGGCATGTGTTTCAGAGCGATCTATGGGGCTTTCTTGAGGTTGAGGAATTTATCTTTGGTGAGCGCTCACAGATGATTGTCGACCCTGCTGAAGAGAAGCTAAAAAACGAATTCTCTGGCATTAAGCGCAGCTTTATTCCAATGCAGTCAATTGTGCGCATCGATGAAGTTGAAAAAGAGGGCGCCTGCAAGATTACAGAAGCCCCCGCTGGCAGCAATGTCAGCCCCTTTCCCTTTCCTAGTATGGCCAGCGGCAAGCCAGCCAAAGACTAGAAAAGCGCCAAACAAACGGCTGGCTGAAAGGCTTAAACACGAATTAGTGAGTTAGTGAGTGACTTGGAGAATTGGCAAATTAAAGGTCAGGCAGCGAGGCTTAAACCAAGCCCAATCAAGCCGGCAACACCCAAGCCAATAGTACTTAAAAATGTCAGCGCCATTCCTGACACTCTGCTCGCTGGATCTTTTAAGTACTTAAAAGAATAAAGCCCCCGCCCTACAATAAACACAATGCCTGGCAGCAGTGCCCAGGTTTCGCTGACGTACATTGCAAATATCACCATTCCCGGGATAAAAACAATCAGCTGTTCCATGGTGTTCTGCTGGATGCGATAGAGTCTTTCCCAGGTTTCATGGCCCGCTGTGCTAGGGGCTTTAACGCCATATGTGATTCGCGCCAGTCCTGTTCGTATAGTAAAGAAAGTAAACTGCATTAAAGCGACTAAAATAATAATGGCGGTGTATTCCATGAGGCGTCTTCAAGTGATTAGTTGATAGCTGAGTCTGGTTCAGGTTTTGTTCAATTGCCAGTATGGTTGCCAAATTGCTTTCTTTTTTGCCGTCTGACGCGAGTTCAGATGGGCTAAATTTGCGCTGTAATAAAGCCTTAACAACGCCAGACTAATATCTGATTGTGGTAAAGTCTGGATCTAGCATTATCTCTACATTTTTTTGAGTTTGGCAGCAGGTTAAACGGAGGTTGTGAATGACGCAGAATACATTGGAGTTACTTCCCTATGAGTTTGCTCGATCTAATCGAGTATTGTTGCAAAGCGACAAGGGAAATCTGCTGCTGGCACCAGATGCTCAGGACTGGGCCATTGCCGAAGTCAGTCGTGCCACCGGATTAAAATTGTCGGTTAGCCGCGTGGCTGACGAAGAGTTTGATGCGTTATTAAGCCAGGTTTACGCCGGTAAACAGGGCTCCTCTGAAGCGGTCATGGAAGATATTAAAGACTTTGTTGACCTTGAATCAGCGGCTGCAGAGTTAGAAGAAGTTGGCGACCTGCTGGATGCTGAAAACGACGCGCCCATCATACGGCTGCTTAATGCCATATTGGCCGAGTCCCTCAAAGAAAACGCCTCAGATATTCATATAGAACCCTACGAAAAAGAAGCCCTCGTGCGTTTTCGTCTCGACGGCGTTTTAAGAACAGTCTTAAGCCCCTCCATTCAGATTGCCCCCCTGCTTATTTCCCGCATAAAAGTGATGTCCAAATTGGATATCGCCGAAAGACGTCTACCTCAGGATGGTCGCATGAGCGTGCGGCTGGGAGGCCGCAGTATTGATCTACGTATTTCGACCATGCCTTCAAGTCATGGTGAGCGTGTAGTGATGCGTCTGCTAGACAAAGATGCAGGCAAATTACAGACCGATGATCTGGGTATGCCCGCAAGTACCAAGGCAGAGCTAGTAGATTTGGTATCTCGGCCCCATGGCATTATCTTGGTGACGGGCCCGACGGGTTCCGGTAAGACCACAACTCTTTATGCCGCGTTACAGCAGATGGATCGCCAAGAGCGCAATATCATGACCGTGGAAGACCCGGTGGAATACGATTTGCCCGGTATTAGCCAGACCCAGATTAATTTGCGCGCCGGCATGACGTTTGCCCGGGGCCTAAGAGCTATTTTGCGACAGGATCCAGATGTGATTTTGATCGGTGAGATTCGCGATGGTGAGACCGCCGAAATTGCCACCCAAGCCAGTTTGACCGGACATCTTGTGCTATCCACCTTGCACACCAACACCGCAGCTGGCGCCATAACTAGGCTGCAAGACCTCGGGGTCGATAGCTTTTTGCTGGCCTCTACGGTGCGTGGCATCGTCTCCCAGCGTTTGCTGCGCAAGCTTTGCAGCCATTGCCGCGAGGAAGTGGTTGCCGACGAGTTTAATCGCGGCCTATTAAGCCTTAAATCAGGGGCAAAAATATTTCATTCTAACGGCTGTGCTGAGTGTAATAACACAGGTTTTGCGGGCCGTCAGGCGCTATTTGAACTGGTGACCGTTGATGCGCCACTGCAGTCATTGATCCACGAAAATGCGGGTGAAATACAGCTAGAAGAGTCCATTCGCCAGCGTGTACCCAGTATTCGTGAGGCCGGCTTTGACCTAGTGCGTCAGGGCGTTACCACCGTCGAAGAAGTCCTTCGCGTCACGAGCGTTTAACCGCCATGGCCACCTTTGATTATTCTGCCTACGACAATGCTGGCAAGCTGGTGGAGGGAGTGGTGACGGCAGATTCAGAGCGTCATGCTCGGCGCCTGCTCAAAGAAAAAAACCTGCTTCCCGCGACTATGGCCGAAGTTAACCAGACGACAAGCGCTACAAGTGAACATAATTCAGGCCGACGTATTTTAGGCCGCCGTCGTGTCCGCCAAGCTCGGGTTAATAATTTTGATTTATCACTGCTGTTGCAGCAGCAAGCCATTCTTATTCAGTCGGGGCTTCCCCTAGAAGATGCGCTGCGCATGACCATAGAACAGGCTGAGACAGACAAGCAGCGGCGCATGGTTGAGAGCTGGCGTAGTGAAATTATTGAGGGCCGCAGCTTTTCTGAGGCCTTGCGGCGATCGCCCTACAAGATTCCCGAAGCAGTGATTGCTGGTATAGGTGTCGGCGAAGAGAGCGGCCTGCTGGATCGAGTGCTGATGCGCCTCGCCGAAGACTTGGAGACCAGCGAAGAAAACCGCAAAACCGTCACCAGAGCCTTAATTTACCCCGCCACGTTGGTGGCTACCTCAATTATTGTTGTGGCGATCATGATGGTCTGGGTAGTGCCCAAAATCACCGCTATTTTTACTAGTTCCAATCGAGAGCTGCCGTTTATCACCCAAATTGTTATTGGCTTCAGCGAATTTACCCAGCAGTACGGCCTTTATCTACTAGTAATGGCCATAGCGGGTGCGATTGGCTTCTCTCGACTGATGCGTGACCCGGTACGCAAAGAGCGCTGGCACGAAATTATATTAAACATGCCGGGGTTAGGCCGCTGGACGCGAATGGCCAATATTGCTGACTGGTCCCGTAGCCTGGGAGTGCTCTTGAGTAATGGTGTTCCCGCCCTTGCGGCCTTAAAGATCTCTTCGGCTGTGGTGAACAACCTCCATTTGCGCGGCAAAATGGAATCGGTCACCGAAAGCATGCGCCGGGGTAGCAGCCTGCATAAAGCTCTCGAAGACAATAAAGTGGGCAGTGGGTTTTTAATTCACATGGTAGGCAGTGGTGAAGCGTCCAGTGAGCTGGATAAAATGTTAATGCGAGTGGCAGACTATTATTCTCTGCGGCTAACCAATGCGATCGAAGTATTTTTAAAGCTGGTTAATCCCCTGCTTATTATTTTTATGGGCATGATAATTCTCTCGGTGGTTGCCGCAGTCATGCTGCCCATCATGGATATGAACAATATGGTTTAGATACATTGAGAGAGAAGGTTGGGAGAGATTAATAAAGGTAGAGAGCGGTTGTCTCTCAAAACACTCTCGGCAAATAGATGATTTTTAGAATTTTTTTAAATAGGTTTTTAGGTGTTAAAAATGGCGAATAGAAACAGGCAAGCGGGTTTTACCCTGATCGAAATGATGGTTGTGGTCGTGGTTATTGCCCTGTTGGGCGCGATGATTGGGCCAACCTTATTCAACAAGATTCAGCAGGCCGAGGAAACTCGAGTGGCCCAAGATATCAGAGTGATCGAGAGCGCACTGAAGTTTTATCGCCTCGACAACTACCGCTACCCCAGCCAGGCCCAGGGGCTCGAATCTTTGGTGACAGCACCCTCTGCTGGTGCCGGAAAATGGAATGGTCCCTACCTTGAGGACTTGCCAAAAGACCCCTGGGGCATCGCTTACCAGTACCAAAACCCAGGCACCCACGGCAAAGAAATTGAAATCTTTACCCTGGGCGTTGACGGCCAGCAGGGGGGCGAAGGCTCCAATAAAGACTGGGGAAACTGGAATATAAAGTAAGTCATTACTTCGGCTATAAGAACTACAGGTATAAGCATGGTTGCGACAGAACGACAGCAGGGTTTTACGCTTATCGAGCTAGTGGTCGTGGTCATGATTGTCGCCACAATCTCTGGCATGGCCGTGCTGTCGATTAACCAGGCGTTCAATCGTCGCTACTCTAGCGAAGCAGAGAAGCTTCATATCTGGATGCAGCAGCTGGCCGAAAACTCCGCGTTGCAAGGTGCTGCCTATGGGGTGGTTACTGAAGCTGATGAAGTTTCCAAACTCTCGAAATTGCGTGCCGTTATCTATTACCGCAATCGCTGGGTGGCGGTGACCGCGCCGGCGCCCTTTGAACTGTCCGACGAAGCAGAGCTCGATTGGTTAGTGCAAACCCCGCCTGAAGACGAGGCCTTATTACCCCAGCAACAAGAGGATTCAGATTTGGTGGGGCTGGGATCTGGCAACAGTTCAGCAGACGAGTTATTACTACCCGAAATTGCTTTTTTGCCCGATGGTTATATCGAGCCCCAAGGTGAAATGCGACTGAGCTTTAAATCTACCGATATGCAGTTTAGTTATCACTGGGGTGAGGCGGGGTCGACTGTGCTCATGGAGCGCTTGCAACCTTGAATAGCCACCCAAAAATAAAGTCGTCCTCTGGGTTTACCCTCATAGAAGTTGCTGTCGCACTGGCTATTTTAAGTTGGGTGCTGGGCAGTGCACTTTATGTGGTGCACCAGTACGCAGATGAACGGTTAAAGTTGCGGGAACGGTTCTTTTCGACTCAGGTGTCTTGGAATAGGTTACTCGAGCGCTACCAAGACTCTCAGGGTTGGGTGCCAGATTCAGATCGTCGTGCCCGGCAAAAAACTGGAATAGACGAGCAGCTTGACCAAAATTGGCGCTGGGAGATCAAAATTGAATCGGCCATGGGCCAAGATCTCTATCGCTATGAGGTGCAGTCTGGCCTTGAAGAGAGCGAGAAGTTTAGCGGCTCCCTGTCGATTTACCTTATAGGTAAGGCAGGCAAATGAATATTCGGCGGCAGGTGGGTTTTACTCTAATTGAAACAGTAGTCTCTATGCTGTTGCTGGCGGTAATGTCGGTGTTGTCTTATCAGGCCGTGGACGCCGTGCTGGCGACCAACCAGCGCAGTCAGCAAGACCTAGCCGACGAAGCTATGTTACAGCGGGCCTGGCATATTATTGGCCGAGATATTATGCACCTGCGTCCACGCCTCTTTGTAGACGGTCTCGGCACTCCAGAGCGGGCCTATGTGACTGATAGAAGTGAATTTGGCGTTCGCTTTAGCCGCGGTGGCGGGCCCATGGTGCGCTCCAATCCCAGTGGCTTGCGTCGAGTTGAATACAGCATTAACCAAGACCGACAGCTTCAGCGACAGTCTTGGCCGATCACCGCGTCGCCCCGGCAGACCGATGGCAGCACCTTTGTATTGATGGAAAATGTCGAAGAGGTTGTCTTTGAACACCTCACCAAAAATTATTTCTACAGCCCCGATTGGCCGCCGATCAACGAAATCCACAGTATGCGCAGTCTGCCAAAAATGATTCGCGTGACTATGACTGTCGATGGGCTGGGCGAGACTTCCCGACTACTTCCGGGGGTGGTTGCAGAATGAGCCCGGAATTTAAGATCAAAGCCGGAATTGGCAGCAAGCTCCCCAAACACCAAACTGGTGTAGCCCTTTTGGCTGCACTTATTTTGATGCTAGCGGTGGTGATCACCCTGGCAAATATCTTTTACCGCCACCAGATCGACGTCTCTCAGGCCACGGCCTCTCTCCATGGGGACCAAGCAATATTGTTGGCGATCAGTGGCGAAAATTGGGCGCGGCAACTGCTGTCCGACACAGAAGACGATCGCAGCGTCGATCACCTTGAAGAGACTTGGGCCCAGGCAATGCCAATACTGCCCGTAGAGGGTGGCACATTAACCGGTTGCATTGCCGACTTGCAGGGGCGTGTGAACCTAAATAACTTTGGTGCTTACAACAGCCAGACTTTAAAAACTGAAATGAGCGGTAATATTCTGGGCTATGGGCGCATCTGGAACAGCTTATTAGTAGCACTGGAAATCCCTGCAGATCCCTCCAGGCTAGCCAAGCTGATTGACTGGATTGATGCAGATTCTGACCTTATTAACAGTTGGGGAGCAGAGCAAACCGATTATGATGGTCTGAACCCACCGCGCGTGCCGGCCAACAGCCCGATCACCGATACGACAGAATTGGCGGCCGTTGGCGGTTATCAGGTTGCCGAGGTGCAGCGGCTTATGCCCTGGCTAAGCGCCTTGCCTAGCAGTACGCCAATCAACATCAATACCGCCTCTGAGCAGCTTCTAGTAGCACTGGGGAGTGGTTTTGGCATCGACTTTAAAGACATAGTATTAGAGCGACGGCCTTTTCAGTCGATCGATGAGTTTCATCAGCTGATTGCCCAGAACAGGCAGCTCCCTTTGGCACAGGTTGCCACTCGCTGGCCTGCCACGGTTATTGGGGTTACCTCCAGTTACTTTGAGCTCTATTTAGAAGTGACATTGGGGGAGGCACGCATCGAAGTAAAAAGTATAATGGATCGTGATGGTCGCTCGGAGCCGGTAATTATGTCTCGCGAAATCACCATGGTGCCCGCGAGTTTGCCCAAACCAACTTCGTCCGCCGTGCAAGACTTGTTTGATGATGACTCAGATGAAGATCAGTCTATGGAGATTAACAACGTGCAATCAGCCTGTTTAATGATTGGGGAAGCCAGCGCATGAGCCTGACGGTTGACCATATCCACAATCTTGACCGCCGCATCACCAATAAGGGTGATGGGCTGAGTTCTGTTGGCAGCTCCAATGTAGGCGCTAGTGAGGTGCCCATGGCAATCTGGGTGCCATCAGAGCGCATTGGCTTTCATCGAGTCGATGCGCCCAATGCACCAGAGCGTAAATGGTCTCAGCTGATGCCTTGGCTGCTGGAAGATAGAATTTTACAGCCGGTTGAGGACATGCACTTTGTGATTGGGGCGCGCGGGGCTGATAATCAATTGCAGGTACTGGCCGTTAGTCGCGAGGATATGCAGCACTGGTGCCGAGTGGCACAAAATGCCGGTGTGACCGCCATATACATGGTGCCTGACTTCTTGGCTTTGCCCTGGGAAGCAGGAAGAATTAATGTAGGCTGGCGCGAAGGTACCTGCTTGGTTCGTTGCGGTGCCGATGAGGGTTTTGCCGCCAGTCCAGATATCGCCTGGGCACGGATTGAAGGTTTGATCCAGCAGGCTGAGGTAGCTCCAAGGCTATCTATTTCAATACCAGACAGGTCTATGGTGCCAGAGCAGCTTCGACAGCTTGCCGACATTAACGATGCGAGTATCGATTGGTCATTTGCCGATATACCCGCCACACCCAATTTATTGCAAGGTGACTTCAAGCCCAGTAGCGCCAAACTCAGTCAAACTCGCTGGCAATCGGTCGCTGGTTTGGGCGCTTTGGCACTAGTGCTATTATTTGCCTACCTACAGATATCCAATAACCTATTAAGTAATCAGGTGCAGCAGCTTGAAAAGCAGCTGGTGTCTGGGCATTCAAAGCTCTTTGGCACTGGTAATATTCAAGCCACTGATGTTAGAGATTCCGCTGAAAGGCAGGTTAGTTTCCTGTTTAAGCAGCAGCAGGCTCTGCAGTCTGGCCCAGTGGCGGGGCTAACCGCTCTCGATAGTTTAATGGCTGGCTGTGACTGTGAACTGGTGGCACTTCAAGAAGATTCCGGCACTCTCACTCTCAGCCTCGATGGTGGGACCAAACTCAAGACTCAGGCCCTTAATGTTGAAGGTTATCAAACATCGATTACTCAGCGACCAAACAGTTCTAGCGCTGGGGATGGGATTATTTTGACCCTCAAGCCTGCCCCTAAGTTAAGCGCTGATCAAAGCTTAGGGCGTCGCCCATGAATGCTCTGCTGAACAAATTAAAGGACCAATTTGCCGGTCTGCAAGAGCGTGAAAAACGCGTTGTAGCTGGGGGTGCGCTATTAATTATGGCGGCAATAATCTATCTGGCACTGTTGCCACAGCTGGATAGGCATGGGCAATTGGTTGATGAGCAGGCTAGTCTTTATGCCGATATGCTGTGGTTACAAGACCAGGGGGCGACCGTGTCGCGGCTAGCGAACACCTGCCCGTCAACCAACCCATCAGCTTTGGCTCCCAGCGACAGCCTGACACGCCTAGTTAGACGCAACCAGCTGCAACTAGATAGCCTGCGCGAGAGCGGCCTCAGTTTTATGCTGGCTTTTACCGCTAGCGATGCCAACCGCATTGTGCGCCTAACCCATCAAATTGCCTGCGCCGGTTTTATAGTGCAGGCATTAGAGGTCTCCAAATCCTCGACCGCCACCAATACTTGGGATGGGTCAATGGAGGTGCAGCTTGCTAATTAACCGTGAAATTCTGAACCGACCAGCCACTGAACTTGGCCGGCTCGCTGTCTTAGGTGCTCTGTTGGCCATCTGCGCCTATCTGGTAATATTAATTGTCCTGCAATTTATCCCCTCTGAGGATAAGGGCTTCAGCAATCTAGCCCAAGCTAAGCCCACAAAAGTTCTCTATTGGAGCTGGTTTCGCAGTGATGGCTCGGTGGCCCAAGCGCCATCCAGTGATCAGCATGGTGAGTTACCCGAAGCCAATATCAGTGCCTTACTACTAGGCGTTATGATGGCCGGAGATAATTCACTAGCGACTCTAAAGTTTAATGGTAAGCCCGAGGCTGTTTATCGCGTTGGCGACGAGCTGCCCTCTGGCTACAAGCTGGTTGATATTGAAACCTACCGCATTGTGGTACGCAAAAATGGGGTGACTCAACAGGTACTGATGAAAAAGCCAGAGACCATAATAGAAACTCAGCAGGTTTCTTCAGCTGATCAAGCGTCTCAGGGACAGTTACAGCAAGAGCCCCAAGAGGGTTTCGCCCTAGCCAATATGTTTGGTGCAGTGCCTGTTAATACAGGGTCTGGGTCCGGGCTTAAACTAAATAACCTTTCCCCAGAGGTCACCGCCTTAGCTGACCTTCAAGACGGCGACGTGGTGGTGCAGATAGACGGCAAATCCGTGCAAGATTTAATGGCCAACCCAGCCCAGTGGATAAGCTATAGTGCCAATAACAGCCTGCCCGTCACAGTAATGCGGCAGGGCCAAGAAGAGATAATTTATGTTAATGCCGCGAGCCTGTCGGCGAAAATATTACCGAACCTTGGATTAACCCGATAAAATGAAAATCATCACAACTCAGCGGATAAACATTATGGCAGCCGGTTCTCAGCGTAAAGGGCGCAGTCTTATAGCATGTCTAGGCTCCCTGATTTTTGCCCTTTGCCTTATGGCAGAGGCCATTGCCGACGAGCAGGTGCGTATTAATTTCCGCGATGCAGATATTCGCAGTGTTATCGAAAGTGTTGCAGAAATTACCGGCAAGTCCTTTGTGCTAGACCCTAGAGTTAAGGGCAAGGTCACCATTATTGCTCCAGAGCCCATAGATTCATCTCTGCTTTATCAGGCCGTGCTCTCTGCCATTCAAGTACAGGGTTTTCAGGCCATAGAAGACGGTGCGGTTATTCGCGTTGTCCCCTTTAACCAAGCGTTTAATTTTGCCGGGGGCAGTGGCAATAACCAGCTGCAAACCGAAGTGCTAAAAATTAAATATGTGCAGGCAGCCACTCTGGTGCCAGTGCTCAAACCCATGATGAGCAGCGGGGCACGCTTGCAGGCCTTTAGCCAGAGTAACTATCTGGTGATCTCAGATATCCGCACCAATGTCGATCAGGTAAAGCGGCTATTAGCCCAGCTAGATGACCCAGATCAGAGCGCTGTCGAAGTGATTAATCTGGAATATATTTCCGCCGCAGAAGCCGTGCATATTGCCGGCCAGCTTAAGCAGCTGCAGAAGCAGGATCTGTCCCTCGTTGAAGACGGCCTCAATAATCGCGTAATCGTTAGCGGGCCAAGCATTGCCCGGGCCTCTTTTAAAACCATGCTTAAATCCCTAGATCTGCCCTCCACCAAAAAAGGCAGTGTAGAAGTAATCTATCTCGATTATTCCAGAGCATCCGAGATGAAGCCCATTGTAGAGGGCATGTTGCAGTCAGACATATTCTTGCGCCTCGCCGGTGAAGCTGGCTCTAAAGATAAAGCCAAGGCGGCCTATAAAATTGAAATCGACGAGCTTAATAATGCGTTAGTTGTTGCCGCACCTTCTGCAGTGATCCGCGAAATTAAAAACGTGGTGAGCAAACTTGATCTCTCTAGACCTCAGGTTTTAATTGAGGCGGTGATTGCCGAGTTATCAGAAGACCAAGCAAAAATATTGGGCACAGAGTTAGCCTATACCAGCAAGCGTCGTGGTGGTTACCTAACCAATTTTGATCAGCTCTTATCGACGCTTTTAGGCGCGGGCCTTAGTGGTGGTCTCGACTCTGACAGTTTGGGTAGTGCTGTTAGCGCTCTGCCATCGTCAGCCCTTGCAGTGGCCGGTGACTTTGATCCCGACACGGGCAAAGGCATGGGCATACTCATTCAAGCCTTAAAGAAAGACGGCGCCACCAATATCCTGTCGACGCCCTCGGTGGTCACCTTAGATAATGAAGAGGCGATACTAAGCGTGGGCGAAGAAGTCCCCTTTGTGACCGGCAGTTTTTCGAGTATCAGCAGCAACACCTCAAGCGGCAACCCCTTTACCACGGTCAATCGTGAAGAGGTGGGTGTGATGCTCAAGGTCAAGCCGCAAATCAGTAAAGGCAACGGCGTGCGTTTGGAGATTGAACAGGAGTCGTCCAAGGTTAAAGGCGGTGAGCCGGGGCTACAAACGACCTCTAAAAGCACCATGCAAACCAATGTGATGATTCAGGATGGCGAGCTACTGGTGTTGGGTGGCCTTATTGAAGACCAGACCACAGACAGCGTCTCTAAGGTGCCATTGTTAGGTGATATTCCCCTGCTGGGCCGACTGTTTAGGTCGTCGGTTAAGACCGGTGAAAAGAAGGTGCTGATGATGTTTATCCGCCCCACCATTATTCGTACCGCCGAAGACGCCAGAAAGCTCTCCAAAGACAAGTTTGAGCATCTGATCACCAGAGATTTAAACGGTGAAAAAGAAGGGCCTCTCACCAAGCGGCTGCAAGAGTTTTTGGGTGACAACAAAACTGAATCAGAGCCTGAGTCAGAAGCGCCCGCGGCGAAGTAAGAAAGCGCCCGCGGCGGAAGATTAAAAGCATCCGCGGCGGAGTAAGAAAGCGCCTGCGGCGAAGGATTTAAAAGCGCCTGCGGCGAAGAAAGAAAGCAACTGCGGCTGAGCTAGAATAAGAGTAACCTTGCGCCATGAGTATTTACCTCAAGCATTTCGGCCTCACCAGAGAACCCTTCTCGATTGTTCCCGATCCTGGGTTTTTGTATCCCAGTAATCACCATCGTCAGGCTGTTGCCCATCTAAAGTATGGTCTAGACCGAGAGGGCGGTTTTATTCTACTCACAGGTGAGGTTGGCACAGGTAAAACCACATTAACCCGCACCATGCTTAAGCGTTTGCCAGCCCATGTGAGGGTAGCCTATGTACTTAATAGCAAGCTCGAGGTCAGCGACGCACTGGCCAGCATCTGCCATGAACTCGCGATCGAACTGCCTAATACCAACGGCCTATCATTCTCAAAAATCTGTACCGATGCGCTGAATCAGGATTTGCTCAAGGCCCATGCCGAAGGTAAGAAAACCCTCATCGTTATTGAAGAGGCACAAAACCTCACGGCAGAAGTGTTAGAGACACTCAGGCTACTAAGCAACCTAGAAACCCACACCCACAAACTGCTGCATATATTATTGGTTGGGCAGCCAGAGTTGCTGGAGATATTGGCACAAAAAGAGTTGCGCCAGCTTAATCAGCGGGTCGTCTCAAGATTCCATTTATTGCCCCTAGAAAAAGATGATCTCGCCAACTACGTGAATCATCGACTGCATCGTGCCGGTGCCAAGCGGCCGATATTTGATCGAGCCTGCATGGCCACCCTATATAAGTTAACTAACGGAGTACCCAGGCTAATTAATTTAGTCTGTCAGCATTCCCTGTTGGCGGCTTATTCCACCGAGACCAGCACAGTCACTCCAAAGCTAGTAAAGCAGGCGGCAGTAGAAATTTTGGGTAATCAGAACACAGTGCATCCCCTGGCAAAATATTGGCAGCAGGGCGTTTTAGGGATTGCCTTGATACTGGTGGTAGGCTGGTTTTTAACCATGGGATCAACAGGTAATGACCAACTTACCTCGGCTAATAAAAAAGCGCTTGATAATGCGCTAGGTGTTGACGAATTCGCTATTAAAAATCAAGCTTTAACCAAAGCGCTATCTTCAACTTCACCTTCATCTTCAACTACGGGACCGACAGCGCAGCCTATAAAAGTCCCAACACTAAATCCATTTGCTGAGTTGTTTAAACTCTGGTCAGTGTCGGCAACCGAGGTTTACTCCCAAGAAGATTTTATGTCTCTAGCCAAGTATCAGGGCCTGCAGGCAGAGCAAATGTCCAATGGCGAAGTTGTGGACCTAGAGATAATTAATCGTCCAGGCATAGTGCGTTTAAAGACTCAGGCAGGTTATGTAAAAAGTTACCTGCTGACCCGTATTGATGCCTCGGGCTTTCATCTACAGCATAAAGACGATGTCCTGCTGTTAGACGACCAGTCCTTCCGCGATAGCTGGTCCCGCAGCTTTGTATACCTGTGGCGACCCCCGCAACAGATTCAGCGCCTGTCCCTCGGGGATACAAATGCTATCGCAGTAGCCTGGTTGCAACAGCAATTGGCTGCAGTTGATGACAGCGCTGAAATTATTATTACCGGTGGTCGCTACACTCAGGCGATCGCCGATCAGGTGTTGGCGTTTCAGCGAGATCAAGATATTGCCGTTGATGCAGTGGTTGGGCGAGAGACATTACTGCGCATAAATCAGCTGACCCAGACTAATATTCCATTACTAATAAAGGGCAGCAACTAATGTCCTATATTCTTGATGCCCTAAAAAAAGCAGAGCGGGATCGTCTGCGAGAAGACCCAAAGGAGCTTGACGATTTTGCCAGTTCTAATTGGGACCCTTACCAACAGGCACCAAAATCTAACTCATCCAAAACCATTATTGCACTGGCCTGCATGATTGTAGTGCTAGCAGGGCTGGTGATTTATTCTGGATTATTAAATCCTGTTGCCACTCCTCAGATATTATCCGAGCAAGAATTTATTAAGAGTGCTGTCGGGGAAAGAGCTGCAGTGGATGAGGCAGTTTCAGAGAGAGCAGTTTCACAAAAAGCTTTCGAGCCCGCACAACAGAACAATCAAATGGAGCCAGCCCAAAAGCTTCTGCCATTGCCAGAGCTACAAATCTCAGGCCATATGTATATGGCCGAAGGTTCTCCGTCGAATCGCCTTTTTGCCGATGATGGAAGCTTTCGTCAAGGGGAAAAAATTGATGCCAACTGGACCCTAGATGCCATTGGTATTAATGGCATCGAAGTGAGTGCCGGGGAACGCCGAGAGTTTTTGCCCTACCGTTAACGCGCCCTACCGTTAGTAAAAAAAGAAGCTTCAGTCTGAAAAGACTTCCAGTAAAGAGTCTTTGCCACGGTCAAAGCGTTTAGCGCGGCGATAGGGGAATACATCGATAACATAACCATTGCGGATTTTTTCTTGTAGATCAGTCCAAAAACTGACCTCGTAGAGTTCGCTATGAATCTCCTCAAACATCTTTCTCGCCTTAATATTACCCGAGAAAAATAGCCGAAATTCTTCAGGAAAAATATCATCGGGCCCTACCGTGTACCAGGTTCCAGCCTGCATCTCTTCCTGCTCGGTGCGGGGCTGGGGGATCACGCGAAAGTTACAGTCTGTGAGCATGGCGATTTCGTCGTAGTCATAAAACACCACGCGGCCATGACGGGTCACACCAAAGTTTTTCAAGGGCATGTCGCCGGGGAAAATATTAGCCGCCGCCAGCTGCTTAATGCAGTTGCCATACTCTTCCATAGCACTGCGCATTTCGATATCGTCGGCATGCTCTAGGTAAATATTGAGCGGCGTCATATAGCGTTCGGTATACAGGTGCTTAATGACTAGCTTGTCGTCGCGTATCTCAATGGAAGACAGAGCAACTTTTTTTAGCTCTTCAATTAACTCGTCTGAAAAGCGGGCCAGGGGAAACACTAAGTTATCAAATTCCTGAGTATCTGCCATACGGCCAATACGGTCGTGGCGAGATACCAAACGATATTTATCACGCACGGTTTGGTGAGTCACTTCTTTAGGCGGCGCAAACTTGTCTTTAATAATCTTAAACACAATATTGTAAGACGGTAGTGTAAACACCGTCATGACCATGCCTTTAATACCTGGGGCGACAATAAATTGGTCACTGGAGGTTTCCAAATGGCCAACAAGCTGCCGATAAAATTCGGTTTTGGCATGCTTGGGGAAGCCGAGCGAGTTGTAGACTTCGTAGTCCAACTTACGGGGCATCAGGGTTTTTAGAAAGTGAGCGTACTGGTAGGGCAGTGGTGCATCTACCATAAAATGGTTGCGGGTAAAGCTAAACACTACACTCAGGTCATCGTCATTAAACAGCGCCGTATCCACATACAGGTTACCCTGCTCGGTGTTGAGAAATACAAGGGCCATGGGGAAGCTCTGATCACCATCAATGACGCGGCCAACCATATAAGCCGCCTTGCTGCGATAAAAAGTAGATTCCAAAATATCGAACTTAATCTGTTCTGGTGCGCCTTTAAGTTGGGGCATAACCTCCTGTTCAAAGACTTCCATAATACAGTCGAGATCGATCTCGATATTCTCGCCGGGTAGGCTAAATTCTGATTCTTTAAGGATGCGATAAAAAGTGTCACGAAAGCCTTCACCTTCGTAGCGCACAAAAATACTGTACTCGGCCTCTGGGGCTTCAATACGTTGTGACGAGAGCACATAGATAATATCGTCGTTGATCTTATCGTGATCATGGATATCACTAAATACCGAGTTAAAGAAAGTCTCGGCAATTTCAAAGTTTGGAAAATTAAATACCAGCTGGGTATAGGCCAGCTTGGCTTCGCTCCACAGATTGAGGTTAGCAATATCTTTATTAGTCACCATGCCCAAATATTGAACAGTCTGGGCTACCTTAGTTTTGTAGAGCTCTAGACGATCGACATTGGCCTGCTGCACACCATGCCAATCAGCTTTTTCAAAACGAGCTTTGGCACTTAGGGTGCTGTTCAGGTAATCGGCAAAATAGCTGCGAAAACCATTGAGAATAGTTTTGGCCATGCGCCGTGCAGTGGAGTTGTGGGTAAGGAGTTGTCCTGCCATTTAAATGCCTAACCCAGTAGCTGTTTAAGTTGGTCTAGCTGCTCGCGATTATGCTCGGCGCTAGCAGGAACCTGAGAGGTTTCCGGTAGAGCCGCAGGGGGCTCAATGGTAAATTCTTCGCCAGTCACCACGCGGTCGCAGTACTGGTTAAAAAGCTCCGTAAAGGCGGGTAGTGCCTTGGACTCGATTTCATTGGCCAATAAATGCCAGCCACAGTCTCGGCCCGCTAAGTAGACCACTGGATGGGACCATTTCTGGGCCGCTTTGGGGCTGCGCTTATTACAGGCTTCTTGATAGGCTTTACGAGCATTGGGTAGGCCCGTTGGCATACCAGCGGCACGGCAGGCCACTAGCATCTTATGTAGGGTTGGCAAATACTCGCTATCGGCAATAATTCTTTCCGCAGCGGCAAGAATAATCGCCGGGCTAAAATCACCGAGCTTAGATAGCCATAACTTTTTGGCTAAGTTTTCTGACTTGCGATTGTCCCCAAAGGCGGCGAAGTACTGATTGTGATAATTCACTTGGAATAGCGCAAAGATCTGATTGATACCATCAATCAGCTCAGGGCTGGCTGGCTTGGGCTTAGCTTGCCCAGCTGCGGTCGGAGAGCGCGTCGATGATGCTGCGATCTCGGATGCGACCTTCTGAATTAGATCCTTGCTTGCCATGACTACCACTCGCTGACTGAGGTTGATTATGTCGCGCCCACTGGCGCTTTACGTACTGCAAAAACTTGGTGCTCCAAGAGCCATGGGGCGTCCCATTCTCCTGCCAGTAGAGCACAAACTCTGGAATAATCTGCTGCGCAAACTGGCGGTCTATATTGGCCATCTGCAAAACATCATAGACCGTTTCTTTTGGTTGCCACTGGGCTGGAATAGCCCGAGGCATACTGTCTTGATCCATCATACCAGTATAAAACTGCCACTGGCGGCGCACATGTTGGATAAATTTTGAGTCCCAGGTGCTAGACACATCACCGCGATCACGCCAATACAGAATAAATTCTGGTACAGCATCATCGATAAAGTTGGGGTTAATGCCGCCTTGCTGAATCAGTATATCCAGAGCATCCGCAGAGGGGCGCCATTCGCCGGTCACAGAGACCTCACGGCTGC
Organism: gamma proteobacterium HTCC2207; assembly: GCA_905182265.1. Taxonomy (GTDB): domain Bacteria; phylum Pseudomonadota; class Gammaproteobacteria; order Pseudomonadales; family Porticoccaceae; genus HTCC2207. The sequence continues at coordinate 17,643 of CAJJAO010000015.1, read as the reverse complement.
GCCTGTGGTTGGTACTGGCCGCTTGCTGCCATTGGCGCCAAACCTCTTTAATATATTTTGACTCCCAGCTGTGTCGAGGCACATTGCGTTCCCGCCAATAGGCCACAAACTGCGGGATTTGCTGCTGGGCAAACTCGCGGGTCACTCCCAGCTGAGCTAACTGACGCAGCGCATCATCGCTTGGCTGCCAGCTGCCACCGATAGTCTTAGCGGAATGGGGGCTACTGCTCTGCTGAAAGTTATTATTGGTGTTTTGTTGAGAATTGTTATTGGTGTTCTGCTGAGAATGATTATCGGCTTGATTTGATTGTCTAGCAGGCTGGGCTGCCGACTGTTCATGACTGGCGCCCTCGTTAAAGGCAAAGCGAAAATCTTGCTCCCCAGAAAACCCACCACCGCCAATTAACAGCAGGCCCTTTTCATGGAGACTTGCCGATAGCCGGCGAATGTCGCCCTCACGCCAAAAGGGCGTAAGACCAAGTAACCTTTCTCCAGACACCGTCACCCAGTTAAAACCACTGCTGTGCACCCCATCGCCATGGGCAACGCATTCTTGCAATAATTGCAGCAACACAGCCTCTTCCAGACCAAGTGTAGCGGCCAGAGTAGGGGAGATAACAATCGGTTTTTCGGGGATTAAAGACATGGCAATACTTTATCAGAAAGCTAACTAATGAACGAGATAATCATGAGTCGCTGGGCATCATTAGCTTGCCCAGCCGCCACTAACCGGAAACACCTGACCCACAAAACAATCTGCCGCATCTGAGCAGAGGTAGGCAGCAAACTGAGCATCTTCCTCCATGGACACCAGTCGCCCCAAGGGAACTTCGCGTTTAATGCGTTCTTGGAAGGCTGGATTAGCCTTGGTCTCTTCTGGGAAATAGGTGGGGTTATCAACAAAGTTTTGGGCAATGGCATTAATTTGAATACCCTGGGGCGCCATCTCAACACCGGCCGCCTGTACGTAAGCCAGCTGCGCGCCGCGGGCTGCGCTATAGGTGGATGCTCGCTTCATGCCGCGCAGTGCAGAGGCGCTGCCCATGACGAGAATTTTGCCAGCTTGGCGGGCAATCATCTGTGGCAGAACGGCGGTGACCAGTCTCGGTAGAGGGTCAACTATGGCACTAAAACAGGACGACCATTCGTCTTCGCCAACGGCCTCCACCTTACTAAAAGGGGCGGGGATGGCGAGGTTAATGACAAGCACATCAATATGGCCTGCGGCCTGAATAATTTGTCCGGGCAATGTGGGGTCTGTGAGTAGCTGGTTGTCGGCGATGACCTCGGCGCCCATCGTCGCAAATACCTGGCACAGAGTTGGCCCCATAAAGGTGTCGGCTTGGGTGACTAAAATGCGTTTGCCCGCTAAATCTGTAGTACTCATAACGACTCCTGAGATGAAAAGTGATTGGCGAGTTTTGTTAGGGCGTCACCGGTTACTCGGTTAACCGTCCAGTCATCCATAGGCTCTGCTCCCAGGGATTGGTAAAAATCTTTGGCGGGCTGGTTCCAGTCCAGCACCCACCATTCCAGCCTGCCGCAGTTTTGTTCTAGGGCTAGGGCGGCTAGATAGCCAAGCAGGGTTTTGCCAAACCCTTTACCGCGCATCTCGGGCTGAATATACAGGTCTTCTAAATAGAGGCCGGGTCGCGCGAGAAAGGTAGAGTAGTTGTGAAAGAACAGGGCAAAGCCGACGGGCTGGCCCTCATGCTCGGCAATAACTACCTCGGCATGCTGCTTGTCGCCAAATAATGATGCCTCTAGTGCGGGCACATCGGCCACCACTTCGTGAAGCAGTTTTTCGTAGTCTGCCAGCTCTCGAATAAATCTGAGTATCAGCGGGCAGTCTTCGATGCGGGCCTGACGGATGGATAATGAGTTAGGCTTATTCACAGACTTGTTCGCGGGCTTATTCGTAGGCTTATTAACAGGCATAAGGATTATTTTTGTTGTTATTTTGAAGTGCTCTTATCTTAGCCTTGAGCAGTAATTATTATTACTGTACATAATAACAGCTATAGACTTAAAATAAGCAATTGTAAAAACCGCTCAACGATTGGAGAAAGCCCTTGGCGCTCAAACAGAAATCAGCCTACGTCTGCAATGACTGCGGCGCCGACTATCGCAAATGGCAGGGGCAGTGCGGCGAGTGCAAGGCGTGGAATACTCTATCTGAGGTGCGTCTAGGGCCAGCATCCCGAGGCGGCAAGATATCGCGTCCTGGTTTTGCGGGGGTGGTTGATGGTGCCGTAAAGACATTGGCCGACATTGCTCTAGATGAAATACCCCGTATTACCACTGGCACAGGTGAGTTTGATCTGGTGTTGGGTGGTGGCTTGGTGCCTGGCTCAGCGATTTTGGTTGGCGGCGAACCCGGGGCGGGCAAAAGTACTCTGCTATTACAGACTCTCTGTAAGCTAGCCGAAAATAATACCGCTCTCTATGTCACTGGTGAGGAATCACCACAGCAGCTTGCTATGCGAGCACATCGTTTAGATCTGCCCACCGATAAACTCGAGATTATGGCGGAGACTTCAGTGGAAGTGGTCTGCGCTATTGCCGAGCAGAAGCGCCCTAAAATACTGGTTATCGATTCAATTCAAGTTATGCATTTGGAAGAGGTGACCTCGGCACCGGGCAGTGTATCTCAGGTGCGCGAGAGTGCCTCTATGCTGGTGCGCTTTGCCAAGCAGACTGGCACAGTATTAATTCTGGTGGGCCATGTGACCAAAGACGGCTCGCTGGCAGGCCCCAAGGTGCTAGAGCATATGATTGATTGCTCGCTGATGCTCGAAGGTTCCAGTGATAGCCATTTCCGCACTCTGCGCAGCAACAAAAACCGCTTTGGAGCGATTAATGAGCTGGGTGTTTTTGCCATGACCGATAAAGGCCTAAAAGAAGTGGCCAACCCTTCGGCAATTTTTTTGCAGCGGGGCGAAGAGGTCTCTTCGGGCAGTGTGGTGATGGTGATCTGGGAGGGCACAAGGCCCTTATTAGTAGAATTGCAGGCGTTGGTTGATGACAGCCATCTTGGCAATCCGCGGCGTGTGACAGTGGGTCTGGACCATAATCGGCTGTCTATGCTGCTGGCGGTATTACATCGTCATGGCGGTATTGCGGTGGGTGACCAAGATGTTTTCGTCAATGTGGTGGGTGGCGTCAAGGTGCTAGAGACCAGCGCTGATTTGGCACTTATTCTGTCGGTGATCTCCAGCTTCCGGGACAAAGCATTGCCTCAGGATTTGGTAGTGTTTGGTGAGGTGGGGCTTTCAGGGGAAATTCGGCCAGTGGCCAATGGTCAGGAACGATTGCGAGAAGCGGCTAAACATGGCTTTACCCGGGCGATTGTGCCGGCGGGCAATGCGCCCAAACAACCCATTAAGGGCATGGAGGTTATCTCGGTGCGCAAGGTTACAGAGGCGCTAGATGCCTGTTCCTAATACCTAAATGGTTTTGATTAAGCCGTCGTCAAAATAGAGATATCTTCTGGCTCTCGCAGCAGTGGCTGAATCTGCCCCAGAGCTTTCTTGCGTTCATCTGACTGATACCAAGCCTTCCAATCTGCAAGGCTCTCCATCTGGATCATGGTGTAGCGAACCTTGGTGTCGTTTAAATCTTTAAATGACTTGCTAGAGATAAAGCCTTTGGCTGGCACAGCGGCTTGAATAATCTTGCTTGAAAATTCTTCATAGGTGGCTTCCATTTCCGATGCCAATACTCGTTTTATCAATACAGCCAGCATAATCCCTCAACCTTTTGGTTCTAAATGTAGTTCGACCTGAACTTTAAGGGCGCTAGGTTACCATGGCAATTATTGATTTGTTAGTGATCCAGATTGACAACAAAAGCGTGCGAGGGTAGATTGCCCGCTCTTGCTTCGGCAATAGGTTCTGTTTCTTCACCCGCCTTCGGGTTGGTAGAGAAAGAGTGAAATGGGAAGTCGGTGCGCACAGCCTGAGTGATTTAACGCTTGGTCTGCTAGCCATCCCGACACTGCCCCCGCAACGGTAAATAAGAATGTTTAGCTGTATGACCACTGTGCGATTTTTGGCATGGGAAGGTAGCTAAATAGAGAGGCCCTAACAGGCAACTCGCTTATGAGTCCGGAGACCGGCCTATCGCTATGCAGACAAACCGCGGGGTGCGGTCTTGTGCTGATTGACAGTCTCTGTCCCTCTGCCTGTACGCCCCCGTTTATTTAAATAATCGCTCGGGTGTGAGTGTGTTAGAGGAAATCATGAAAAAATCATCTTTATTTGGCGCAGTTTTAACGCTGTCTGCCACATCCCTATTTACCCAAGCAGTGACCGCTGCTGAAACAGAAATCCAAGAAGTACTTGTTAGTGCATCCCTTGTGCCTATTGCGGCCAAGCGATCGGCTAATGCTATTACCGTTATTGATCGAGAGCAGTTAAGCAATCGTGCCGCTCTTAGCGTCAGCGATCTGTTACGCGATGTACCTGGCCTTGCGGTGAGCCGCAGCGGTGTGCAGGGTTCGCAGACCCAAATTCGCGCCCGTGGCGCCGAAGCTAACCACCTATTGGTTCTTATCGACGGCGTTGAAGCCAATGATCCCTCTCAGGGAGATGAGCTTAATTGGGGCACTTTGTCTGCAGACGATATCGAGCGTATCGAAGTGATTCGCGGCCCCCAGAGTTCTATGCGCGGCAGCGATGCCATGGCTGGTGTAGTGAATATCATTACTCGCAGTGCCGACGAGCCTTACAGCGCCAAGCTGTTTACCGAAACCGGTAGTTTTTCTACCCAACGCAGTGGTTTTAGCGTTGGCGGAATCAAGGGCGACTTAAATGTTCGCTTGGGTGTTAGCACCACAGACACCGAAGGCGATAATGTCTCACGCACGGGTAACGAGAAAGATGGTTACGAAAATACCAGTATCAACTTCAAGGCAGGCTATAAAGTCAGCGAAGAGTTGAATGTGTCTTTTGCCGCTCGCCAGTCTGACGGTTTCAATGAGTTTGATGCCGACAGCGATTTTGACGGTTTTGTAGAAGACCAGGATCGTGTTTCAGAATTTCGTAACAGCACTATGCGCGTCCAGGGCGACTATGCCTCTGCCAATGGTCGTTGGCAGCACAAGCTAGTTATTGCCCAATCAAGCAATGATAACGAAGCCTTTGCCGATGGCATCTTAGGCAATGTAACAGCGTCTACCAAAGACCAGTATCAGTATATTGGTTCAATGTTTTGGGACCAGGCTACTCAGCGTATTTCGGTTTTGGCCGAGCGTGAAGAAGAGGACTACCAGCAGCGTGGACCCCTGAACTGGGGCTTGAATCCCAATCAGGATCGTGAGCGAAATACCGATAGCTTTGCCATTGAATACCGCACCGATATATCTGATGCGCTAACCTTAGCCGCCAGTGGCCGTTACGACGATAACTCTGAATTTGAGAGTGCCAATACCATGAGAGTGGAAGCAGTTTATCAAATAAGCGATAACACTCGTCTGCGCAGTGCTTACGGCACAGCAGTTAAAAACCCTACTTTTTCTGAGCGTTTTGGGTTTTACACCAACTTCATTGGCAACCCTAATCTTGACCCAGAAGAGTCAACAAGCTGGGAGTTGGGTGTCGATATGGAGTTAGCGCCAGCTGCACTTATCTTATCTGCGACGTTATTTGATTCAGAGCTAGAGAATGAAATTAATGGCTTTGTCTACGACCCAGCTACTTTTGGCTTTACCTCTGCAAATAAAGATGGTGTCAGTAAGCGCCAGGGCATCGAATTAACCGCCTCGGCTACTCTGACCGATGATCTTTCTATTAACTCTGCCTACACCTACACAGATTCTGTTGAGTCTGATGGTGCCGGTGGATACATAGATGAGGTGCGTCGTGCACGTCACACAGGCAGCTTAAATGTAGCCTGGCAGGCCACAGAAAATCTGCATATCAATGCCAATACTCAGTTCAATGGTAGCCAGACTGACCTGTACTTTCCGCCGTTTCCAACGCCATCTCAGACAGTCACTTTGGACACATACACCCTAGTAAATGTTACTGCTAATTACAGTGCGACGGAGCGGTTAGATATTTATGTACGTCTGGACAATTTATTGGATGATGACTACGAAGAAGTCTTTGGTTTTCAGACTCTTGGATTTGGCGCGAACCTCGGTTTTCGCTTTGACCTGTAATTGTAGGCGTCCAGCATGACTCAGCCAGTTGACACAGGTCCCAAACGAGTACTGCTTTCTTGGAGCAGTGGCAAAGACTCGGCTTGGACTTTGTATCAGCTGCAGCAGGACCCTTCTGTTGAGGTGGTGGGTTTACTCACCACCTTTAACAGTCAGTTTAATCGCTCTGCAATCCATGGGGTGCGCCAGCAACTATTGCAACTTCAGGCCCAGGCGGCAGGCTTGCCCCTATTTGAAATTGCCTTGCCGTGGCCCTGTAGCAACGAGCAGTACGAAACTATTATGGGTGAGGCGTTGGAAGACGCTCGCAGTCAGTTTGCAATGGATGCCGTTGCTTTTGGCGATCTCTACTTAGAAGATATCCGTGCATATCGAGAACAGCAGATGGCCGACACCGGTCTCGAACTGTTGTTTCCTCTGTGGCAAATTCCCACAGAACAATTAGCCCAACAGATGATTGTCGGTGGGCTCAAAGCCGCGATCACCTGCCTTGATCCCCGTGTGATGCCAGAGCATTTAGCCGGCCATGCATTCTCCCATGAGCTGCTTAAGCAACTCCCAGACTCAGTCGATCCCTGTGGCGAAAATGGTGAATTCCATACCTTTGCCTGGGATGGCCCCATGTTTAAACAGCCCATTCCTGTGGTGGCTGGTGAGGTGGTTAGTAGAGATGGTTTTGTCTATGCTGATTTGGTTTTTGGTGGGTCGCTTTCGCTCTTTAATAAGTCGCTTTCTCGCTTAGATGAGTCGCCTTCGGCCGTTAATAAGTCGCTTTCGCCCTTTAGTGGATCGCTTTCGCTCTTTAATAAGTCGCTTTCTCGCTTAGAGGGATCGAAATGAAAATTGTATCGCTTCTACCCAGTGCCACAGAATTGGTCTGCGGCCTAGGCCTGCGTGATCAGCTTGTGGGTGTGTCCCATGAATGTGATTACCCACCTTCTGTGGTTGGTTTGCCCATACTCACCAGTTCACGAATCCCCGAAGGCCTTGATAGCGGCGAGATCGATCGCCTGGTCACCGACCAGTTAAAAAATGATGAGGCGCTTTACGATCTAGTGATGACTCCCCTTATAGAACTTGAGCCACAACTTATTGTGACTCAGGCACTCTGTGATGTTTGTGCGGTGTCGGGCAACGATGTGGCCAAGGCCATTGGCCGTCTGCCCGGTGATCCACAGGTTGTTAACCTAGAGCCTATTTGCCTCGGCGATGTACTGGACACCATTAACCTGCTGGCCAAGGCGGCCAACTGTGAGGAATCTGGGCACCGTTATAGGGCAGAGTTACAGGCTCGCATAGATACAGTGGCAGAGCGCTCTCAAACCATTGGTGACAAACCGAGAGTGGCTCTGTTAGATTGGTTAGAACCATTATTTGACGGTGGGCACTGGAGCCCAGAAATTATTGATCTAGCTGGCGGTGAGCCCTGTTTTGGTGCCAAACAAGAGCCCTCGCAACGCCGCGAATGGGATCAGTTAATTGCGGCTCGGCCAGACTATATTTTTATCGCCCTCTGTGGTTTTAATGTGCAGCGATCCATGCAGGACGTCGAGGCGTTTATCGCTTGCGACGGCTTTATTGAACTGCAGGCGGCGGCCAACACCAAAGTTTTTTTAGTGGACGGTAACGCTTACTTTAGCCGCCCTGGTCCAAGACTCGTAGACGCGCTGGAAATTATGGCCAACGCTCTACACCCCAGTATTCATTCATTGCCAGCGGGACTTCCCGCTGCCATAAAAATTATCGAATAAGGTTTTAATAAAATGACAGACGATCAGGCGAAAAAAGACAGTAGCCATAAAACCAAGATGAAAAAAATGAAAGACAACATTGACTCTACCGTTGCTGCTGCGGATACAGAGCGTGGGGTTTTTATTCTGTTGACGGGCAATGGCAAGGGCAAATCAAGCTCTGCCTTTGGTATGGTCATGCGGGCTCTGGGCTATGGCTACAAAGTTGGCGTGGTGCAGTTTATTAAAGGGGCCATGTTGTCTGGCGAAGAAATATACGTTCGCGACCAATGCCCTCAGGTGACGTTTCAGCAGATGGGTACGGGCTTTACTTGGGATACTCAGGATCGCTCGGCAGACATAGCCGCCGCAGAAGTCAGCTGGGCAGTGGCCGAGAAAATGCTCAAAGACGAAAGCTATCATCTGGTTGTGTTAGATGAGTTGACCTACATGCTGAGCTTTAAATACCTCGATGAAAATAAAATTTTTGAAGCCCTAAAGAACCGACCAGCCAACCAGTCAGTCGTTGTTACTGGCCGTGGTGGTGGTTCAACACTGGCCGACATGGCAGATACGGTTTCAGAAATTAAAGAAGTGAAACACGCCTACAATTCTGGCGTTATGGCTCGCAAGGGCGTGGACTACTAATTTGCGTCGAATTGCTGCGCCTAGTTTAATTTTTGGATTGATTATTTTGCTGCCTCTGGCGGCAATGGTCTCCCTGACCCTGGGTACTGTCGATATTAGTTTGGCGGATGGCCTTAACGCCATCGTCGGCAACTCCTCGAGTGCGCAAATTAACACCATTCTTTTTGATATTCGCCTGCCCCGTATTCTGTTGGCTATTTCTGTCGGCGCTGTACTGGCCAGCACCGGTGCCGTGATGCAGGGCTTGTTTCGCAACCCTTTGGCCGACCCCTCTTTAATTGGTGTTTCCAGTGGTGCCTCAGTGGGTGCCAGCCTGATGATTGTGACTACCGGTGGCTTTATTCAGGTGGGTGCTTTGATGGGGCTGTCGCTGGTAGCGCTGGGTGCTTTTCTGGGTGGCTTTGCTGCGACCTTATTGGTTTATCGCCTGGCTACTTCAAATATTGGTACCTCGGTTACCACTATGCTGCTGGCGGGTATTGCTATAGGCGCATTGGCTGGGGCCTTAAATAGCCTGCTCAGTTACTTTTCTGACAACGACATGTTGCGGCAAATTAGCCTTTGGCAAATGGGTAACCTCAGTGGTGCCAGCTGGGCCAAAGTCAGCATCATGGGTGTGGTTGCAGTGCTGTTGCTGGTGTCGTTCCCCCGCGAGAGCAAGGCGTTAAATGCGCTGCTGCTGGGGGAATCTGAAGCTCGTCATCTGGGTATTGATGTGCAGAGAGTTAAGCGCCGACTAATAGTGCTCACTGCGCTAGGTGTCGGAGTGTCTGTTGCTTTAGCCGGTTTAGTGGGCTTTGTGGGATTGATTATCCCCCATATGGTGCGCCTTGTTATCGGTCCAGACCATCGCTGGCTGATTCCTGCCTCTGCATTGGCTGGGGCTACATTATTAGTAATTGCCGATAGCTTGGCACGCATAGTGGTTATTCCTGCCGAGTTGCCCACGGGCATTCTCACTGCGTTGTTAGGCGCTCCATTCTTTGTCGCACTGCTATTGCAGCAGCGCAAGGATGTGTAAGCCATGACTATGCTAGCTGACAATATCTCTCTGCATTTATCGGGCTTTGATTTGCTGCGCAATATCAGTCTCGAGGTGCAAGCAGGTAAGGTGACCGCCATAGTGGGCCCCAACGGTGCCGGCAAATCTAGCCTGTTAAAAGTATTAACCGGTGAGATGGCGCCAACTAAAGGTGAGGTGCGCCTCAATCATAGGTTATTAGACGAATGGCCGCTGTTAGAAAAAGCCCAGATGCTTGGGGTGCTGCCCCAGCACACAATGCTTAACTTCCCTTTCACGGCCAACGAGGTGGTGGGCCTAGGCCGTATTCCCCATCAAACTGGCCTAGTAAAAGACAGGCAGATTGTTAGCGATGCGCTGGATCTGGTTGATGGCAGCTATCTGCAAAAACGCTTTTATACCCAGATGTCTGGGGGTGAAAAACAGCGGGTACAGCTGGCTCGAGTACTGGCACAAATTTGGCAGCCCAGCGCCATAGGCGAACAGTTTTTAGTGTTGGACGAGCCAACTTCTGCCTTTGATCTGTCTCATCAAAAACTGACCCTAGACATTGTGCGCCAGCTTGCAGAAAAAGGTGTGGGGGTTGTGATGGTGTTGCATGACCTTAATTTAGCCGCTCGCTGTGCCGATAATCTGGTGGTTTTTGATGGCGGTGTTATTGCTGCCCAAGGTACTCCAGAAGAAGTTCTTACCGAAAGGTTAATTGATAAGGTGTTTGGCGTTAAATCTATTATTGCCCAGCACCCTGTGACTAAACGACCGTTGGTGATTACCTAATGCGCTGGCTCGCTATTTTAATTGTCGGCCTGCCATTTTTACTGCTGCCCTCAGTATCAGTATCAGTAGCACAGCCGCTCGCACTCACACTGCAACTGCCATCATCTGATGCCAGTGAGATTGTGGTTATCGACGACAATGGCGATGAGGTGCGTTTGGCTGCCCCGGCAAAACGTATTATTAGTCTTGCGCCAAATATCACCGAAGTGTTGTTTCATATAGGTGCTGGTGGGCTTGTCGTTGGCGCTGACGAATACAGTAACTACCCAGAGGTAGCAAAAAAGATTCAGCGGGTGAACAACCATGCTGCCGCCAATTATGAGTTGATACTGTCTCTGCAGCCAGACCTCGTCATTGCTTGGCAGTCGGGTAATGGCGATAAGATTATCCACCCATTACGTAAGCTGGGTATTCCAGTCTTTGTTGTCGAGACCCGCAAAATTGAGGATATCCCCAATCTGTTTCACCGTTTTGGGAAGCTGAGCGGTTTTACTCAGCAGGCTGACAGGCGGGCGCTAGAATTCACTGAGCGCCTAGATAGGTTGCGTCGAGACCAGGTGGGCAAGCCCCAGGTTAGAACCTTCTATCAAATTTGGAATGAGCCACTGATTACCCTAAACGGTAAACATATGGTCAGCGATGTAATTGCTCTTTGCGGTGGAGTGAATATCTTTGCCGATGCTATTCCCTTGGTGCCTTACGTCAATATTGAATCTGTTGTTGCCGCAGACCCTCAGCTTATTATTGCTGGGGGCAGTAAAGAAGAGCAGCCTAATTGGTTTAAAAGTTGGCAGAAGTGGGACGCGCTGTCAGCGGTCATCAATAAGCAGATTTACCTGATCCCAGCAGACCTAATGCAGCGCCACTCGGTGCGTATTCTTGAAGGGGCTGAAATGATGTGTGGCTATTTAGATAGGGCCCGCGAAGGCTAGTACTGTTAATTCAACAGCCTTTTATTGGCACAAATAAAAAAGCCGCTAACAATGTTAGCGGCTTTAAGTGTCCCTTTTTTTCACTCAGTCATCTCAAGTATGTCTGTAGCGTTCGGACGATTTTTTATTTTCCCCTTCTCTTCTTATTATAGGTCATACCCCCTCTCATTATGCTCTGTGAGATCGAGACCACTTGTTTCGTCTTCTTCGTCGATACGTAATACTAACAGCTTATCGACCAGTTTCAACAGAATAAATGTTGCTATACCTGTATAGACGAACGTTGCGGCAATACCCACAATTTGCACCTGCACCTGAGAGGCCATGTTCATACCTTCGTTGTAACCCTGCCCACTGAACACACCCAGAGCATCGGACGCAAAAATACCAGCATAAAAAGTACCTAATATGCCGCCAACGCCGTGTACGGGGAATACATCTAAAGAATCATCGATTTTCCAGCGCTGCTTAATTGTCTGAGTGGCGTAGTAACAGATAATGCCAGCACTAAAGCCGATCACCAGTGCGCCACCAGGGCCAACAAAGCCTGAGGCCGGGGTAATTGTGCCCAGACCAGCAACCATACCGGTCACAATGCCTAGTACAGAGGGCTTACCGTACTTAATCCATTCCATCATCATCCAGGCCATAGAGCCCGCTGCGGCAGAAATATGGGTCACTAGCATCGCCATACCTGCATCGCCGTTAGCGGCAAGGGCAGAGCCAGCATTAAAGCCAAACCAGCCAACCCACAGCATGCCAGCACCGGTGACGGTCATGGTTAGGTTGTGGGGGGGCATCGCCTGAGTCGGGAAGCCTTTACGATTGCCCAGAACCAATGCAGCCACAAGAGCGGCAACACCAGCAGTAATATGCACAACCGTACCACCTGCAAAGTCCAGCAGACCCATCTCTGCGAGCCAGCCACCGCCCCAAACCCAGTGGGTGATGGGTGCGTAGACAACAATTAGCCACAGGGCACTAAACAGTAGCATCGCGCTAAAGCGCATACGCTCGGCAAAGGCACCCACAATAAGTGCTGGGGTAATGACGGCAAAGGTCATTTGGAACATGGCAAATACAGACTCGGGGATATCGCCGGCCATGGAGTCTTCTTTGATGTTGCCCATCAATAGATTATCCAGATTACCAATCCACGCGTTCATAGAGCCGCCATCACCAAAGGCGAGGCTGTAGCCAAAGGCAAACCAGATTAACGAGGCCATGCAAGTAATGGCGAAACACTGCATTAATACCGACAGGACATTCTTAGAGCGAACCAGACCACCATAAAAAAGCGACAGACCGGGAATCGTCATAAATAGCACCAGCGCCGTTGACGTCAAAATCCAAGCTGTATTGGCGCCGTTTAATTCGTCGGCAAAAACCTGAGTTGATAGAGCCGATAAAACAATCGCGAGAATCCCCCGACTGAGATATTTATTGTTGGCTAACATGCTGTTCCCCCTAAAAATAAGCACTATAAAAGTGCGAAATAACAATCGGACGATTAAAAGCGCACCATAATCGACCATATATCCTGCTGTAGGCTTTTAACGCCTACTTATAGACTGGGGGGAGCAATATTTATGCCAGTAACTAATACAGCTGCACTATTTTGTTTCATTCACCCGGTTACGCACCAGTTAGGTGCTCAAAAGCGCCCTAATACAGGGCCCAAGTATCTGTCTATACTTAAACTGAAGAGCACAGGGATGAATATGAATATGGATATTAATAAAGAGAAGAGGCAACAATCATGGAAGATAACAGCGAGTTAAAAGAAAAGCTTGAAGCCCTCCGGGACAGGCTACAAAAGGCCAGCACAGTAAGCCCCTCAGAGCGCGATCTTTGGTCCACGTTAATTAACGAGATGGTGAAGCTGAATGAAGCAGCCCAATCAGAGACCCACCAATCAGGGACTCACCAATTGGAACAAGGGCAACTGCAAAGCAGCTTTCGAGAGCAGCTAGAGCAAAAGAGATCTGCCTACGAGGTTGATCATCCAGAAATCGCCTATCTAGTGCGTCAAGTGCTGGACATATTAGCCAAAATAGGCACTTAATACGCCCAGTGCAATTCCTAAAATAATATAAAAGATTCGGTGTATTCCTTTGTTTAAACTCTTTGGTGCAGCAGCACTTTTAGCAGTCGTCCTCAGTGGCTGCTCCTCTACGACAGGCCCTATTAATAAGGCTCCAGAGACGGCAAGTCGATCTTGGTACTGCGCAGACAATGCCAGCTCAGATGAGCTTTGGCTGTGCAGCAAAAACCCAGTCAACGATGGCCAGCCAGCAGCCGTTAATGCACCTGTTGTTAAAGTGCCGGCCGCTCAACTAAAAGCGCCCGCGGCCAAATTAACAGCGCCCGCGGCCCGATCAAAAGCGCTCGCGGCTAAATCAAAAGCGCCTGCGGCCAAACTAACAGCGCCTGCGGCGTCGAATAAAGTCCCCGCGGCGCCGATTAAAACCCCCCACCCATTATCCGGCTACCTAGTGCAACTAGGCGCTTTTAGCACCCTTCAGGTAGCTGAGCAGCAAGCACAGCAGATCGCGCAGGAATTAAACTTGGGCTCAGACGTCCAGGTCACAGAGATTACCTCCCAGGGCACAGCCTTTTGGGTTGTTTTCTTGGGCCATTATCAAAACCGTGCCGCTGCCGACGTTGCAGCTAAAAAACTCGGCATCAATTATTGGGTACGTTCTATGAGGTCTCTCGCTAATGCAGCAGCCCAGTGATAAATCGGTTTCATCGCGACTAAAAGCATTCGCAGATTCTGACCGGATTGCTGCCGCCAAGCCCACGGCCACAGATGCAGACGCAGACTATTCGATGATCTGCCGGCAGCTTGAGGGGCTTATTGATGGTGAGAAAGACCGTGTTGCCAACCTAGCCAACTGTTCTGCACTTTTGTGGCAGGAGTTAACTGGTATCAATTGGGTTGGCTTTTACCTAATCAAGCGCAATAAGTTAGTGCTGGGCCCTTTTCAGGGTAAGCCAGCCTGTTCCAGAATAGAAATAGGGCAGGGGGTTTGCGGCACAGCCGCGGCAATCAGTAAAACCGTCATTGTTGCCGATGTGCATCAGTTTCCTGGGCATATTGCCTGTGACCTGACGTCCAAATCAGAAATAGTGGTGCCTATGCTAAAAGACGGCCAGTTAATTGGCGTCTTGGACATAGATAGCCCAGCGGTTGATCGCTTTGATCATCGGGACCAGCAGGGTCTCGAAGAACTATTGCAGGTGCTAATACTACGGCTTTAAGGGGAGTAAATTGGACATGGGTAAAGTATTTCGGCCCCAGGCTATTTTCACAGCCTTTAAATACGGCGTCTACGCGCTGTTGGCACTCAATGTTGTTTTGTTTTTCCAAGAGGAGAGTTTGGCGACAGACAAGACTTTTAGTAGGGGTATTAACTTGGTCGATATCATCCAGGGCTTTGCGGCCACTATTGATACGTCAGCATGGCTGGCCTTGCTACTGCTTTTTGAATTACAGACATCGTTCCTCGATGACGCAATATTACGCAAGCCTAACGTCAAAGCTTGGTTCTTAGGGGCTAGGGCATTTTCCTACGGTTTTATCCTCTACGTATTTTATGGTTACCTGACGAAAATGCTGCTGCTTTACAATATTTCACCTTTGTCAGTAGAGGACGTTTGTGACCTGGTGGGGCAGGGTTTTTCCAGCATTGTCACCTTGGATGAATATAGTTTATTGAATCTCCAAAGCTGTCTGGCACTGATGGATACCGAGCTATTAAGACTGGATGGTGAGCAGGTTTTAGGGTCGGCGCCTGACTGGCAGGCGATCCAATGGTTAGCTTGGGTTGATGTCATCAATTCATTAACCTGGATAGCAGTGGTGGTGATTTTAGAGATAGATTTGTTGCTCCAACGTAGCGGCCTGTTAGCGGGCCACTTTGCTAATATCAGTAATCGGCTCAAAATGATGTTGTACAGTATTTTGTTTGCCGCCGCTGCTTATTGGGGGCTACATGGGGACTTCCTTGATTTCTGGGACTCATTTTTGTGGCTAATAGCTTTCGTCTTTATTGAGAGAAATCTATTTCACCGGCAGGCGCAAGCCAGTGCGGACTCCGCCGGCTAGTCTGCGTCGAAAAGCCTGTGCTACATAGTCTGCACAGGAGAACCTACCCAGGAATAATCGCCAATATTAGCTTGGCCAAACAGGTCAATTTACCCTCTTCATTCTCCAACCGTATCTCCCACACATGGGAACGACGACCCAGGTGTATAGGTCGAGCTGTGCCTATCACTAGACCAGAGGTGACGGGACGCAAATGGCTGGCACTTACTTCTTGCCCCAGACATTTAAACTTAGCCATATCAATAACATGGGCACCAGCAATACTGCCCAGGCTCTCGGCGAGTACTACGTTGGCACCGCCATGGACAACCTTGTAGGGTTGAAACGTACGATGATCTGCGGGCATGGTGCCGCGCAAAAAATCATCGCCGACTTCGATCATTTTAATATCTAGATGCTCGCCAATGGTGCCTTTGTTCATGTCGCCGTTCATTAGCGCAATGTCTGGTGTACGGTGCCAAATACTGGTGCTCATAGCCTGTCCTTTATTATTATGTTTTAAGGCGCTTGTGCTTCACTCTTGTGGGCTGTGCGTCTGTGCCTTTACGGGCGATAAAGTCTTCGTGGTACTCGCTGTAGTTACCTTCAAAGAACACCATTTCGCTGTTATCTTCGTAAGCCAAAATATGCGTAGCAATACGGTCTAGGAACCAGCGATCGTGGGATATTACTAGTACGCAGCCAGGGAATGAAAGGACTGCTTCCTCCAGTGCGCGAAGGGTTTCAATATCCAAGTCATTGGACGGTTCGTCGAGTAGTAATACGTTAGCACCCTGCTTTAAAGTATTGGCTAGGTGCAAGCGACCGCGCTCACCACCAGACAGTTCGCCAACACGTTTCTGTTGGTCGTTACCTTTAAAGTTAAAGCGTCCAGCATAGGACCGCGAAGACACCTCATAGCTACCAATGCGAAGAATATCGTGGCCGCCGGAAATTGCTTCCCAAACCGTATGGCTATTATTTAGCGCATCGCGACTCTGTTCAACATAGGCAACCTTAACGGATTCTCCCATAGCAATAGTGCCGCTATCTGGTTTTTCGGTACCCGCAATCATGCGAAATAGAGTTGATTTACCAGCACCGTTACCACCAATAATACCAACCACAGATGCCTTGGGGATCGACAGTGTCAGATCTTCAATTAACACTGTGTCGCCAAAGCCTTTGCTGACCTTGTCGAGCACAATAACTTTATCGCCGAGGCGTTCGCCGGGGGCAATATAGATTTCATTAGTCTCGTTACGAGTCTGAAACTCTTGGGAATTCAACTCATCAAAGCGGGCCAGACGTGCCTTGCTTTTAGCCTGTCGCCCCTTCTGGTTTTGACGCACCCATTCCAGTTCCTGCTTCAGTGCGCGCTGGCGAGATATCTCTTGTTTGGATTCTGTATCCAGACGTCTGGTCTTGGCTTCCAACCAGGTGGAGTAGTTTCCCTCGTAGGGAATACCGCGGCCCCGATCCAGCTCGAGAATCCAACCGGCAACATTGTCCAAAAAGTATCTATCGTGAGTAACGGCCACAACAGTGCCGGCAAACTCTTCGAGAAATTTTTCTAGCCAGAACACAGAGTCGGCGTCCAGGTGGTTAGTCGGCTCATCGAGCAGCAACATATCAGGTCTTGAAAGCAGCAAGCGACACAGGGCAACACGACGTTTTTCACCACCAGACAGAGAGGTAACATCGGCATCCCAAGGCGGTAAGCGCAGTGCATCCGCGGCAACATCGAGGGCATGGTCCAAATTATGGGCATCCCAGGATTCAATAATAGCCTCCAGATCACCCTGCTTTTTAGCTAGGGCATCAAAGTCGGCGTCCGGCTCAGCATAATCAAGATAGACCTGATCAAGACCGCGCAGAGCATCGACAGCTTCGCGCATGCCATCTTCAACATTGCCCCGTACATCTTTGTCGGGATCTAAGTGAGGTTCCTGAGCTAGGTAGCCAACTTTAAGGTCGGGCATAGCACGAGCTTCACCTTGAAAATCCACATCAAGGCCCGCCATAATTTTAAGCAGCGTGGACTTACCTGAGCCGTTGAGGCCAAGTACACCAATCTTTGCACCGGGAAAAAATGAGAGAGAAACATCTTTCAGAATCTCCCGCTTGGGTGGAACAATTTTGCTCACCCGATTCATTGTGTATACGTATTGTGCCATTGGGTTAATTGTCTTCTATGTAGAGGTGAATTTAACCTAAAGCTTAGGCTTTGCAGCCGGCGCCAAATTTTAGCGCATTCTAGCTGAAAGCGAGGGCATAGAGAA